>JAJSZB010000710.1:0-1415 GCA_050613715.1 Streptomyces sp. IBSBF 3018
CCCCGTGGGGGCCCAGAAGTAGGTGTGGGGCGGCGCCCCGGGTCAGGGGAGGGTGAGGATCTCGTACGGGTCGCCGTAGGTCTTCCACTTCAGCGGCGGGTCGAGGTTGAGGTTGCCCGCGTTGAGGAACACGCGCTGCTCGGTGTCGACGCGGCTGGTGTCGTCGTGCGCGTCCTCGGTCTTCATCGCGGCCTTGCGCGCGTCGAGGAAGGCGTTGAGGTAGGCGGTCTCGTCGCCGCCCTGGGCCGGCGTCTTCGCCTTCTTCATCGCGGTCTTGCGGATGCCGCCGAAGCTCACCGGGTCGTCGCCGGGGCCGTGCATGACGATCGCGTCGTAGTAGATGAACTGCCCGAGGGTGCCCAGCCCGTCGGACTTGGCCTGGCCGACGCTCGGGTCGAAGTAGACCGCGTCGCGCTCGTCGTTCTGCGCCTGCTGGAAGACGGTGTCCTTCGCCGCCTTCTTCCAGTCGCTGACGAACGCGCTGCCCAGCCCGGAGTGCGAGTCGGTGCCGTTCACCCGCTGCAGCGCGGGGATGTACTTGGCGAGGACGTTGCCGGGCTCCAGGTCCTTGTAGTGCTGGACCAGTTCGAGCATGTCGCCGGTGCCGGAGCAGAAGCCGATGATGCCCGCGGTGTAGCCGCGGCCGTCGCCGATGTCCTCGATGTACTTGTACTGCGCCTTCCAGTCCAGCGAGGAGTTCTCCGCGGAGGAGACCAGCTCCATCGCGATCTCCTTCTTGTGCGGGTCGTCCAGGCCCGCCGCGTCCGTCCTCGGCGCGGCCGCGGCGGCGCGGGCCGCGTGGTGCCCGTGTGTGACGGCCGCGTCGGAGGTGCCGGCCAGCGCGAGGGACGCGCCGCCCGCGGCGAGCACGCCGGCCGCGGCGAGCAGCGCGACCCGGCGGCCGGGACGCCTGGTGCGGGCGTGCCCGGAGGGAGGAGTGTGGGGGGAGTCGGACGAGCGGGGGGAGTGGGGGGAGGACTGCATGTGCGTCTCCGTTTCGAGGGTTCGTACGAGGGAGGCTCGGTACGCGTGCACGTGCGTCTGAGTTAGGAAAGCTTCCTAACCAATGCGGAGTATTGAAGCACCACCGCGCCCGTACGCCAAGGGGTCGCGGGACTGTCGTAGGGGCGCGCCACACTGGGGGCATGTGCAGAAGCATCAAGACCCTCCGCCCGCCGATGACCCCCGAGGTGCACGACGAGGACGTGCGGGCCGCCGCGCTGCAGTACGTCCGCAAGGTCTCCGGGTTCCGCGCGCCCGCCGCGCACAACCGCGAGGTGTTCGACGCCGCGGTGGAGGCCGTCGCCGCGGCCACCGCCGAGCTGCTGGCCGGCCTGGAGGTACGCGGCCCGGCCCGCGCCGACGCCCCCGCGACCCGCGCCGCGTCCTAGCCCCGCGCCCCGCGCACGCCGCCC
>JAJSZB010000711.1:0-1405 GCA_050613715.1 Streptomyces sp. IBSBF 3018
TCCGTTGTGGTCGTGGTACCGAGCAGGAGCCGTACGGTGTGCACGGCCGCGTCGGGCGCGACGTTGACGCAGGCCGCGGGGAAGCCGATGCGGACGCGTTCGGCGAGGCCCTCGGCGACCTCGGTGAGGGCGGCGGAGTCGGTGCCGCGCACGTCGCCGTAGCGGACCGCGCGGACCAGGGCGGGGAGCGCCGCCGCGAGGTGGGCCACGTCCGCGTCCAGGGCCGCGCGGTCGGCCAGCACCCGCATCACCACGGGCAGGGCCTCGGAGAGCCCGGCCCGCAGGCACACCTCGGCGAGCGCGGTGACCTCGGCGAGGGTCGCGGAGCCGGTCGCCGCGTCCTCGACCCGGGCGGTCGCGGCGGCCCGGACCGTGGTGCCCCACACGCCCGCCTCGGCGACGCCGATCGCCGACTCGGGCTCCCACCGCAGCCGCCAGGTCTCGCGAAACGTCCCCTTGCCGCCGCGGCTCGCCACCGGCTCGCCCCACGCGATGCGCAGCAGCCGCAGGCGGTGCAGCAGCCGGCTGCGGTCCGCGTCGAGGTCGCGGCGCAGGTCCAGCTCCAGTTCGCGTTCCGCCGCCTCGGGCTTGAGGCGCAGCCGGCGCTGCTCGCGGGCCAGGTCGCGGGCGAGCGGCACCGCAGGCGCGTCCGGCGGCACCTCGCCGAGCACGTCCCCCACCACCAGCCGGTCGCGGATCAGCGCGAGCGGCACGTCGGAGCCGTCGCACATCACCGCCCTGACCGCGTCGGTGGTCTCGCCGAGCCCGGCCAGCGGGCGGCCGCGCATCGCCGCGAGCGTCTCGGCGAGCCGCACCGCCTCGATCACGTGCGCGGAGGACACCGGGAAGCCCTCCGCGCGCAGCAGCCCGGCGACCTTGGTGAGCCACCGCTCCACCGGCCGGTCCTGCGCGGTGAACAGGTGGCGGTACCAGCCCGGCGAGTCGATCCCCGCGCCGTACCCGCTCGCCCTGGCCAGCCTGCGGTGCGTCCAGGGCACCCAGGTCGTCTCGACCTTGGTCCTGGGCAGGCCCTTGAGCAGGGCCTTGTCGGCGGCGGCCGTGGTCCGCGCGGTCAGCGCCGGCACGTGCCAGGCGCCGCACACCACCGCCGTGCGCTCGTACGCCCGCCGGGCCTCCCGCAGCCGCAGCCGCATGTGCGCCTCGCGCACCGCGTCCTGCTCGTACCCCCCGTCGCCGTACGTCTCCCGGATCGCCGTCATGGCCTCGGCGAGCGCGGCGAACGGCGCCAGTGCGTCCCCCTCCCCGCCGCGATGCTCCACGGCGTCCTCCCACCAGCGCTCCGCGTCGTCGTACCCCGCGGTCGCGGCGAGCACGGCCAGCGGGTCGATCCGCACGGCCGCCGCGGCGTCCACCGGCTCCCCCGCCGGCCCTTCCTCCGGCCCCA
>JAJSZB010000712.1:0-1399 GCA_050613715.1 Streptomyces sp. IBSBF 3018
CCTCCCGCGCCCCCGCCCTCCGCCGTGTCCGGCGGTGCGCCGCGCCGGGGGGAGGGCTGAGCGATGGCCCACGACCTGCTCGCGATCGGACGGACCGGCGTCGACGTCTACCCGCTGGACCACGGCGTCGGCCTCGACGAGGTCAAGCGGTTCGAGAAGTTCCTCGGCGGCAGCGCCACCAACGTCGCGGTCGCCGCGGCCCGGCACGGCCGCGACGCCGCGCTGGTCACCCGGGTCGGCCGCGACCCGTTCGGCCGCTACGTCCGGGCCGAGGCCGCGCGCCTGGGCGTCGACTCCGCGTACATCACGCCGATCACCGCGCCGGACGGCCCGCCCACGCCGGTGACGTTCTGCGAGGTGTTCCCGCCGGACGACTTCCCGCTGTACTTCTACCGGCACGGCGGCGCGCCCGATCTGATGATCGAACCGGACGAGCTGCCGCTGGACGCGATCCGCGCGGCGGGCGTGCACTGGTCGACCGTCACCGGCCTGTCCGCGGAGCCCAGCCGCGCCGCGCACTTCGCCGGCTGGCGGGCCCGCGGCCGCCGCCCGCACACGGTGCTCGACCTGGACTACCGGCCGATGTTCTGGGCCGGGCCCGAGGAGGCCGCCGAGCAGGTCGGCCGGGCGCTGGACCACGTGACCGTCGCGGTCGGCAACCGCGAGGAGTGCGAGGTCGCGGTCGGCGAGCGCGACCCGTGGCGCGCGGCGGACGCCCTGCTGGACCGCGGCCTGGATCTCGCCGTGGTCAAGCAGGGCCCCAAGGGCGTGCTCGCGGCCACCCGCGAGGAGCGCGTCGAGGTCGCGCCGTTCCCGGTCCGGGTCGTCAACGGGCTCGGCGCGGGCGACGCGTTCGGCGGCGCCCTCGTGCACGGTCTGCTCAGCGGCTGGGACCTGCGCCGGGTGATCGAGTTCGCCAACGTCGCGGGGGCGCTGGTGGCCGGCCGCCTGGAGTGCTCGACCGCGATGCCGACGACCGAGGAGGTCGACGCGGCCCTGACGACCGGCTCGCCGGTCCGCGCGGACGGGACGGCATGACGGGCGGCGGCGGGGCCGCGCGAACGGCGACGGCGGGTCCCCCGGGGACGGCCACCGCGCGAGGGACGACCGCATGAGGGACGGTGGCATGAGGGACGACGGTACGACGGACGGCGGCGGGGCAGGCGGTCCCGCGGCGGACGAGGGAGGCGCGCACGTGACGCACGACCGCGTGGCCGGCGACGGCACGCCGGGCGACGGCCTGCCCGGCGGCAGCGCGACCCACGACCGCACGGCGGGTGCGGGTGCGGCGGGCGACCGCGGTGCGGGCGACCGTGGGACCGCCGACCGCGGTGCGGGCGATCGCGGGACCGCCGACCGTGCGGCGGGGGAGCGGCGGGGTGTGCGTGCGGCCGGGGAG
>JAJSZB010000713.1:0-1389 GCA_050613715.1 Streptomyces sp. IBSBF 3018
CCGACGCGGCCGTGCACACCGTACGGCTCCTGCTCGGTACCACGACCACAACGGACCTGGGGGAACTGGCAGATGACCACCTCACCGACTGACCCGCAGGTCGGCGCCCCGGCCGGCACTCCCGCCGGCGCCCCCGGCAGCACCCCCCGCGGCCCGCGGCCGGCCGCCCACCCCGGCGGGGGCGACGAGCGGATGCGGCGCTGGCGGCTGGTGCTCGGCGGCGGGGGCGCGGACGGCACCGGGCATGAACTGGGCGGGGAGGACGCCGCGGTGGACCGGACGCTCGCCGCGCTGTACGGGGACGGCCCGGGGGCCGGCGGGGGCGCCGCGAGCCGGGGCAGGGAGCGCGGCGCGGGGCTCGGCGGGTCCGCGCCGCACGTGGCGCGCTGGCTCGGCGACATCCGCAGGTACTTCCCGACGCCCGTCGTCCAGGTCATGCAGCGCGACGCGATCGACCGGCTCGGCCTGTCCGCCCTGCTGCTGGAGCCCGAGATGCTGGAGGCGGTCGAGGCGGACGTCCACTTGGTCGGCACGCTGCTGTCGCTGAACAAGGCGATGCCCGAGACCACCCGGGAGACCGCCCGCGCCGTCGTGCGCAAGGTGGTGCGGGACCTGGAGAAGCGGCTGGCCGGCCGCACCCGCACCGCGCTCACCGGCGCGCTGGACCGGGCCGCCAAGGTCCACCGCCCCCGGCACCGGGACATCGACTGGGACCGCACCATCCGCGCCAACCTCAAGCACTACCTGCCCGAGCACGGCACGATCGTCCCCGAGCGCCTGATCGGCCACGGCCGCGCCGAACACGCCGTGAAGAAGGACGTCGTGCTGTGCATCGACCAGTCCGGGTCGATGGCCGCGTCGGTCGTCCACGCCTCGGTGTTCGGCGCGGTGCTCGCCTCGATGCGCTCCCTGGACACGCACCTGGTGGTCTTCGACACCGCCGTGGTCGACCTGACACAGCAGCTGGACGACCCGGTCGACGTGCTGTTCGGCACCCAGCTCGGCGGCGGCACCGACATCAACCGCGCGCTCGCGTACTGCCAGTCCCTGATCACCCGTCCGGCGGAGACCGTGGTCGTCCTGGTCAGCGACCTCTACGAGGGCGGCATACGCGACGAGATGCTGAAGCGGGTGGCGGCGATGAAGGCGGCCGGCGTGCAGTTCGTCGCGCTGCTCGCGCTCAGCGACGAGGGCGCGCCCGCCTACGACCGGGAGCACGCGGCGGCGCTCGCGGCCCTCGGCGCGCCCGCGTTCGCGTGCACCCCGGACCTGTTTCCCGAGGTGATGGCCGCGGCCCTGGAGAAGCGCCCGCTCCCCATACCCGAGGCGTGACCCCCGGGCCGCCGGGCCGCCCGCCCGGCCGCCCCGCGGCCGCCGGGACCGCGGCGA
>JAJSZB010000714.1:0-1365 GCA_050613715.1 Streptomyces sp. IBSBF 3018
GTGCCGGGATCCCTGCCGGCGGAAGACGTGACCGGGGTGGTGCCGGAAGCCGCGCGAGGTGACGTACCGGAGGCCGTGCGGGGGGTCCTGCCGGAGGCCGTCGTGGGGGCCGGGCCGCGGACCGGGCCGGCGGGCGGCGCCGGCTGCGCGGCAGGGCGCTCGTACGGTTCCGGCATCACTGCTCCCTTGCTCCGCGCGGGCGCGGCATCGGGCACGGCGACTGTTCGCGGCCGCCGCGGGGGCGGGCGGCGGCCGCGCCCCGAACGTATGTCAGGCCGGGCGGCCCCGCGATCCGGAGCCGGCCGGTCCGCCGACCTCCGCGGGTCCGGTGAGCGCGGCGAACGCCGAGGTCAGCGCGGTGAGACCGGCCGCGACATGCGGTACGCCGAGGGGGTCGGCGGCGGCCAGCGCGGTACGCCGTTCGGTCTGCGTGACGCCGAGCAGCGCCCCGGTGTCGACGCGCACCCGTGGCTCGGCCGGGTCGTCGCCGAACCGGTGCCCGCCGAGCACCGGCCGGCCCAGCGCCGCACCGAGCCGCTCCTCCACGACCGTCGCGTCGAGTCCCGGCACGCCCAGGTCCGCGTAGAGCTGGAAGCCGGCCTGCGGCGGCCGGCACAGCGCCCCCGCCGCGGTGACCGCGCGGTACGCCGCGGCGGAGACCACGGCGTGCAGCCGGGTGGCGTCGGCGGCGCGTTCCGCGACCTCGGCGGGCTCGCCGAGCACGTAGCGGACCGCGGCGGCCACCGGTCCCGGCAGCACGGCGCGCAGCGCGCCCAGCACGTCGGCGGTGCGGTCGCGCCACGCGGCGCCGTGCGCGGTGCCGGGGAAGCGGGCGAGCGCGGCGGGCACGGTCTGCGGCACCAGCGTGGCGCCCAGGTCGGCAAGGACGACGGTGTGCTCCGGCAGCAGCTCGGCCGGGCTGAGCAGCACGGTCCCGCGGTGGTGCAGCGTGTCGGAGTACGTCTCGTCCGAGACGATCAGCAGGCCCGCCTCCGCGGCGGCCTCGCACGTCTCGTGGAGCAGCTCCGGTACGGTGACGGTGCCGCTCGGGTCGTCGGCGGCGGACAGCACGAGCAGCCGCGGGTCGGCGCCGCGGGACCTGGCCCGGCGTACGGTCTCCAGCAGCGCGAACGGGTCCGGTACGCCGCCGCCCTCCGCGGGGGTGGCGACCGTGTGGACGGTACGGCCCAGCAGCCGGGCCACCGGCGCCTGCCACGCGGCGGCGGGCCTGGCCAGCACGGGGTCGCCTTCCGCGGCGGCGAGCAGCGCGAGCAGCAGCGGCTCGGCGCCGGGCGCGGCCACGACGTGCCGCCCGTCCCCCGGCATCCCCCGCCGCGCCCAGTACCCGCCGGCCGCGTCCAGCAG
>JAJSZB010000715.1:0-1341 GCA_050613715.1 Streptomyces sp. IBSBF 3018
GGTGCTGAGCGGGCGCGGCGCGCGGGGAGCGGGGCGCGGGCCCGTACGGAACCCGGGCCGGACCTGTACGCGACCCGTACGGGACCCGTACGGGACCCGTACGGGACCCGTACGGGACCTGCGCGCGACCCGCACCTGGCCCGCACCGGATGTGCGCGGGGCCTGCACGGAATCCGTACGTGGTCCGGCAGGGCGGACCCGCGCGACCCGGTGGGCGTACGGGCTCGCGCGGCGTACGCGACGCCGTACGAGCCGGACGGACCGGGCACACCCCGGCGCGCGGAGACCGGCTGGCCCGGCCCCGACCCGCCCCGGCCTACGCGGCGAGCGGGTGCATCTGCCCGGGCCGGTGCCGGGGGTCGGGGAGCGCGGGCTGCATCCGGTGCCAGCGGGCGACCTCGCAGCCGTTGGTGCGCCGGTACGTCTCCCGTACCGGCCGCCCCTGCCAACTCCCGGTCAGCCGGGCGGTCTGCGGCCCGCCGTAGATCATCGAGCACGCCTGCCCGGCGGGTACGTCCGGCAGCGGCCCGCCGAGCCGGTCCAGGTGCGAGCACGCGGCGTCCTCGCGCCGGATGCCGCAGGTGATGCGGTACGTCACGGGGTGGCCGGAACCGTCGTCGTACGCGACGGTCAGCCGGTCGAACGTCCGCGGGACCCCCACGGCGTGGGCGGCGGCTCCGGGCGCGAGCAGCGCGGCGAATGCGGCGGCGGCGAGGGTGGCGGCGGCCGCGAGAGTGGTACGCGTCATGCCGCACCTCTTACCGCGCGCCCAGGCGCGCGCGGGCGTACGTCACCCGTACGTGGGCGCGTCGCCGGTCCACCCCGGGGTGGTCGTTGGGCCGCACGGCCGAGCGGGGGCGTCGCGACCGGGGTTTGCCGTGACCGGGGGATCATCGCGACCGGGACCATCGCGACCGGGGGTCGTCGCGACCGGGCGGGGACCGCCTGGACCGGGGGACCATCGCAACCGGGGATCATCGCGACCGGGAGGACCCCCGCGACCCGGGGGATCATCGTGACCCGGGGGAGCCCCGCGACCCGGGGACCATGGCAACCAGGCAGCGCCGGGGACCTGCCGAGCCGGCCAACCCCTTTGCCCTGCCCAGCCACGGCCTTGTACCGTATTCTCGGATTGGTCGCAGCCCTCCCGGCTGTGCCATCATTCCCCCACGCGCCCGCACCACGGGGCACGTACCCAGGAGGCGTCGCCTAGTCCGGTCTATGGCGCCGCACTGCTAATGCGGTTTGGGCTTTACCGTCCATCGAGGGTTCAAATCCCTCCGCCTCCGCCATCACCACCCCACCCCAGGACCCCCGCCCACCCGGCCGGGGCTCCTGGGG
>JAJSZB010000716.1:0-1330 GCA_050613715.1 Streptomyces sp. IBSBF 3018
CCCGCAAGGGGTCGGCAAGACGCCGAGCGTCACCTCACCCAGGGGCGCGGGGAACGGCTCCCCCAGACTCCGTCCGGGAGGTGCCCCCACTAGCCAGCTGACGGGGGAAGGTCGCCGGACGGCGGGACGGGGTGGCCGGGAGGGCAGGGCGGACGCGCGGTGCTCGCGCGGGGGACCAGGCGGACGGGCAGCTCGACCGGCGCGGTGGGCGCGCCCTCGAAGAGGGCGAGCAGCGCACGCATCCCGTGCGCCCCGACCTCCTCCGCGGGAAGCCGCACCGACGTCACCTCCGGCTCCAGCGCCGACGCCAGCACGAGATCGTCGAACCCCGACACCGACAGGTCCTCCGGGATCCGCAGCCCCAGCGCCCGCGCCGCCTTGTACGCCCCCGCGGCCAGCAGATCCCCGTCGCACAGCAGCGCCGTGGGCCGCCCGCCCGCGCCGGCCACGCCGCCCGGTCCGCGCAGCGCCCGCAGCGCGGCTTCCCGCGCCGCCTCCACGTCCAGCGCGCAGCGCTCCTCGGTCAGCCGCGCCCCCGGCACCCCGTCCAGCACCTCGCGCACCGCCCGCGCCCTGACCCGGAACGTCCACGAGTCCACGTCCGCCGCCAGATGGGTGATCCGGCGGTGCCCGAGCGCCACCAGGTGCCGTGCCACCTGCCGCATGCCGTCCGCCACCGCCAGGTTCACCGTCGGCGGCGCCGCCGGCCCCCGGCCCGCCCCGGACGCGGGCGTGCCGCCCGCCGCGGGCGCCGGCTCGCTGTCGAGCATCACCAGCGGCAGCCCCCCGCCGCCGATCCCGCCCAGCGCGTCCGCGGCCATCGAGGAGGCGATCACGCCGTCGATGGCCGTCTGGGCCGAGCCGAACGGATCGCGGGCCGGACCCACGCCCGCGGGCGAGGGGTAGAGCACCACGCCGAAGCCGTGCTCCGCGGCCACCTCGGCCGCGCCCGCGTAGACCCGGGCGAAGTACTCGTGGGTGAGCGCCGGCACGACCAGCAGGGCCGTACGGGTGCGGCCGGTCCGCAGGCTGCGCGCCGCGAGGTTCGGCCGGTAGCCCAGCCGGCCGGCCGCCGCGCGCACCGCATCCGCCGTCGCCGCCGACACCCGTCCGTGCCACTTGCCGCCGAGCACCAGCGACACCGTCGCCTGCGACACGCCGGCCGCCCGCGCCACGTCCCGCGACGTGGGCCGCGCGCCCCCGGCCGCAGCACCGGCCGCCCGCGCGCCCCGGGCCGCACCGCCGCTCACCCGCGCAGCCCCGTCCGCCCGCGCAGCCCTGGCCGGGGATCAGCTGGATGTCGTTGATGCCCTCCAGCACGATGACGGTA
>JAJSZB010000717.1:0-1328 GCA_050613715.1 Streptomyces sp. IBSBF 3018
GGGGGGGGGGGCCGCCCGCCCGCGCCCCCCGCCCGCACCCCACCGGAACCCTCACCGAAAGGCCCGACGTTGAGCACCGACGCCTACGTCTTCGACGCCGTCCGCACCCCGCGAGGGCGCGGCAAGGCGAACGGATCACTGCACGGCACCAAGCCGATCGACCTCGTCGTCGGCCTCATCCACGAACTGCGCCGCCGCTTCCCCGGCCTCGACCCGGCCGCGATCGACGACATCGTGCTCGGCGTGGTCAGCCCGATCGGCGACCAGGGCTCGGACATCGCCAGGATCGCCGCGGTCGCCGCGGGGCTGCCCGACACCGTCGCCGGAGTCCAGGAGAACCGCTTCTGCGCCTCGGGTCTGGAAGCGGTCAACCTCGCCGCCGCCAAGGTCCGTTCCGGATGGGAGGACCTGGTGCTGGCCGGCGGCGTCGAGTCGATGTCGCGCGTCGCCATGGGCTCCGACGGCGGCGCCTGGGCCATGGACCCCATGACGTCCTTCCGCACCGGCTTCGTGCCGCAGGGCGTCGGCGCCGACCTCATCGCCACCATGGGCGGCTGGTCGCGGCACGACGTCGACACGTACGCCTCGCTCTCCCAGGAACGCGCGGCCGAGGCGTGGAAGGACGGCCGCTTCGCCCGCTCGGTGGTGCCGGTGGTCGACCCCAACGGCCTGACCGTGCTGGACCACGACGAGCACATGCGGCCCGGCACCACCCCGGAGAGCCTGGCCGGGCTCAAGCCGTCCTTCGCCGACATCGGCGAACTCGGCGGCTTCGACGCGGTCGCGCTGCAGAAGTACCACTGGGTGGAGAAGATCGACCACGTGCACCACGCGGGCAACTCCTCCGGCATCGTGGACGGCGCCGCCCTGGTCGCCATCGGCAACCGGGAGACCGGCGAGCGCTACGGGATGACCCCGCGCGCCCGCATCGTCTCCGCTGCCGTCTCCGGCTCCGAGCCGACCATCATGCTCACCGGCCCCGCCCCCGCCTCCCGCAAGGCGCTCGCCAAGGCCGGGCTGACCGTCGACGACATCGACCTGATCGAGATGAACGAGGCGTTCGCCGCGGTCGTGCTGCGCTTCGCCGCCGACATGGGCGTGAGCATCGACAAGGTCAACGTCAACGGCGGCGCCATCGCGCTCGGCCACCCGCTGGGCGCCACCGGGGCGATGATCCTCGGCACCCTCGTCGACGAACTGGAGCGCCGCGACCTGCGGTACGGGCTCGCCACGCTGTGCGTCGGCGGCGGCATGGGCGTCGCCACCGTCGTCGAACGCGTCTGACCGCACCTCCCGCACCGCCCCGCACCTGCACCCGCCCCCCGCAC
>JAJSZB010000718.1:0-1323 GCA_050613715.1 Streptomyces sp. IBSBF 3018
CCCCCACACCGCCCACGCACCCGCCACCCCCTGGCCCGACGCCCGCCGTATCGCGCGCCAGGCCGGTCGGCGGCTCGCCCCGCGGACGATCCCGCTGGGCGACGAGGCGCTGGGAGCGGCGCTCGCCCGTGGCCTGGTCGCGCTGACGGACCTGCCCTCGTTCGACTCCTCCGCGATGGACGGCTGGGCGCTCGCCGGTCCCGGGCCGTGGCGGCTCAAGGGCGAGGTGCTGGCCGGTCAGCGCCCCGCCGACGTGCTGCTGGACGGCCACGCCGCCCGTATCGCCACCGGCGCCGCGCTGCCCGCGGGCACGACCGCCGTCCTGCGCAGCGAGCACGGGCTGACCGAGCGCCGTACCGACGGCGAGTGGCTGCGGGTCCGTCCGCCGTACGCCGCGCCCGCGCCGGGCCAGGACGTGCGCAGGCGCGGCGGGGAGTGCCGTAGCGGCGACGAACTGCTGCCCGCGGGCACCGTCGTGACGCCGATAGTGCTGGGGCTGGCCGCGGCGGCGGGCTACGACGAGCTGACGGTCACCGCCCGGCCGCGCGTCGAGGTGCTGGTCCTCGGCGACGAGCTGCTCGACCGCGGGCTGCCCGGCGCCGGCCGGGTGCGGGACGCGCTCGGCCCGATGCTGCCGTCCTGGCTGCGCGGCCTGGGCGCGGAGGTGACCGCCGTACGCCGCCTGGTCGACGACGAGGACGCCCTGCGCCGGGCGATCGCCGCCGGCACCGCCGACCTCGTGATCACCACGGGCGGCACGGCCGGCGGCCCGGTCGACCACGTCCATCCCGTGCTGGCCGCGATCGGCGCGCGGCTGCTGGTGGACGGCGTCGCCGTACGCCCAGGGCACCCCATGCTGCTCGCCGCGCTGCCGCCGTCCGCGGCCTCCGCCGAACACCCCCGCCATCTCATCGGACTTCCCGGCAATCCGCTCGCGGCGGTCTCCGGTGTGCTGACCCTGGTCGCGCCGCTGCTGCGGACGCTGGCCGGGCATCCGCCGCCCGCGCCGTACGCGGCGCCGCTCACGCAGGACGTGCCCGGCCACCCCGAGGACACCCGGCTCGTCCCGGTGGTCTTCGACGAGGAGTCGGCCGCCCGGCCGCTGCACTACACCGGGCCCGCGATGCTGCGCGGCCTGGCCGCGGCGGACGGCATGGCGGTGATCCCGCCGGGCGGCGCCCGCGCCGGCCGGGAGACCGCGGTCCTCGACACCGCGGCCCTCAGCCCGACATGGGGGAGCGGCACATGAGCGACGACCCGTCGGGCCGGGAACCCCAGCGGGACTCGCGCCCCGACGCCCCCCGCCCCCGCACCAGCCCGAAC
>JAJSZB010000719.1:0-1321 GCA_050613715.1 Streptomyces sp. IBSBF 3018
ATCCCAGACTCCCCTCGCATCCGCATCCGCATCCGCATCCGATCCCCGTCACCCCACGCGTCCCGCTCCCGTCCCCCGGCCCTCCTGCTCCGGCGAATCGCCCCCGGGCGAACCGCCGCCGGGCTGGAACCCGCACCCCGCTCACCGCCGGGCCGGAACCCGCACTCCCACTCACCGCCGCGCCGGCGGCCGGACCAGCCGCGACCCGGGCGGGACCCAGCCGCGACCCAGCCGCGACCCGGGCGGGACCCAAGCGACGCACAGCCGCGACCCGGGCGGGACCTGGCAGGACCCCGTGCGTGACCCGGGCGAGGCCCTGGCGGCCCTCAGACGGGCAGCGCCACCGGGGGCGTCGCGGGAGCCGACCAGGCGGCCAGGGGACGGGCGCCCGCCGGGGTGACCTCGGCGAAGACCGTGAGCGGGTGGCCACCCGAGAGCGCCGCGAGGCGCCAGTGCGACGCCGTGCCGGCCAACGGCACCGCGTCCTCGCCGGTCGCGTCCGCGAGCTGCCACCGGGTGGCCGAGGGTATGGGGACGACGCCGGACAGCACGACCGGCCACGCGTCGAGCCATGGATCGTCCGCGAGCGCCGCGCCGTAGGAGTCGAGCGCGGCCGCGACGCTAACCCCGCCGGGGACCGTGCCGTCGCCGGGCTCCGTGGCGTACTGCGTGCCCAGCGCCGCCCGCAGCGGCACCGCGGACGGGTAGTAGGCCAGCTCCGCGTCGAGCACCGCCCCGGCCGGGAGCACGAGTTCGGGTGCGCGCCCGGCCGCCCCGAAGGACAGCAGCAGTGCGAACCGGCCCGACCCCTCGTCGTACAGCCATATCCGCCGCGTCGTCAGCCGGTCCTCGGCCGTGTCCGTGACGGACAGGACCAGCCACCGACCGCGCACCGCCGCCCCCGCGAGCACTTCGGCGGTGTCGACCGTGAAGCCGATCCGGGTCCTGACCGTCTCGACCAGCGGCTGCGGCAGCCGCTCACGGCCGAGATAGCCGCGGGCCAGCAGGTGCAGCAGTCCGGCCTCCTCCAGCATCCGGGACGGCCAGTCGCCCCCGGTCGCCGTCACCGCCCCCAACTCCCGCACCCGCGCGGCCAGTCCGGGCGCCTGCGCGTCCACCATGCGCGCCGCGATCTCGTCCCACGGCTGATACCCCGCCCGGTCCGCGCCGGCCAGCCCGCCGCGCAGCAGATCCGTCAGCCGCTGCTCCAACTCCGCCGCGCCCCCCTCGACCCGCACCGCCCGCCGCTCGGCCCGCCGCCGCGCCGCCTCCTTGCCCGGCGGTTCCGGGGGCGGGGCCGCGCTCCCCTGCGCCGCGGCCC
>JAJSZB010000071.1:0-24303 GCA_050613715.1 Streptomyces sp. IBSBF 3018
GAGGGCGGGCGCATGGGTGGTGGACCGGCCGGCCGTACCGGGCGGGGCGCGGGTCGGCGCCGGGCGCTGTCGCGTGCTCCGCGCGGAGCACCGCCGGGCCCGCCCGCGCGGTCCTGCGGTGCCCGGCCCCCCCATCGGGGACGTCCGGTCCCGGGCGCGCCCGTGCGCCGTCCAACGCATGCGGGCGGGACCCTCCTGGCCGCCGTCCATCCGTGGGACGCCTGCGAGACGGCCACGCCCGCCCGCGCACCCCGTGGCCCGAACCGGGACGGCGATCCGTGCTCGTGGGTCATGGGCCGCTCCGGCCCAGCCGTGGCCCGCCCGTGGGACCCGCGCGGGCTGCTCACGAGCGCGGGCGCGAACGGCTTCCGGCCGGACGGGACGGTCCCGGCACGCTCCGAAAGCCCCCGCAGCAGCCGCGAGCGGGGACGCAGCGATCGCGGGAGCGGGAAAAGCGCGGAAGGCTGGCGCTGGGACGGCGGGTCCGGCGGCAGAGCGGAACGACGGAGCGGCAGGAACGACAGAGCGGAAGAGGTGACCGGACGGTGAGTACGCCTTCTCTGGGCGCGGTGCTGCGGCGCGCGCTGCCGGACCCGGACGGGCCCGGGCGGGTTCTCGACGCCATGGGCCGGCTGGAGCGCGCCGACGCCCTGGACGGCGTCGCCGAGGGGCTGCGCAAGGCGGTGCGGGCCGTGCCGCTGGGCGGTGTGCGGGACGCGCTGCACGGCCGGTGGCTCGGCCATCCGGTGCACCCGCTGATGGTGCAGCTGCCGGTGGGCGCCTGGATGTCGTCCGCGGTGCTCGACTGGCTGCCCGGCGGCGGCCGTGCCTCGGCGGTGCTGCTCGCCACGGGCCTGGCGGGCGCCGGACCCGCCGCGGTCGCCGGGCTGGTCGACTGGGCCGAACTCGAACCGCAGCAGGCCCGGGTGGGCCTGCTGCACGCGGCGCTCAACACCACGGCGCTGGGCTGGTACGCCGCCTCGCTGGCCGCCCGGCTGACCCGGCATCCGGTGCGCGGCCGGGCGTACGCGCTCGCCGGGCTCGCCACGGTGGCCGTCGCGGGCGCCGTCGGCGGCCACATGGCGTACCGGCAGGCCTCGGGCGCCAACCACGCCGAATCCGTGCCGCATCTGGTGCCGCCGGGCTGGCACGGCGTCGGGGCGCTGGCGGAGCTGCCCGAGGGGCGCCCGGTGCGCCGCATGGTGGGCGAGGTCGCGGTCGCGGTGGTGCGCGGCGCGGACGGCTCGGTGCACGCGCTGGCGGACCGGTGCAGTCACCTCGGCGGCCCGCTGTCGGAGGGCGAGGTCGAGGACGGCTGCCTGCGCTGCCCGTGGCACGGCAGCAGCTTCCGGCTGACCGACGGCTGGAACGTCACCGGGCCCGCGACCGCCCCGCAGCCGGCGTTCGAGGCCCGCGTGACCGACGACGGCCAGGTGGAGGTCCGCCTGCAGAGCCCGCCGCCCGCCGAGCACTGAGCCCCTGCCGGGCGCCGGGAGGGCGCTCGCCCCGGCCGGCCGGCGGGTGCCCACCCCCACCGGACGTTCGACGTGACCTGACCGACGCGGGGGGGGGGGGGGGGGGGGGGGGGGGGGGGGGGGGGGGGGGGGGGGGGGGNCCCCCCCCGCCCCCCCCCCCCCCCCCCCCCCCCCCCCCCCCCCCCCGACACAGCTCCACGTCCTGCGCGCGGACCAGCCGCGCGCCCATGTTCCGTTCCATCATGCGCAGCGCCGCCTCCGCCAGGTCCTCGTGGATGCAGGCGACGGCGTCGCGCGCCACGCTCACGTCGAAGTGCCGGATGTGGGCGTCGAGCGCCGAGTAGAGCACGCACTGCTCGGTCACCTGGCCGCACAGCACAACGTGCTCGACACCGCTCTGCTGGAGCAGGTACTCCAGCGGGGTCTGGTAGAAGATCGAGTGCCGGGCCTTGACCACGAACAGCGACTCGGCGTCGGGCAGCACCGGTTCCACGAGGTCCGCGTGCGGCCCGTCGAGGGCGGCCGCGAGCAGTTCGTCGTGGTGGGAGCGCCAGCGGCCGAAGTTGTCGTTGACGTACACCACGTCCGTGCCCGCGGCCCGCGCCCGGCCGATCAACTGCCGTACCCGCGGCAGCACCTGGCGTACCGATGCGGTGAGGGGCTCGGCGTCGGGGTGGTCGTACGTGTTGATCATGTCGATCACGATCACGGCCGAGCGCCGGTCCTGGCTCATCTCGGGTGCCGCCGGGCCGGGCCGGTCAGCGGCCCAGCGCCTTGCGCAGCTCCTGCTTGTTCATGCTGGAGCGGCCCTCGACGTTCTTCTTCTTGGCCTCTTCGTAGAGCTGGTCGCGGGTCGGTCCCTGGGCGCCGCGGTGGGAGCGCTCGCCGCCGCGCTGCGAGGCCGACTTGGGGTCCTTGGTGGACGTCCGGCTCGCCGACCTGGACTCGCCGGACCTGGCCCGGTTCTTGTTGACGGTCCGGGCGGCGATCTCCTTGGCCCGGCCGGTGGACTCGCCGCGCTTCTCGGCGCTGTCCTTGATGTGCTCGTACTGGCGTTCCCGCTTGGCGTTCGATCCTGCAGGCATCGTCTGCTTCCTTTCGTGACGTCCTCGCGCCCGACGTCCCGGCGTTGCCGCCCCCGTACGTCCCGGCGCCCCGGCGTCCTCGCTCTCGGGCCGCGCACCGGTGCGGTGCGCCCGCTCCCACTCCATCCCGGACCGGGCCCGCGGGCGATCCGTACGCCCCCATCAGGGTCTCCCGGTGGTGCGCAGCGTTTCCCGGTCAGCGGCTCATCGCGTCCCGCGCCTTGTCCATCATGGCCGCGAAGGGGCCGGTGAGGACGAGGGCCGCGGGCTTGCCCGCCGCGGTCGGGTGCGGGTGGGTGGGCGCCATGCGCTCGGCCCGCAGCAGCCGCTCGCCCATGGCGTGCCGCCGTTCCTGCGAGCACTCCCGCAGCAGCGCGGGGAACTCCTCGTTCTCCTCGTGGTCGGCGTGGTCGCCGACCGCCCGCTCGAACCGCGCGAAGTCGGCGTCGAACTCGGCGCTGTCGAGGTCCGCCTTCTCCAGCCGCTTGAGCACCTCGGCGGCCTCGGCCTCCTCGTGGTTGCGGGCGTCGGTCTCGTCCTCGCCCGCGGTGTCCTTGGCCACCGGGCGCACCACCAGTTCCTCGGCGACCTCGTGGACGGCGAGCAGCGCCCGCAGTTCGTCGAACGCCTGCCGGCGCTCGTCGCCCCGGGTGGCCCGTACCGTCGCGAACAGGTCCCGGATGCGCGCGTGCTGGTTGAGCAGTACGGCGATCACGTCGCCGTCGGGCAGCCGGGCCGCCTCGGCCCGCTCGGCAGTGGCAGAACTCATCGTCTTCTCCTCGTGGTGTGGATCTTCGTCGTGGATCTCGTGGCTCTTGGGCCGTGGGCCGCCGTGCGCGATCGCGGGCTCCCGGGGCTCCTTCCGGAGGACGGTGACTCCCCGCGACCGGGCGCGAACGGCGGTGTGCCCACGCGGCTGTCCGCGTTCCGCCGGTCCAAACCGGCGCGTCCCGGAGCCCGAGGGCGGTCAGCGCCCGGCGGGGTCCTCGACCCGGGTCGCGCCGGTCGTCCCGGTGACTCCGACACGCTCCGCGTCGCTGGCGTCGCCCGCGTCCAGCGTGAGCAGGTCCACGAGCGCGGCGTCGCCGCCGGACCGCGCGGCCGCGCGCTGACGGTCCGCGCCGGTGCCGCCGTCGAGGAGCCGGCGCAGCCCCTCGCCGACGCGGCGCTCGTCGCCGAGCCGGCGCAGCGCGGGCGTCACGTGGTCGAGCAGGGCCTGGGCGGCCTGATCCGCTCCGACGGCCTTGCCGGCCCGCGGATCGACCAGGGTGTCGGCCAGCCCGTGGCGCGCGGCGTGCCAGCCCGCGGCGGTGAGCACACCGGCCGGCGGATCGGGCGCGGGCCGTCCCTCCGCCACCTCGGCGAGCGCGGTGGCCACCAGGCCGCGGACCAGCCCGGCCAGCGTCACCGCGCTATCCGCGTCGATCTGCACGTCGGGCGCGCGCACCTCCAGCGTGGGGTAGCTGTCGGAGAGCCGTGCGTGCCAGTAGAGCTGGCGCCGGTCGGGGATGACGCCGGTGGCGAGCAGTTCGCGGGCCCGCTGCTCGTACTGGTCGCCGTCGGCGGTGAACGGCGGCGCGCCGCTGGCCGGCCACCGGCCGAAGACGACCGTGCGCCAGCTGGCGAACCCGGTGTCGCGGGCGTTCCAGAACGGCGAGTTCGCACCGAGCGCGATGAGCACCGGCAGCCACGGCCGCAGCCGGGCGAGGGCGCCCGCGCCGGCGTCGCGGTCGGGGACCGAGACGTGCACGTGCATGCCGCAGATCAGCTGCTCGTCGACCAGCTGTCCGGCCTCGACCCGCATCGCCTGGTAGCGCGGCCTCGGCGTGACCGGGACGTCGACGTCCGTGCCGAGCGGCGCGGCGCCGGTCGCGGCGGCGAGACAGCCGACGCGGTGCGCGGCCCGGCCGACGAGCTCCCGCAGCCGGGTCAGGTGTGCGGCGACCTGGTCGAGGTCCTCGCACACCGGGGTGGCCACCTCGACCTGGGCCTGCAGCAGTTCGCGGTCCACGGCGCAGTCGTCCCGCCCGGCCGCCTCCAGGCCGGCGGCCCGCTGGACCTTCGCGGCCGAGGGGACGGGCAGCCCACCGGCCGCGTCCAGCAGGAGGTACTCCTCCTCGACCCCCAGCGTGATGCCGGTGTCCTTCCCGCTCATCGCCGATGCCACCCTCCCTCGTCCGCCCCGTCGCCCCTGCGTCTGTCCTGCCCGAACCGGGCCAAACCCCGCCGCGGGGCGCCGGGCCCCGGCCGCGCTCCCACGGCGCCGGCGCTGGACCGATCGGGTGTTCCCGCCCGCCGATCGCGTTCGTCCGCCGAGAACGGGGTACCCGCCGCGAGCCGGCGGCTCCTCCCCCGTGGCCCCGCGGCCCGGTTCGGAGCGCCGCCGGGGGCACGGTCGGCCGCCGGCCGTACCCCTGACCGTCACGCATCCGCACGCGACACCGAGGAAGCACTGATGAGCGAAGAGAAGGCCTCAGGACCCACCGTCCCCGGCGCGCCCGGCAGCCGCCCGGCGCCGTTCGACGAGCCGGTCGAGCCGCGCGAGCCGCTGCCGCCCAAGGCCGACCAGCGCGGCCCGGACACCGTGAGCCCGACCGGGCAGCCCACCGGCGCGGACCGGGCGGCGGTGGCGCAGGGCGGCGCGTACCTGACCACCGCGCAGGGCGCGCGGCTGTACGAGACCGACCACTCGCTGAAGGCAGGCCCGCGCGGCCCGGTGCTGCTGCAGGACCACCATCTGCGGGAGAAGATCACCCACTTCGACCACGAGCGCATCCCCGAGCGGGTGGTGCACGCCCGCGGCGCGGCGGCGCACGGCGTCTTCGAGTCCTACGGCACCGCGGCCGGCATCACCCGCGCCGCGTTCCTCGCCGAGGGCGCGCGCACGCCGGTCTTCACCCGCTTCTCCACGGTGCTGGGCTCGCGCGGCTCGGCCGACACCGTGCGCGACACCCGCGGCTTCGCGACGAAGTTCTACACCAGCGAGGGCGTCTTCGACCTGGTCGGCAACAACATCCCGGTGTTCTTCATCCAGGACGCGATCAAGTTCCCCGACGTGGTGCACGCCGCCAAGCCGCACCCGGACCGGGAGATCCCGCAGGCGCAGAGCGCGCACGACACCTTCTGGGACTTCGTGAGCCTGCACACCGAGGCCACCTTCCACACGCTCTGGAACATGTCCGACCGCGGCATCCCGCGCTCGTACCGGATGATGGAGGGC
The DNA here is from genome assembly GCA_050613715.1 of Streptomyces sp. IBSBF 3018. GTDB lineage: Bacteria > Actinomycetota > Actinomycetes > Streptomycetales > Streptomycetaceae > Actinacidiphila. Next base: position 5,781 of record JAJSZB010000071.1, read on the forward strand.
TTCGGCGTCCACACCTTCCGGCTGGTCGCCGCCGACGGCGGCACCACGCTGGTGAAGTTCCACTGGAAGCCCCGGCTGGGCGTGCACTCGCTGGTGTGGGAGGAGGCGCAGATCGCCGCGGGCGTGGACCCGGACTTCCACCGCCGCGACCTGGCCGACGCGATCGAGTCGGGCGCGCACCCGCAGTGGGAGCTGGGCGTGCAGACCTTCCCCGACACCGAGGACCAGATGTTCGAGGGGATCGACCTGCTCGACCCGACGAAGATCGTGCCGGAGGAGATCGCGCCGGTCCAGCCGGTCGGGCTGCTGACGCTGGACGCCAACCCGTCGAACTACTTCGCCGAGACCGAGCAGGTCGCCTTCCACGTGGGACACCTGGTGCCGGGCATCGACGTCACCAACGACGCCCTGATGCAGGGCCGGCTCTTCAGCTACGTCGACACCCAGATCACCCGGCTGGGCGGCCCCAACTTCGCGCAGCTGCCGATCAACCGCACCCACGCGCCGGTCAACGACATGCTGCGCGACGGCATGCACCAGACCGCCGTGCACCGCGGCGTGGCGCCCTACCGGCCCAACTCCCTCGACGGCGGCTGCCCGTTCCTGGCGGGCGCCGAGACGGCCGCCTACATCGAGGCGCCGGTCGACGTGCCGGCCGCGCGCAAGGTGCGCGACGCGGCGGCGTCCTTCGACGACCACTTCAGCCAGCCGCGGCTGTTCTGGCTGAGCATGACGCCGGCCGAGAAGGACCACATCGCCGACGCGTACAGCTTCGAGCTGGGCAAGTGCTACGAGAAGGCGGTCAAGGAGCGGAACCTGGCGGTGCTCGCCCGGATCGACCCCGAGCTGTGCCGGACCGTCGCCGAGCGGCTGGGGCTGCCGGTGCCGCAGCCGCCGGAGGCGCTCCCCGAGCCGTCGCCGAGCCCGGCGCTGTCCCAGCTCGGCCGCACCTGGCCGCTGGACGGGCGCACCGTCGCGGTCGTCACGCTCGACCCGGCCGCCGGGGAGGTCGAGGAGGTGCGGCGGCAGGCCGACGCGGACGGCCTGGTGCCGCTCGTGGTCGCGCCGGCCGGCGGTGACGGCGTCCAGCGCACCTTCGCCACCGCGCGGTCGGTCGAGTTCGACGCCGTGCTGGTGGCCGACGCGCCGGCGGCGGCCGGGGAGCGGATCGACCCGCGGCTGGCGGTGCTGCTGACGGAGGCCTTCCGGCACGGCAAGGCGATCGGCGCGTGGGGCGGCGGCAGCGCCCTGCTGGCGGCGGCCGGTGTCGGGACGTCGGAGCCGGGCGTGGTCGCCGCGGACGGCGGCACGCAGGCGCTGGCGCAGGTCCGCGAACTGCTGGGGGCACACCGGGTGTGGGACCGGCTGCCCTCGGCGTTCTGATCCCTTGACATCGCAACGGACCTCTCGCGCCGGGCAGGACCGGCGGGGCCCGCACGCCGGCGGCGGTGAGAACCGCGGCCGGTGGCGGGCGCTCGCGGTCTGCCTGACGGCGGGCTTCATGACGCTCCTGGACGTCAGCATCGTCAACGTCGCGCTGCCCTCGATCCGCACCGGCATCGGCGCGTCCCAGAGCGGCCTGCAGTGGGTGCTGTCCGGCTACGCGCTGGCGTTCGGCCTGGTGCTGGTGCCGGCCGGGCGGCTCGGCGACGTCCGTGGCCGGCGGACGATGTTCATGACGGGCCTTGCGCTCTTCACGCTCGCCAGCGCGCTGGCCGGCGCGGCCCAGAACGAGGGCTGGCTGGTCGGCGCGCGGCTGCTCCAGGGCGTGGCCGGCGGCGTGCTGGTACCGCAGGTCTCGGGCTTCATCCAGCAGATGTTCCAGGGCGCCGAGCGGGGCCGGGCGTTCGGCCTGCTGGGCGCGACAATCGGCGTGTCCACGGCGGTGGGCCCGCTGCTGGGCGGCCTGCTGATCCAGCTGTTCGGCTCCCGCGAGGGCTGGCGCTGGGTGTTCTACGTCAATCTGCCGATCGGCGCGGTGCTGCTGCCGCTGGCGTACCGGCTGCTGCCGGGGCGACCACGGCCGGAGGAAGCGGAGGTCCGGGCCGGTGCGGAACGCCGGAACGCCGGTGCGGAGGGCCGGGCCGGCGCATCGAAGAGCCGGACCGGGGCGGCGGCAGGGGGTGGGCGCAGCGACCTGGACCCGTTCGGCGTCGTCCTGCTGGGCGTCGGCACGGTGATCCTGCTGCTGCCGTTCGTCGAGGAGCGGCAGTGGGCGGGCGCCGCCAAGTGGCTGCTGGTCCCGGTGGCCGCGCTGGTGCTGGGCGCGTTCGTCGCCTGGGAGCGGCACTACGGGCGGCGCGGCGAGCCCCTGGTCGACCTCGGCCTGTTCCGCCGCAGGTCGTACGGCCTGGGCACGCTGCTGTCGCTGCTGTACTTCGCGGGTTTCACGTCGATCTTCTTCGTGCTGACGCTCTTCCTGCAGAACGGGATGGGCTACAGCGCGCTGGAGGCGGGCCTGTCGATCATGCCGTTCGCGCTGGGCTCGGGGGCCGCCGCCGCGGTGGGCGGGCGGGTCGTCACCCGGATCGGCCGGCCGCTGGTGGCCGCGGGCCTCGGCATGGTGGTCGTCGGGCTGCTCGGCGCGGCGCTCGCGGTGGAGCTGGACGACACCCGCTCGGTGGGCTTCGCCACGGCCCTGCCGCTGCTGTTCGCCGGCATCGGCAGCGGGCTGGTGATCTCGCCGAACCAGACGCTGACGCTGAGCGAGGTGCCGGTGGACCGCGCGGGCAGTGCGGGCGGCGTCCTGCAGACCGCGCAGCGGATCGGGTCGGCGGCGGGCATCGCCGCGGTCGGCTCGGTCTTCTTCGCCCAGGCGGGAGGGGCCCGCCCGGACTGGTCGGCGGGCCTGCGGCACGGCCTGCTGGCGTCGACGGGCCTTGCCGCGGTGGCCCTGCTGGTGGCCCTGTTCGACGTCTTCTCCGGGCCGGCGAACGCGCCGGACCCATCCGCCGACCGGACCTGAGGCAGGCCCGGTCCCCCGCGGCCGGGAGAGAACGAAACCGGCCGGCGCGGCATGGACGCGGCCGGTCCGGTTACCCGTCGGGGCAGCCAGTTGTCAGCGAGGGAACGGACACAGACGATGACCAGCGGCTTCACCGGACCCGACGGCGACCCCCTCGGTGAGTTCTTCGCCCGCTTCTTCGGCGGCCCCCAGCCGGGGCCCCGGCACGTCGACATCGGCCGTCTGCTCAGCCAGCCGGCCCGCGAGCTGGTGCAGGGCGCGGCGCAGTACGCCGCCGAGCACGGCAGCCGGGACCTGGACACCGAGCACCTGCTGCGCGCGGCGCTCGCCGCCGAGCCGACCCGCTCCCTGCTGAGCCGGTCCGGCACCGACCCCGACTCGCTCGCGTCGGCCATCGACGAGCACCTGGGCCCGGTCCGGCGCTCGGCCGGCGAGGGCCTGCCGCCCTCGATCGCGCTGACCCCGGCGGCCAAGCGCGCCCTGCTCGACGCGCACGACGTGGCGCGCGCCGACGGCGCCGGCTACATCGGCCCCGAGCACCTGCTGAGCGCGCTCGCCGCGAACCCCGACTCGGCCGCGGGCCACCTGCTGGGCGGCGCGCCGGCCGGGGGCGCCGGCGGAGGGTCCGGGGGCGTCGGCGGACCGTTCGGGCACGGCCCGTCCGGGAGCGCGGGGCCGGTCCTCGGCGCCCCCGCGGCCGGGCCCGGGGGCGGGGCGCCGGCGCCCGGGATCGAGCGGCCGAGCGCGACGCCCACCCTGGACGGGTACGGGCGGGACCTGACCGACCTGGCCGCCAAGGGCCGCATCGACCCGGTGATCGGGCGGGAGCAGGAGATCGAGCAGACCATCGAGGTGCTCTCCCGGCGCGGCAAGAACAACCCGGTGCTGATCGGCGACGCGGGCGTCGGCAAGACCGCGGTGGTGGAGGGGCTGGCCCAGCACATCGTCGACGGCGACGTGCCCGACGTGCTGATCGGCCGCCGGGTGGTCGCGCTCGACCTGACCGCCGTCGTCGCGGGCACCCGCTACCGGGGCGACTTCGAGGAGCGGCTGAACACGCTGGTCTCGGAGATCCGGGCGCACTCCGACGAGCTGGTCGTCTTCATCGACGAACTGCACACGGTGGTCGGCGCCGGCGGGGGCGGCGAGGGCGGGTCGATGGACGCGGCCAACATCCTCAAGCCCGCGCTGGCCCGGGGCGAACTGCACGTGGTGGGCGCGACGACGCTGGAGGAGTACCGGCGGATCGAGAAGGACGCGGCGCTGGCCCGGCGGTTCCAGCCGATCCTGGTGCCCGAGCCGTCCGTCGCGGACACCCTGGAGATCCTGCGCGGGCTGCGCGACCGCTACGAGGCGCACCACCAGGTCCGCTACACCGACGAGGCGCTGGCGGCGGCGGTGGAGCTGTCCGACCGGTACCTGACCGACCGGCGGCTGCCGGACAAGGCCATCGACCTGATCGACCAGGCCGGCGCGCGGGTGCGGCTGCGCTCCCGTACCAGGGGCGCCGACGTGCGGGCGATGGAGCGCGAGCTGGAGAAGCTGACCCTGGACAAGGACCAGGCGGTCGCCGACGAGAGCTACGAGGAGGCGTCCCGGCTGCGGGACGGCATCGCGGCGCTGCGGCGGCGGATCGCCGAGGCGGGCGGGGACGGCGGCGCGGACGACGGGCAGCACCTGGAGGTCACCGCGGAGGCGATCGCCGAGGTGGTGTCCCGGCAGACCGGCATCCCCGTGGCCAGCCTCACCCAGGAGGAGCGGGACCGGCTGCTCGGCCTGGAGGAGCACCTGCACCGCCGGGTGGTCGGCCAGGACGAGGCGGTCACCGTGGTCGCCGACGCGGTGCTGCGCTCGCGCGCCGGGATGGCGAGCCCGGACCGGCCGATCGGCAGCTTCCTGTTCCTCGGCCCGACCGGCGTCGGCAAGACGGAGCTGGCGCGGGCGCTGGCGGAGGCGCTGTTCGGCAGCGAGGAGCGGATGGTGCGGCTGGACATGAGCGAGTACCAGGAGCGGCACACCGTCAGCCGGCTGGTGGGCGCGCCGCCCGGGTACGTCGGGCACGAGGAGGCGGGCCAGCTCACCGAGACCGTGCGCCGGCACCCGTACTCACTGCTGCTGCTCGACGAGGTGGAGAAGGCGCACCCGGACGTGTTCAACATCCTGCTGCAGGTGCTGGACGACGGACGGCTGACGGACGCGCAGGGCCGCACGGTGGACTTCAGCAACACCGTCGTGGTGATGACCAGCAACCTGGGCTCGGAGGCGGTGTCCCGGCGCGGCGCCGGGATCGGCTTCGGTCCGGGCGGCGCGCGGGCGGACGAGGAGGCGCGGCGCGAGCAGGTGCTGCGGCCGCTGCGGGAGCACTTCAGGCCCGAGTTCCTCAACCGCATCGACGAGATCGTGGTCTTCCGGCAGCTCACCGCGGAGCAGCTGCGGCAGATCACCGACCTGCTGCTGGAGCGGACCCGGAGGCTGCTGCACGCCCAGGGCGTCACGGTGGAGTTCACCGGCGCGGCCGTGGACTGGCTCGCCGAGCGCGGCCACCAGCCCGAGTACGGCGCCCGCCCGCTGCGGCGCACCATCCAGCGCGAGATCGACAACCGGCTCTCCCGGCTGCTGCTGGACGGCCGGATCGGCGAGGGCAGCCGGGTGACGGTGGACGTGGCGGACGGCCGCCCGGTCTTCCGCGAGGGGGACGGCGAGCGAGGCGAGCCGGGTGGTCAGGACGAGCCGGGTGGTCAGGGCGGCGGGGCCGGCGGTCCGGCCGGGCGGGCTACGCCTGTTCGGTGATCGTCGCGGGCTACGCCCGTTCCGTGATCGTCGCGAGCGCGGCCTCCAGCGCCTGGGGCACGCCCGCGGCGTCCGTGCCGACGCGCGCCTCCACCCTGCGGACGAAGTCGTCGACGGCGCGGGCCGGGAACTGCATCCGCACGCCGAAGGAGGTGGCGAGCGTCACCTCGATCAGCGACCCGGCGGCGTGCAGCGGACGGACCCTCACATCGCCCTCGCCCGCGGGGCCGCGCAGACCCTGGGCGAGCAGTTCCCACGCGAAGGTCCAGCCGACCTCCACGCCGTCCGGGCCGCGCAGCACCATGTTCACCGCGAGGGGATCGCGCGGCCGGTAGACCAGCTCCGCGGCGACCGGCGCGACGGCCGCTTCATGCTCACCGGAGAGGTCGAGTGTGCCGATGACCGTCGCCTTGAGTGGCCGCATCTCGTCAGCTCGCCGCGTCACCGCATACCTCCCGGATTCGTCTGCCTCGCGCCCGGCGCACCGCGCCGGACCGTCGTGAGCGGGCGCGACCCGCCGCGCCCGCACAGCACCCGTATCACCGCCGCGCCGTCCTCCAAACGGCCCGCGGGGGCACGGCTTCGCCGCTGCAGGGCGGCTTCTGGGGAATGCGTCGGATATGGGCGAATCCGAGAGGGACACGGAACTGCAGGCGGCGCTGGACCGGCTGACGCTGCTCAACGAGATCGCGACGGTCCTGTCCAGCACGCTCGACGCGGTCGACGGCGTCAAACGGGTGGGCCGCGTCCTGGTGCCCACCCTCGCCGACTGGTGCGCGATCGACCTGATGGAGGAGGACGGCCGGCTGGAGCGCAGCTGCGTCAACCACCGCGACGGCGGCCTGTCGGTGCGAGGGCTGGCCGGCCCGCTGCCGCACCCGCCCGGCATGCCGACGGGCCCGCTGTCGCGGGTGCTGCGCGGCGCCGGGCCGCTGCTGCTGTCGGCGGCCGACCTCCCGCCCGCGGACGCCGCGCGGGACCCGCTGGAGGCGGTGGACCTGGAGATGTACGCCAGGCTGGACGGGGAGACGCTGTTCGTGGCGCCGCTGCGGGCCCGCCGGCGGGTGGTGGGCGCGCTCACCGTGGCCCGCACCAGCGGCCGCCCGCCGTTCGACGAGGCGGACCAGGCGCTGGTGGAGGACCTGACCCACCGGATCGCGCTGGCCGTGGACAACGCGCGGCTGCACGCCGAGACGCAGAGGATCGCCGAACGGCTGCAGCGCTCGCTGCTGCCGACCCTGCCCGAGATCGAGGGGCTGGACCTGGCCGCCCGCTACGCCCCGGCCGGCGTCACCGCCGAGGTCGGCGGCGACTGGTACGACTCCTTCCCGCTGCCGAACGGCGACACCGCGCTGATCATCGGCGACGTCACCGGGCACGACCTGCACGCGGCGGTCGCGATGAGCCAGGTGCGCAACATGCTGCGCGGCATCGCCTGCGACCGGCAGGAGCCGCCGGGCAAGGTGCTGCGCCGGCTGGACACGGCCATGGACACGCTCTACGCGCACCAGACCGCGACCTGCGTGTACGGGCTGCTCAAGGGGCCGCCCGGCGGTCCGTACGACTTCGAGTGGTCGTCGGCCGGGCACCCGCCGCCGCTGCTGGTGACCAGCGACGGCGACACGCGCTTCCTCGACTCCGGCCACGGCATCCTGCTCGGCGCGGTCCCGGGCTCCGAGCGCACCGAGGTGAGCGCGTCGCTGCCGGGCGGCGGCATCCTGCTCCTCTACACCGACGGGCTGATCGAGCGCCCGAGCGAGAACCTCGACCACAGCATGACCCGACTGCGCCAGCACGCCGCCGCGCTGGCCCACGGCAGTCTCGACGCGCTGTGCGACGGCCTCCTGGAGGGACTGGCGACCGACTCCCACGACGACGTCGCCCTGCTCGCCGTCCGGGTGCCGCCGACCAGCGCCTGACCGGCTTCCCGCGCCCGGCGCCGCCCGGGTCAGCCGCGGCGCGGCAGTCCCACCAGCGTGCGCAGCGCCGCCGTGCCGTACGCGGTCGGGCCGTGCCACTCCAGCAGCATGATCGTGGCGTCGTCGCCCAGCCTGCCGTGGTGGTACTCCAGGTGGTGGCGGACCAGCCGCCGCAGCGTCTCGGGCAACGGCAGCGCGTCGGCGTGGTGCATCACCAGGAAGTCCACCAGGCGTTCGAGGCCGAACTCCTCGCCGTGCCGGTTGCGTGCCTCGGTGATGCCGTCGCTGTAGACGACCAGCCGGTCGCCCGGCTCCAGCTGCCCCTGGTGGACGACGGGCCGCGGCCCGAGGCCGAGCCCCATCGGCGGCGCGGGCTCGCCCTCCAGGGCGATCGGGACGCGCCCGTCGCGGATCAGGATGGGCAGCGGGTGGCCGAGGCTGATCCAGGACAGTGCGCCGGTGCCCAGGTGGAGCCGGCTCAGCAGACCGGTGGCGTAGCGCGCGCCGCCGAACTGCTCGGCCAGCGCCTCGTCCACCGCCTCGGCCGTGGCGACCATGTCGGCCCCCTTGCGGCGCTGGTTGCGGCTCGCGGCGACCGCGAGGTTCACCGTCAGGCCGGCCGCGGTGTCGTGGCCCATCGCGTCGAACAGCGCCAGGTGCGCGACGTCGCCGGCCAGCGCGTAGTCGAAGGCGTCGCCGCTGATGTCGTAGGCCGGCTCCATGACGGCGCTGATCAGCACCCGGTCGGTGGCGAAGGTGCGCGGGGGCATCAGCCGCCACTCCATCTCGGCGGCCACCCGCATCCGCCGTCTGCGCACCAGCCGGGCGTAGGAGTCGGTGGTGGACCGCTTGCTGACCACGAGCATCGCGATCAGCGCGGCGAGCTTGCCGAGGTCCTCGTCCATCGCGACCCGCGCGCCGGGCGCGCCGACCCGCAGGACGCCGATCCGCTCGGTCCCGTCGAGCAGCGGGACCCACAGGTGGGAGGACGCCGAGCCCGGCGCGGTGGCCGACGCGGCGACCTCGCCGCGCTGGAAGACCCGTCCGGCCATGGTGCTGTCGATCGCGAGCTCGGCGGACGTGCCGTCCAGTCCGACCGGGCCGACCGGGGCGTCCGGGTCGCCGGGGACGTTCGGGGCGCCGGGAGCGTCAGGGTCGCCGGGCAGCCGGTAGAGGCGTTCCTGCTGGAGGTCGGCGAGGTAGATCACGGCGTCCGGCCACCCGGCTGCGGCCGCGTAGCGCGCCACGATGTGCGGCAGCTCCTCCCACGTCATGAGGTGGCTGGCCTCGAGCAGGTCGCCGAACGCGCGCGCCCGGATCAGACGCGTGCGCCGGCCCGCGTTCGCGCGGACACGCTTGCTGACCATGGTCCGGCGCCTTCCCTCGCGTACGGGACGGGCGCGTACCGGAACGCCGCCCTCCAGCCACGCTAGCCGCGCCGCCCGCGACCCGCCCGGCGGGCGTCGTGCCGGGCGCGCAGGTCCGCCGGCGGCCCCCGTGCGACGGCCACGGGGTGGCGCACGGCGGGCGTGTCCGCCGCGGGCCGGGGTATCCGGCGGCACATGCGTCTCACGGTCGGCGATCCCTCACGCCCGGGGTGGACCAGGCGTCCGTGCGGGCGCGGCTTCCGCTACTTCGCCGCGGACGGCGAGCCGGTGCGGGACGCCGGCGACCTCGCGCGCCTGCGGTCCCTGGCCATCCCGCCGGCCTGGCGGGAGGTGTGGATCTGCCCGCGGCCCTCCGGTCACCTCCAGGCGGTCGGCACCGACGCCGCCGGGCGCCGCCAGTACCTCTACCACCCGGAGTTCCGGCGGCAGCAGGAGCGGAGCAAGCACGAGCACGTCCTCGTCGTGGCGCAGCGGCTGCCGGCCGTGCGCGAAGCGGTGGCCGACCGGCTGGCGACCCGCGGCCTGAACCGCGAGCGGGTGCTGGCCTGCGCGGTGCGCCTGCTGGACGTGGGGTTCTTCCGCGTCGGCTCCGACGCCTACAGCCGCGAGAACGGCACCTACGGGCTGACCACGGTCCTGCGCGAGCACGTGACGTGCCGCGCGGACCAGGTCGCCTTCGACTATCCCGCCAAGGGTGCCAAGCAGCGGGTCGTCGCGCTGACGGACCCGGACGTCCGCAGGGCCGTCACCGAGTTGCGCAGGCGCCGGGGCGGCGGCGACCGGCTGCTGGCCTACTGGGAGCACCGCCGGTGGCACGACGTGCACAGCGAGGACCTGAACGCCTGCCTGCGGGAGCTGGCGGGCGTCCCGGTGTCCGCGAAGGACTTCCGCACCTGGCACGCCACCGTGCTGGCGGCCGTGGCGCTGGCCGTGTCGGCGAGGGTCGCGGGGGGACGGCCGGTCGCCCGTGCCCGCGCGGTCGGCCGGGCGGTCCGCGAGGTGGCGCACTACCTCGGCAACACGCCCGCGGTCTGCCGGGCCTCGTACATCAACCCACGGGTGGTCGAGCTGTTCGAGGAGGGCGTCACGCTCGACCTCGACTTCGACGCGCTCGGCGCGGACACGCCGTACGGGACCCCGGCCCTCCAGGGCCGCATCGAGGAGGCGGTGCTCCGCCTGCTCACCGGCTGAGACCGCTCGTCCCGCGAAACGGACAGCGTCGGCGCCGCACGGACGCCGGCGGCCGGGGGCACACCCGCTGACCCGCGGCGCGGCGGGCACCGGCGCGGCGCCGGGGCGGATGCGTGAGGGGGAACATTCCGGGCATGCGCCCTTCGACGGCAGGGCGGGCCACAGGGCCCGTGACCGGCCGTCCTCCGGGCGAACGCGGAGCGGGCCGTGACACGGCCCCCGTGCCCGCGGTCCCCGCGCCTGCGGGACCCGGAGCCGTGACAGCCGGTCGGCCGCGCACGAGCGCGGCGGGCCCTCCCCCGGACGACGAGGCGGTCCCCTGATGCTCCTGACATCGACGGCGAGGTCGACCCGGTCCGCCACGTCGGCCGGATCGGCCGGGCCGCCCGCGGCGGCCCGCGCTCCACGGCTGGTGACGGTTCCCGGCGTCTACCGGCCGCAGCACGACTCACGCATCCTGATGCGGGCCATCTGCGAGGAGGCCGTCGGGCCCGGCACCGACCTGCTGGACCTCGGCACCGGCAGCGGTGTGCTGGCGCTGTGCGCGGCCCGGCTGGGCGCGCGGGTGACGGCGGTCGACGTCTCACGGCGCGCGGTGCTGTGCGCGCGGGTCAACTCCGCGCTGGCCGGACACCGGATGACGGTGCGCCGCCACGACCTCTCGCCGCCCGGGCGCGCCTTCGACGTCGTGGTCAGCAATCCGCCGTACGTCCCCGCGCCGGGCGGCCCGCCGCCGCGGCACGGCGCGGCGCGCGCGTGGGACGCCGGGCACGACGGGCGCGCGGTGCTCGACCGGGTCTGCGCGACCGCGCCGAAGGTGCTGCGCCCGCGCGGGGTGCTGCTGATGGTGCACTCCGGCATGTGCGGTGCGCAGACCACGCTGCGGCAGCTCGGGGACGCGGGCCTGGCCGCCCGGGTCGTGGCCCGCGAGCGGGTCCCGCTGGGGCCGGTGCTGCACTCGCGGCGGGCCTGGCTGAGCGGCCGGGGGCTGCTCCACGACGACGAGGACACGGAGGAACTGGTGGTGATCCGTGCACAGCGCCCCTGACGACGCCCGTGCCCCCGGCGGCGACCGTGCCCCCGACGAGGCTCGCGCCCGCGACGAGGCCCATGGCCGCGCCGCCCGCGACGGGGCTCGTGTCCCCGACGACGCCCGGGGCGAGGCGCGCCGCGTCCGTCTCGTCCGGGGCGGCCCGGTCCTGGTGGAGGGGCCGGTGACGGTGGTGGGCGACGACGGCGTGCCGGTCACCTCGGACCGCTTCATGGTGGCGCTGTGCACCTGCCGGCGCAGCCGGCGCTATCCGTGGTGCGACACCAGCCACCGGCGCAGGACCGCGCCGCGGGACACGCCCCACGACGGGGACACGCCGAGGGACCGCGACACAGGCCGCGGGTCCGGCCCCGGGGCGTGCCAGGACGACGAGGAGAAGGAGGGTCCGCGATGACGGTCCCGACGACGACGCCCGGCGCGGGGCCGGCCGCCGAGGGCGCCCAGGAGCCGCGCGCCTGCGTGCCTGCGCTGCCGGCCGCCCGCGGGCCGGTGTCGGAGGCCGTGGCCGCCGCGCTGCTGCGCCGGCCGGGAGGGCCGCCGCTGCCGCTGGAGGCGGCGGCGGACGCCGACCCGTACGGCGAGGACCTGCACCTGGCGCTCTACGTCCTCTACGAGCTGCACTACCAGGGCTTCGCGGGGGTGCCCGACGTGTTCGAGTGGGACCCGGAACTGCTGCGGCTGCGCGCGGTGCTGGAGGACCGCTTCCTTGCGGCGCTGCGCGCGGATGTGCCGGGGACGGCGAGCGCGGACGAGGCGCTGCGGCAGATCCTCACCGAGCCGGTCGGCGACCCGGGCGGTGTGAGCCACTTCCTGCGCCGCGAGGGCACCCTGGAGCATCTGCGGGAGTACGCCGCGCTGCGCTCGCTGTACCACCTGAAGGAGGCCGACCCGCACGCGTGGGCCATTCCGCGGCTGTACGGGCGGCCCAAGGCCGCGCTGGTGGCGGTGGAGTTCGACGAGTTCGGGGCCGGCCACGCGGAGGCCGTGCACGCGCGGCTGTTCGCCGACCTGATGGCCGACCTCGGGCTGGACACGGCCTACGGCCGCTATCTGGAGGCGGCGCCCGCCGAGCTGCTCGCCACGGTCAACCTGATGTCGCTGCTGGGCCTGCACCGGGCGCTGCGCGGCGCGCTGGTGGGGCACTTCGCCGCCGTCGAGGTCACCTCCTCGCCCGGCTCGCGGCGGCTGGCCGAGGCGCTGCGCCGGGTGGGCGCGGGTCCGGCCGCACAGCGCTTCTACGACGAGCACGTCGAGGCCGACGCGGTGCACGAGCAGGTGGTGCGGCTGGAGGTGATCGAGCCGCTGGTCGCGGCGGAACCGCAGCTGGAGGCGGACGTGGCGTTCGGCGTCGAGGCCACCGGCCTGCTGGAGGACCGGCTCGGGGACGCGCTGCTCGCGGCATGGCGCGAGGGCCGCTCGGCCCTGCGCGCCTGACCGGCCGGTCGTCCGACCGGCCGGTCGCTCGGCGCCCTACGGCTGTGCGCCGGCCGGGCCGGGCTCGGCGAGCAGCGCCTGGGTGCCGGTGATCATGAGCAGCCGGGAGACCGGCCGCGACGGGTTCATCATGCGCACGTCGCACCCGCGGGCCGCCGCCGAGCGGCGCAGGGCGAGCAGGACGTTCAGTCCTGAGCAGTCGAGGAAGCGCAGGCCGCTCAGGTCGACGTCCAGTCCCTCCTCGGCGAGCCGCAGGGAGTCTTGGAGCACGTCGCGCAGCATCGGCACGTTGTCGAGGTCGATCTCACCGGTGAGCGCGACGCGGGCCCGGCCGGCGTCCTCGGTGAGCCGGACGACGAGTTGGCCGCGCAGATCCCTGACCGTCCGGGCGACGGGCGGCGCGGCGGCCGCCCCGGTGGCGGGCAGCCCCCGGCGCTCGTATGCGAGCGTGACGACCTCTGAGCCGGGCATCATCGCTCCCCTCGCTGTCGGACTGTTGCCCGTCCAGCATCGGAGAACACGCGGCACACGTCAAGAAATACACGAAACGATGTTCGCGTATCTTGTGACGCGAATGTTTCGTCGTACGATGTCGGTCATGGACGATGCAGTACCGGCCCGCCCAGGGTGGACCTTCCTGACCAATCACGCGCGGGTGCTCGCCGCCATCGCGCGCGACCCTGGGATTCGGGTACGCGACATCGCCACCAGATGCCTGCTCACCGAGCGCGCGGTGCAGAAGATCATCGCGGAGCTCGAAGAGGCGCACTACCTCCAGCACACCCGGGTGGGCCGGACCAACCGCTACACGATCAAGGACAAGACGCCGCTGCGGCACCCCGCCGACGTCGGTCCGACGGTGGCCGACCTGCTGGCCCTGCTGGCCGTGCAGCGGCAGGCCGAGGCCCACGCCGAGCACCCGGCCCCGCCGGAGCAGGGGTCCGACGGGGCCGGGACCTGAGGCCGGGGCGTCAGGCCGGCACCGCGCCGAAGTCGACCGCCTTGGTCTCGACGGTGCCGGCGGTGCGGCCGGGCGCCGACTGGTAGGTCCAGTAGAGGTTGGTGTGCGCGATGACCTGGGCCGGCGGGGGTGCGCCCCACGCGGTCTGGTCCTCGGTGGTGTGCGCGTCGCTCACCAGCGTGGTGTCGTAGCCCCGGGTGAACGCGCCGTGCAGGGTGGACCGCACGCACGCGTCCGTCGCCGCTCCGGTGACTATCAGACGGCCCACGCCGAGGCCGGCGAGCACGTCCTCCAGCTCGGTTGCCTCGAAGGAGTCGCCGTAGTTCTTGTGCACCAGCGGCTCGGCGTCGCCGGGGACCAGCTCGGGGACGATCCGCCACTCCTCGCTGCCGTGCACCAGGCCCTCGTCGGAGTGCTGCACCCAGACGACCGGCACGCCCTCGCGGCGCGCCTTCGCCACCAGCGTGTCGATGTTGGCGACCACCGTGTCCCGCTCGTGGCCGCCTTCCACCACGCCGTTCTGCACGTCGATGACGAGCAGTGCGGTGTGCGGACGGTTCTCCAGTGTGCTCATGGCCTTCCCCGTGTTCTGGCTCGCGCCGTACGTCCGGCGGTCGGCCGCCGGATTCCTGTGCGTTCCCCACGCTAGACCCGGCCACTGACAACGGCCCCCGGCCGGGCCGGCGGCCGCCTGCTCACAGCTGCGAGCCGCCGCCGTCCACCACCAGCTCCGCGCCTGTGGTGAACGTGGCGTCGAAGGCGAGGAACGCGACCGCGCGGGCGACCTCCAGGGAGGTGCCGAACCGCAGCATCGGGACCCTGGCGACCAGGTCCGCCTTCAGCTGCCCGACCGCCTCCGGCGGCATCGTCGCGTCCAGGATGCCGGTGTCGATCGGTCCGGGGCTGACCGCGTTGACCCGGATGCCGCGCGGCAGCAGCTCGCGGGCCATGGTCCGGGTCAGCGAGCGCAGCGCGGCCTTGCTCGCGGAGTACACGCTGAGCATGTCCAGGCCCTTGACGTCGACGACCGAGGTGGTCACCACCACGCCGGCGCCGTCGTTCAGCAGCGGCGCGAGCTTCTGCACGGTGAAGTACGGGCCCTTGGTGTTGACCGCGAGCACCCGGTCGTAGTCCTCCTCGGTCGTGCCGTCGAAGGGTGAGAAGTGAGTGATACCCGCGTTCACGAACAGCGCGTCCACCCCGCCGAGTTCGGCCTTCACCCGCTCGGCCAGCGCGTCGATCTCGGACAGGTCGGCGGCGTCGCTGCGCACGGCCACCGCGTTCGGTCCGAGCTGCTCGCGGGCGGCGTCCAGCTTGGCCCGGCTGCGGCCGGTGACCAGCACCCGCGCTCCCCCGTCGGCCAGCAGCCCGGCGGTCACGAGCCCGAGCCCGCTGCTGCCCCCGATGATCACGACGTTCCTGCCGTCATAGGCGCCCATGTCGGACGACCCCTCTCCACGTTCGGTCCGGTGTCGGCGCGTGCCCCGGCGGACGCCGGCCTGGCGTCCTGCCGCGGGGCTGCCGCTCACCGTCGAGTCAACGACCGGGCCGGCGGGGCTGTCCAAGACCTGTTGCGTACCCCCTCATAGCCGCGGCGTATGAGGGACGCGCGCCCCGTCGTCCCAGGTGGGCGGCGTCCTGGCGGGGGCGCGCGGCGCTCGGGCAGGCGTGCTCGGGGGCCCGGCGCGACCGGCCGGGGGCGGCTCGCCGGGAGTACGCTTCCGGTGTGTCCGACGTCTTTCCGCCGCCCGTGAGCGCCGATCTCGGCCCGGACCTCGATCTGCGGCTGGTGCGCTACTTCACCGTGGTCGCCGAGCAGGCGAGCTTCGGCCGCGCCGCTGCCGCGCTGCACCTCGCGCAGCCGTCGCTCAGCCGCCAGATCCAGCGCCTGGAGGCCCAGTTGGGCGTGCGGCTGCTCGACCGCACGCCGCAGGGCAGTGTGCTGACGGCGGCGGGGCGGGCGTTCCTGCCGCAGGCCAGGGCGGTGCTGCGGGCCGCGCGCAGCGCCATGGCCAGCGCGCGGGAGGCCGAGTCACCGCGCTCGGTGACCATCGGGCACGTCGACGACGTCGTGGTCACCCCGGCGGTGCGGGACCTTCACCGGCGGCGGCCGGACGCGCGGGTCCGCACCCGGCACCTGACCGTCCGTACCGCGCACGACGCGCTGATCGGCCGCGAGGTGGACGCGCTGGTCGCGCGGGCGCCGTTCGCCTTCCCCGCGGAGGGGCTGCGGGTCAGCGTGCTGTACGAGGAGCCGCGGGTGCTGGTGGTGCCGGTCGCGCACCGGCTGGCGGGCAAGGACGCGGTGGGGCCGGAGGACTTCGCGCAGGAGGCGTTCATCCCGTGCCCGATGGCGGCGAGCGCCACGGCGTGGGGCGTCTTCTGGCACCTCGACCCGCGGCCGGGCGAGTGGACCGCGCCCACCGGGCCCGCGCTCATCGACAGCTTCGAGGACAAGCTCGAACTCGTCGCCGACGGCCAGGCGGTGGCCGTCCTCCCGGCCGGCGACCGCCGCGTGACGCTGCGCCCCGACCTCACCACGGTCCCCATCGAGGGCGTGGCTCCCAGCCAGGTCGTCCTGGCCACCCGCGCCGGCGAACACGACCCCCTGGTCGCCGACTTCCACGACTCCGCGAGGACGCACCTCCCCCGGGCCGCGTGAGCGCTCCCGCGCGGGGGTGGGGGCGTCGCGCCCGGGCACGAGCGGATCGCCGGAGACCGCGGCGCGCGGCGAGCGTCGCGCTCGCGCGTACGAGCGGTCCGCCGCGACGCGCGACGGGCGGCGCGCGTCGAGCGGTGACCGCGTGCGTCGGCCGGAGCGGTCTCCGCGCGGCGCGTAACGGCGGCTGAACCAGGCGGGGCGGTGCGGGCGAGGTACGGGGCCCGAGCCCGTGGCCACCGCAATGCCGGCGGCCCGGCGGACCGCCTCCGCGCGGCACGTGCCGAGGCTGAGCCGGTCGGGGCGGCGCGGGCGCGGTACGGGGCCCGAGCCCGGGGCCGACGCGATGCCGGCGGGCCCGGCGCACTGTCTCTGCGCGGCGCATGCCGAGGCTGAGCCGGTCGGGGCGGTGCGGGCGAGGCGCTTCAGGCGCTACGGGGTTCGCCCTGAGCGGTCTCCACGCGGCGCGCAACGGCGGCTGAACCGGTCGGAGCGGTCCGGGCGAGGCGCGCGGCCCGAGCCCGTCGCCACCCGCAGGCCGCAGCCCGCGCCTGCGAACGGTCCCCGCGGGACGCGTGCCGGCGGCTGAGCCGATCGGGGCGGTGCGGGCGAGGCGCTTCAGGCGCTACGGTGTTCGCCCTGAGCGGTCTCCACGCGGCGCGCAACGGCGGCTGAACCGGGCGGGGCGGTCCGGGCGAGGCGCTTCAGGCGCTACGGGGTTCGCCCTGAGCGGTCCCCACGCGGCGCGCAACGGCGGCTGAACCGAGCGGGGCGGTGCGGGCGAGGCGCGCGGCCCGAGCCCGTCGCCACCCGCAGCTCCCGCCCGTGAAGGGTCTCCGCGGCACGTACCAGCGGCTGAGCAGGTTGAGGCGGTTCGGGCGAGGCGTGCGGCCCGAGCCCGGGGCCGACGCGATGCCGGCGGGCCCGGCGGACCGCCTCCGCGCGGCGCGTGCCGGCGGCCCGGCCGGAGCGGTCTCCGCGCGGCGCGTGACCGCGGTCAGGCCGGGCGTGGCGCTTCTGCCGCTATGGGGTTCGGCTGCGGGTGGGGCGCTTGGGGGGCGCTGCGGCGGCTCGGGCCGTGCGGGCGGCTTCGGTGGCCCGGGTCAGGGCTTCGGCGGTCGCGCGCTCGTGGTGCTCCGCGGACTCGTGGGCGCGGTCGGCTTCGGCGAGGGCTTCACGGGCCTCGGCGGCGCGGCGTTCCGCGGCGTCGCGGACCTGCCGTGCCTGGTCGCGGCGCTCGCGGGCCTCGGCCAGTGCGGTCTCGGCCGCGGTGTGCTCCTCGCCGCGTTCGCGCGCGGTCCGCTCGGCGGCCGCCGCCTCCTCCCGCGCCCGGTCCAGGCGTTCCTGCCGGATGCGCCTGCGCTCGGCCAGCTCGTCCTTCTCCGCCGGCTTCTTCTTCGCCGACTTCTGCGCCGACTTCTTCGCCGCGCGCGAGCGCGGTGCGGGCGGCGCGGCGTTCGCGAAGGCGGACAGATCGGCCGGCGGGACGAGGGCCGTGTCCAGCCGGCCGGCGGCCCAGCGGTCGGCCGCGTCGGGGTCGGCGAGCACGGCCCGCAGCGTGGACTCGACCTCGCGGCGTACCGTGTCGGACAGCCGCTGCCCGGACTCTTCGGCGAGCTGCGCGGCCTCGGCCGACAGCGCGCCGATCACACGCCACTGCTGCCGGGAAAGCTCGCGGAGCCGCTCGGGGTCGAGCGTGCCGTGCGCCTCGCGCAACGCCCGGCCGAGATCCAGGAACCGCGCGGTCTCCTCCGGCCGGGAGCGGACCAGCAGGTTCGCCGCGAACGCGGCCAGCGTGGGCCGCCGGGCACCGCGGACGGTACGCGCTCCCGCGGCGTCGCCCGCCTCCTTCAGCGCCGCGACCAGCTCGCCGCGCCGGGCGACGAACCCGGACGGCGGCGCGGCGTACAGCTCGTCGAGAGCGGCCTCCGGGCCGACCGCGTCACGCTCCCCCCGGCTCCCGCGCCCGCCCCGAGCCCGGCCTCCGCCGCGCCCCTCACGGCCGGCCCGGCCCTCACGACCGCCGCTGCCCGCGCGGCCCTCGCGCCGCCCGCCGCCCTCACCGGCCGGCACGGCCGCCCCCTCGCGGCCCCGCGCGCAGTCCTACGCCCGGTCGCGGGCCCCGGCCCGGACCCGGGCGCCCACCCCACCCCCCCCGCCCCCCC
>JAJSZB010000720.1:0-1321 GCA_050613715.1 Streptomyces sp. IBSBF 3018
GCAGGGGTGGGCAGGGGTGGAGGGATGCGGGCCCCGGCGCGTGCCGGTCAGGCGGCGCCGCAGTGGTCCAGCGCCAACTGTCGGCCGTGGCCGCCCCGGCTGACCGCGAGGGCCCGCCGGAGCAGCGCGTCGATCTCCGTCGCCGCGTCGTCGGCGGCCGGGTGTACGGCCAGCCAGCCGAGGTGGCGACGGAGGAAGGCTGCGAGGGCCGGCACCGTCCGCAGGGGGAGACGGACGGTGCGGCCCTCGACTATCAGATCGGCCCAGGAGGCGAGAGTGCCTCGAATTGCGGCGCGCGCCTCGACAGCCGGCCCGTTCAGGGGGATGCCGGGCCGGTCACTGCCGGTCACTCGGTCGCCGGAGTCCGGCGCCGGTACGAGCGCAACCTCCAACTCGCCGTATACCCGGGGAAGCAAGGCGAGTTGCCGATCCAACCGCTCCTGACAAGGAACGCACAGGGCAGGGTCCGTGTCGACACAAAGGTGTCCGCTACGGAACTCGATCTCCTGCACTGCCGCTGTCCCTTCCTCGCTCGGTGCGGTAATCAGAGCTTCGCAGCGGCGGGTGACCGGGACAATGTCCACCGACCGGCCGGTCTCTGCCATGGCGCATTCGCGCATCTACGGCGTAGAGCGGGCCCGGCGCCGCCGGACGAACCGCAGGTCACACGGGGTCACGCGGGTCACATGCGCACCGCCGCCCGCCCGGTCCCGGCGGCCGGCGGCACACCGGGCAGGACCGGGCGGCGGCGGCCGCCGGACGGGCCTTTCGGATCAGGCCGGGAGCTGCGCCTCGATGGCCGCGGTCACCTCGTCCGACTCCGGCTCGGTGCGCGGCCGGAACCGGCCCACCACCGTGCCGTCCGGGGCGAGCAGGAACTTCTCGAAGTTCCAGGTGATGTCGCCGGCCTCGCCGGTCGCGTCGGCGACCGCGGTCAGCTCGGTGTAGAGCGGGTGCCGGCCGGGCCCGTTCACCTCGGTCTTCTCCAGCATCGGGAAGGTGACGCCGTAGGTGGTCGAGCAGAAGGTCTCGATCTCCTCGGCGGTGCCCGGCTCCTGGCCGCCGAACTGGTTGCACGGGACGCCGACGACGGTGAAGCCGCGGTCGCCGTAGCGCTTCTGCAGCCGCTCCAGGCCCTCGTACTGCGGGGTCAGGCCGCAGCGGGAGGCGACGTTGACCACCAGCACGGCCTTGCCGCGGTGGTCGGCCAGCGAGGTGGCGCTGCCGTCGAGGGAGCGCAGCGGGATGTCGTAGAGGGTGCTCACGGGTGGTCTCCAAAGGGGTGAGGGCTCCGCGCGGATCGGACCGGGCGGGGGGGGTG
>JAJSZB010000721.1:0-1318 GCA_050613715.1 Streptomyces sp. IBSBF 3018
CCCCCGCCCGACCCCCGCCGGGTCCCTGTCCGAGCCTCGTCACCGGCACGTCACGGCAGCGTCCCGGCATTGTGCGTGGCCGATGCGCATCAGGTGACGAGATGGTCAACGAACTTGACGTGTCCGTGCGATAAGCCAGACTTGGCGGGCAAGCTCGGGGACGAGTCTGTCCCAAAACAGACTTCCAGGGGGTAGCGGTACTGATGAGCGGGGACGCCGCACAGGGCGGATACACGGGGCGCTCGGTGGGCGGCGGGCGGTACGTGCTGCGCGATCTCCTGGGTCAGGGTGGCATGGCGTCCGTGCACCTGGCACATGACACGGTGCTGGACCGGCCGGTGGCGGTCAAGACCCTTCACACCAACCTGGGCAACGAGCAGTCCTTCCGCGAGCGCTTCCGCCGCGAGGCCCAGTCGGTGGCCAAGCTCAACCACACCAACATCGTCTCGGTCTTCGACTCCGGCGAGGACGCCATCGACGGCCAGGTCGTGCCGTACATCGTCATGGAGTACGTCGAGGGCAAGCCGCTCGGCGACGTGCTGGCCGCCGACATCGCCCAGTACGGCGCGATGCCCGCGGACAAGGCGCTGAAGATCACCGGCGACGTGCTGGCGGCGCTCGCGGTCAGCCACGAGATGGGCCTGGTGCACCGCGACATCAAGCCGGGCAACGTGATGATCACCAAGCGCGGCGTGGTCAAGGTGATGGACTTCGGCATCGCCCGCGCCATGCAGTCCGGCGTGACCTCGATGACGCAGACCGGCATGGTCGTCGGCACCCCGCAATACCTCTCCCCCGAACAGGCGCTGGGCCGCGGCGTCGACGAGCGCTCCGACCTGTACTCGGTCGGCTGCATGCTCTTCGAACTGCTCACCGGGCGGCTGCCGTTCGACGCGGACTCGCCGCTGGCGATGGCCTACCAGCACGTGCAGGAGACGCCGCCCGCGCCGTCCTCCTTCAACCGGGCGCTGGGCCCCGCGGTCGACGCGCTGGTCGCCCGCGCGCTGCGCAAGAACCCGGCCGAGCGCTTCCCGACCGCCGACGCCATGCACGACGAGACCGACCGCGTGCACGCCGCCACCGCGCGGGGCACGATGCCGGTGATCTCCGGCCCGGCCGCCGCGGGCAACCGCGGCGAGGGCGTCGCGGCCGCCGTCTTCCCGTCCGCGCCCGGCCCGGTGCAGACCCCGCCGCCGCACATCCAGACCCCCTACGCGCCGGCGCCGAGTCCGTACGGCCCCTCCTCGACGCCGCCGCCCTCCGCCTACGGCTACCCCAACCAGGGCGGCGCGCAGACCCCGCCGCCACCGCCGGAGCG
>JAJSZB010000722.1:0-1316 GCA_050613715.1 Streptomyces sp. IBSBF 3018
GGCGTGGCGGGCCCGGCGCGCGGGGCGGCGTACGGGCTCGCGGGCCGGGGCCAGGGCCGCGAGTGGCGGGCCGGCGGGGCCGGCGTACCGTGTGGCCGGCGTGGCGGGCCCGGCGTCAGACGGTTCTGACGGCGGTGCCCGCGGCTTCGATCGCGGCGACCTCGGCGGCGGGCGCGGCCGCGTCGGTGACCAGGGTGTGCAGCAGCGCGGACGGGCCGACGTGGGCGAAGGCGGTGCGGCCGAGCTTGCCGCCGTCGGTGGCGACCACGGCGCGGCGGGCCGAGCCGATCCCCGCCTTCTTCACCGCGGCGTCGTCGAGGTCGTAGGCGGTCAGGCCGTCGGCGACGCTCAGGCCGCAGCAGCCGATGACCGCGGTGTCGAAGCGCAGCGCGGCCAGCGAGGCGAGGGTGAGCGGGCCGGTCAGCGCGCCCTCGGCGGCGCGCGGCCGGCCCCCGGGCACCACCAGCTCGGCCGCGCCGCCCGCCTCCGCGAGCACCTGGACGGCCTGGAGCGACAGCGGCATGACCGTCACCGGGCGGGCGTGCAGCAGCCGGGCGACCTCCAGGCAGGTGGTGCCGCTGTCGAGGACGACGGTCTCGCCGTCGGCGATCATCGCGCAGACCTCCGCGGCGATGCGCCGCTTGGCCTCGACGGCCTCGTGGGCGCGCAGCGCGAAGGGCGGTTCCTCCCCCCTGAGCAGCAGGGTGCGCGCGCCGCCGCGGACCCGTTCGAGCACTCCCTGCGCGGCGAGCGCGTCCAGGTCGCGCCGGATCGTCATCTCGGACGCGCCGGTCAGCTCGGCGAGTTCCTGCACGGTGGCGCCGCCCGCGTCCCTGACCGCCTGGGAGATCAGTCCGTGCCGGTCTGCGTTGCTCATACCGCGATTGAACCGCACCTCGGAACGAACAATCAACCTGTTCGTTCGGGCCACTTTTGAACGTAAGAGATGTTCGTTATGGTGAGCCGCATGGAACGGTCGCTCCGGGCCGCCCGCGTGGCGACCTATGTCTACTTCGTCCTCAACGGCACGCTGATGGGCGCGTGGGTGGTGCACATCCCCGCCGTCGAGACGCGCGTGGGCATCAGCCACGCGGCGCTCGGCGGGCTGCTGGTCCTGCTGGGGCTCGGGGCGTTCCTCGGCATGCAGGTGGCCGGACGGCTGGCCGACCGGCTCGGCACCCGCGCCGTGGTCCCGGCCGCCGGCGTGCTGTGCGGCGCGGCCCTCGTCCTGCCGGGCCTCCCCCGCGACCCGTGGACGCTGGCCGGCGCGCCCAGCACGTCCTTCAGATGCAGCGCGCTCCAGTCGTTGGCGGCGC
>JAJSZB010000723.1:0-1309 GCA_050613715.1 Streptomyces sp. IBSBF 3018
CCCGAACCCGCACCCACGCCCGAGCCCGCACCCGTGTCCACACCCGACGACGCCGCCGACCCCACGCCCCCCTCCGGTCAACTCGACGTCGCCGACCGGCTGTCCGCGCTGCTCGGCGCGACCGACACCGAACCGCGCCCGCACGACGTGCAGTTGGAGGCGCTGACGCTGGCCGTCGCGGCCGACCTGCCGGTGCTGCTGTGGGGCGAGCCGGGGATCGGCAAGACCGCCGCGCTGACGCAGCTGGCCGCGGGCCTCGACCTGCCGCTGACCACGGTGATCGCGAGCGTGCACGAGCCGTCCGACTTCGCCGGGCTGCCGGTGGTCGGCGACGATCCGGCCGAGCAAGGTGTGCCGATGGCGCCGCCCGACTGGGCGGTACGGCTGGTGCGGGCCGGGCGCGGGCTGCTGTTCCTGGACGAGCTGTCCACCGCGCCGCCCGCCGTGCAGGCCGCGTTGCTCCGGCTGGTGCTCGAACGCCGGGTCGGCGCGCTGCGGTTGCCGCGGGGCGTGCGGATCGTCGCCGCGGCGAACCCGCGCGCGTCGGCGGCCGACGGCTGGGAGTTGAGCCCGCCGCTGGCCAACCGCTTCGTGCACCTGCGGTGGACGCACGACCACGACGTGGTGGTACGCGGCCTCGGCGGCACCTGGCCGCGGGTGACGCTGCCGCGGCTCGACCCGCGGCGGCTGCCGGAGGCGGTCGCCTTCGCCCGACGCGCGGTGTGCGAACTGCTGGCGGCACGGCCCGCGTTGGTGCACCGGCTGCCGGACGGCGAGACGCGCAGGGGCGGTGCGTGGCCGTCGCCGCGCAGTTGGGAGGCGGCGCTGCGGCTGACCGCGTTCGCGACCGCGGCCGGCTCCGACCGGGACGTGCTGTCGCTCCTGGTGCGGGGCACGGTCGGCGACGGCCCCGGGCTGGAACTGCTGGCGGCCCTGGACCGGATGGACCTGCCCGACCCCGAGGCGGTGCTCGCCGATCCGGCCGGCGCGGCGCTGCCCGAGCGCGGCGACCTGCGGCAGGCCGTGCTCGACGGTGTGGTCGAGGCGGTCCGCGCGCGCCCCGCCGAGTCCCGCTGGGACGCGGCGTGGGCGGTGATGGCCCGCGCGGTGGAGACCGGCCCGCCGGACCTCGTCGTCGTCCCCGCGAGCACCCTCGCCACGCTGCGCCGCGACGGCTGGACCGTCCCGCCGGTCATCGAACGCCTCGCCGGCGCGGTGCAGTTGGTGCGCCGCGTCGGCGAGAGCGTCAAGGCCGCGACCCCCGACGGCACCGGACCCCGCCGATGACCGCCCCCGAACCGACCCCTCC
>JAJSZB010000724.1:0-1304 GCA_050613715.1 Streptomyces sp. IBSBF 3018
CTGCGCGTAGGTGTCGGCGGTGTCGAAGGTGGTGATCCCGACGTCCAGCGCGGCGGGCGCGGCGGGCGCGGACCCGTCGAGCGCTTCGGCGCACCGGGCGTCGACGCCCGCGCCCTGGGCCGGGTGGGAGGATGCGGTGGTGAACAGCGCAGCCCCCGAACCAGCCCCGGCGTCCGACTCGGCCCCGGCCTCCGGTCCGGCGTCCGGTACGGCCTCGGTCTCCGGTCCTGCCTCCGGTACGACCCCTGCCTCCGGTCCGGTGTCCGGCCCGGTCTCGGGTACGGCGTCCGGTACGGCAGCCGGTCCGGCGTCCGACGGGACGCCCGGTACGGCACCCGACGCGGCACCCGGTGCAGCGCCCGACGCGGCGTCCCGCCTCGCGCCCGCGCCCGCGGACGCGCGCCCCGCGCGGTCCGCGGACGGCGGCGTCCTCGTCCTGGCCGGGACGCCCATCGGCGACTCGGCCGACGCGCCGCCGCGCCTCGCCGCGGAGCTGGCCGGCGCGGACGTGGTCGCGGCCGAGGACACCCGGCGGCTGCGGCGGCTCGCGCAGGCGCTGGGCGTCGAGGTGCCCGGGCGCGTCGTGTCGTACTTCGAGGGCAACGAGAGCGCGCGCACCCCGGAGCTGGTCGAGGCGCTGGCGGGCGGCGCGCGCGTGGTGCTGGTGACCGACGCGGGGATGCCGTCGGTGTCCGACCCCGGCTACCGGCTGGTGGCCGCGGCCGTCGCGCGCGGGCTGCGGGTGACCGCGGTGCCGGGGCCGTCCGCGGTGCTGACCGCGCTCGCGCTGTCGGCGCTGCCGGTGGACCGGTTCTGCTTCGAGGGGTTCCTGCCGCGCAAGGCGGGGGAGCGGCTGTCCCGGCTGCGCGAGGCGGCCGGCGACCGCAGGACGCTGGTGTACTTCGAGGCGCCGCACCGGATCGCCGACTCGCTCGCCGCGATGGCGCAGGTGTTCGGGGAGAACCGGCGCGCCGCGGTGTGCCGCGAGCTGACCAAGACGTACGAGGAGGTCAGGCGCGGGCCGCTGGGCGAGCTGGCCGCGTGGGCCGCGCAGGGCGTGCGCGGCGAGATCACCGTGGTGGTCGAGGGCGCGCCGGCGCCCGACCCGGCCGACCTCGCGCCGGCCGAGCTGGTCCGCCGGGTGGCGGCGCGCGAGGAGGCGGGCGAACGGCGCAAGGAGGCGATCGCGGCGGTCGCGGCGGAGGCCGGGCTGCCCAAGCGGGACGTGTTCGACGCGGTGGTGGCGGCCAAGCACGCCGGGGGCTGAGGCAACGCCGGGGAGACCGGGAGACGAGGGGCGAGGG
>JAJSZB010000725.1:0-1276 GCA_050613715.1 Streptomyces sp. IBSBF 3018
TTGGAGTTGTTGTGGGTGTACGCGGGGGAGCGGGCGGTCGCGCCGACGGGACTGCGGGGGAAGAGGCCGACGACCGTACGGCAGGGCGGCGGCGCGGACGGCCAGGGCGTCTGGCCGTCGGTGAGGACCACGACGGCGTCCGGGCGGGGGTGGTCGCGCAGCACGCGGTGGAAGCCCGCGCGCAGGTCGGTGCCGCCCCCGCCGACCAGCTCGACGCCCTCGGCCGCGCACAGCGCCCGCACGCCGTGCGCCTGCGCGTCGCACGACACCACGCGCACCAGGTCGCGCCGGCCGCCCACCGCGCGGGAGATCGCGGCGACCTCGCGCAGCGCGACGCCCAGCTCCGCGTCGCTGACCGATCCCGAGGTGTCGACGATCACGCACACCCGCGGCGGCCGGCGCCGCAGGCTCGGCAGCACCGCGCCCGGCACCGAGGACGAGCGGCGCGCCGGCCGGCCGTAGGAGTAGTCCTCGCCCGCGCCCGGCCCGGAGACCGCCGAGCGCACCGCCGCGCCCAGCAACTCCCGCCAGGGCTGCGGTGGTTGGAACGCCTCCTCGGCCCACCGCCGCCAGCCGCGCGGAGCGTCCCCCGGCCGTCCGCTGATCGCCTGCGCCACCCGGAACCGCACCGCGTCGCGCTCCTGCTCGCTGAGCCCGTGCGCGCCGTCCGGGCCCAGCTCCCACGGGCGTTCGAGGCCGTCCGCGCCGCTGCCGCAGTCCAGCCAGGCCAGGTGCGAGGTGAACGGGCCGAGCCGGAACCGCCGCAGGTAGTCCTCCATGAGGTCGCCCGGCCCCAGCCTCAAGTCCTGGGGCCGCACGGCGCCTTCGGGCCGCGGCAGGCCGTCGCCGTAGACGTCGTCGTTGATCTCGCAGTCCGCGGCGATGTTCATCCGCAGCCGCTCGGCCGGTCCGGTCAGGCCGCGTTCACGCGCCACCCGGTCGCCGCGCCCGTGGTGGTCGCGCAGCAGGTGCGACACCTCGTGCACCCACACCCCGGCCAACTCCTCGACCGGCGTGCGGTCCACGAACCCCGGCGACACGTAGATCCGCCAGTGCCGGTCCACGCCCATCGTCGGGACCTCCCGCGACGCCACCACGTGCAGCGCGAACAGGGCCGTCGCCAGATACGGCCGCACCCGCACCGCGTGCAGCCGCGCGGCGTACAACTTCCCCGCGTCCAGGACGGAGTCCGCGGACGGCGGGACGAGGGTGAGGGTGACGGGAGGGGTCGCTTCGGCAGGGGACGGCGGTGGCTCGGCAGGGGACGGCGGTACGG
>JAJSZB010000726.1:0-1253 GCA_050613715.1 Streptomyces sp. IBSBF 3018
GGCGTCCCCGGCGGGGCGTGGCCGGGCGGCGCCGCGGGGTTCGCCGGGCCGGCCGCGGCGGCGGGGCGGGGTGCGGCCGGGCGGGACACGGCGGCGCGCGGCAGGGCGGCCGACGCGCGGGGCTGCGACCGCCGGCTCGGCGCGCTGCTCGGCCGGACCCGCGCGCGCGTGCTCGTCGCCCTCGGCGACTGCGGCACCACCGGCGAACTCGCGGTCCGCCTCGACGTCTCCGCGCCGACCGCCAGCGCGCACGTCACCGCACTGCGCGACGCCGGGCTGGTGCTCAGCCACCGCACCGACGGCCATGTGCTGCACACGCTGACCCCGCTGGGCGCCGCCCTCCTGCGCGGACACGTCTGAACGCCGGCCGGCCGGACGCGGCCTCGGCGGGCCCGGTTCCGGGGCGGCGGGACGCGGACCGTACGGTCGTCCGTACGGTCAGGGGTGCGCGGATGCGCGTACGGACGAGCGGCCGCGTACGGACGAGCGGTACGGACATGGGAGGGCGGGAACGGTGGCCACGGCACTGGTGGTGCAGAACACGGCGGGCGGCGGACTCGGGCGGTGGGCCGGCTGGCTGCGCGAGGGCGGCCTCGAACCGCGGGTCGTCGCGGCGTACGACGGTCAGCCGCTGCCGGAGCGGCTGACCGACCGGGCGCTGGTGGTGCTCGGCGGCGGCTTCCTGCCGGACGACGACGCGCGGGCGCCGTGGCTGGCGCGGACCCGGGCGTTGATGGGGCAGGCGCTGGAGGAGGAGGTGCCGGTGTTCGGGATCTGCCTCGGCGGGCAGATGCTGGCGCAGGTCGCGGGCGGCGAGGTGCGCGGCGAGCACGGGACGCCGGAGTTCGGCAGCACGCGGTTGCGGCTGCGCGCGGAGGCGGCGGACGATCCGCTCTTCCACGGGCTGCCCGCGGAGCCGACGGCGCTGGAGAACCACGTGGACGCGATCGTCGGGCTGCCGCCGGGGGCGCGGTGGCTCGCGGAGTCGGCGGCGTGCCCGTACCAGGCGTTCCGTGTCGGCGACGCGCCGGCGTGGGGGGTCCAGTTCCACCCGGAGGCCGACGCCGGGCGCATCCCCGGGTGGAACGCCGCGCGGCTCGCCCGTCACGGCGTCGACCGCGCCGCGCTGCACGCCGCGGCGCTCACCGCGGAGCCCTCCTCCGCCCCCGTCTGGCGCGAGGTGGCCCACCGCTTCGCCACGCTCTAGCCTCCCCCGGCCCGCCCCGCCGCGGTCCATCCCACCGCCCCCGGAC
>JAJSZB010000727.1:0-1249 GCA_050613715.1 Streptomyces sp. IBSBF 3018
CGTCGGTCGTGCCGGTGGCGGGCGGGGAGGACTGGGCGGTGGGCCGCGGGGTGACCGAGCCGCCGGCGGCCGGCGGCAGCGAGCGGCCGGCCGGTTTGCCGGACGCGCCGTGCGCGGCGGAGGCGGACGGGTCGACGGAGGCCGTCCCGGTGCCGGAGACGGTGGGCGACGGCGACATGCGGTCCTTGCCCGCGGGCGCGGCGGGGTCGCCATGGCCGCTCCCGGCGTGCCGGCCGCCGCCGATTCCTCCCACGGCGGCCGAGGCGGCCGGGCCCGGCGCCTTCGGGTCGGACTGACTGCCGGCGCTGACGCAAGCGGCCACGCCCGCGGCCACGACCGTGACCAGGACGGCCGCTCTGACCCCGGCGACGAGGCCCGCGCCGCCGTGTTCGCCACTCTTCGCGCTGCTCTTCGCGCCACTGTTCGCGCTGCTGTTCCGGGTGCCGTTTCCGGTGCTGTTCCCAGCGCCGTTTCCGGTGCCGGGGGCGGCGCCGCTCTCGCCGTCGGGTGCGGGCCGGGCGCCGGAACCAGGGCTGACGCGGGCTTGGAGTGCGGGCATGGGGGGCGACCTCGGGCTCGGTACGGCGGCCGGCGCGGCCGGTGCGGGTGCTGCGGGTGGCGCTGCGGTACGCGTCCCGGCCCGCGAGCGCGTACGGCACCGGCGGGCCGGAGCGGACCCGCCGTGTCCAACGCGACGACCCCCGCCAGGACACGCCCCGGCCCCGCCCGGGCCCACGACCGGCGCAGCGCCCGCCCGAGCCCGGCGCCCGCCGACCCCGGCGCCGTGCC
This sequence comes from Streptomyces sp. IBSBF 3018, assembly GCA_050613715.1. Lineage (GTDB taxonomy): Bacteria > Actinomycetota > Actinomycetes > Streptomycetales > Streptomycetaceae > Actinacidiphila. The sequence continues at coordinate 790 of JAJSZB010000727.1, forward strand.
CGGCGCGACTCCCGGCCGCGTCGCCCTCCCGCTTCCGCGACCGCAGCCGCAGCCGCGGCCCCTCAGCCGTAGCCGAGCGCGTGCAGCCTCGCGTCGTCGATGCCGAAGTGGTGCGCGATCTCGTGGACGACCGTGATCTCGGTCTCCTCGACGACCTCCTCGCGGGAGCGGCACATCCGCAGGGTGGGGCCGCGGTAGACGGTGATCCGGTCGGGCAGCACGCCCGCGTACCACTCGCCGCGCTCGGTCAGCGGCGTGCCCTCGTAGAGGCCGAGCAGCTCCGGGTCGGCCGGGTCGGGCTCGTCCTCGACGAACACCGCCACGTTGTCCATCAGGCGCGTCAGCTCGGCGGGGATACGGTCGAGCGCCTCGCCGACCAGTTCCTCGAACTCCTCGCGGGTCATCTCCAGCACCCGCCCATTGTGTCCCGCCGCCCGCCGCGCCGGACCCCCGCCGGACT
>JAJSZB010000728.1:0-1403 GCA_050613715.1 Streptomyces sp. IBSBF 3018
CGGGGTCAGCGGCCGGTCTTCAGCGGCAGCACCGCGCTGATCCGGAAACCGCCGCCGGGCCGCGGGCCCGCGTCCAGGGTGCCGCCGATCATGCCGATCCGCTCGCGCATGCCGATCAGGCCCTGTCCGAGGCCGTCCCGGCCGCCCTGGGCGTACTGCTCGCGGACCGCGNCCAGGGTGCCGCCGATCATGCCGATCCGCTCGCGCATGCCGATCAGGCCCTGTCCGAGGCCGTCCCGGCCGCCCTGGGCGTACTGCTCGCGGACCGCGCCGCGCCCGTCGTCCTCGATCAGCAGGTCGAGCGCGGACTCGCCGAAGCCCAGCAGCACGCTCGCGCTCGCGCCGTCGCCGCCGTGCTTGCGGACGTTGGTCAGCGCCTCCTGCACGATCCGGTACGCGGTCAGCTCCACGCCGCTGGACAGCGGCCTGGCGTCGCCCGCGACCTCGAAGCGCACCGGCAGCCCGGCGCCGCGGACCTGGTCGATGAGGTCGGCGAGCTGGTCCACGCCGGGCTGCGGGACGTACTCGCCGCCCGCGTCGTCGCCGGCCCGCAGCAGGCCGAGCAGCCGGCGCATCTCGGCCAGCGCCTGGCGCCCGGTGGTGGAGATGGTGTTCAGCGCCTGCTTGGCCTGGTCGGGCGCGGCGTCCAGCACATAGGCCGCGCCGTCGGCCTGGACGACCATCACCGAGACGTTGTGCGCGACGACGTCGTGCAGCTCGCGGGCGATACGGGCGCGTTCGGCGGCCACCGCGGCCTTCGACTGCGCCTCGCGCTCCCGGTGCAGCCGGGCCGCGCGCTCCTCCAGCTCGGCGTAGTACGCCCGCCGGGTGCGCAGCCGGTCGCCGATCACCCAGGACAGGGCGAAGATCACCGCGAGGAAGAACGTCTGCAGCGTCGTCGTCCAGATGGTGCTGTCGGCGCTCTCCGGGGGCCAGCGCAGCATCGCCAGCGGGGCCGCGGCCAGGCCCGCGGTCAGCGCGAGGCGCGAGGACCAGCGGGCGCCGTTGGAGGCGCAGGTGTAGATGATCGCCAGGAACGCGACGTTGCCGGGGTTGACCTCCACGCCGAAGGCGAGCTGGGCCAGGCCCGTCGCCACCGCGACCAGCAGCATGCGCTCGGGCGCGCGGCGGCGCAGGGCGACGACGGCGGCCAGCGCGAAGGAGATCGGGATGCCGATGAGCTTGGCCGGGTGGGAGACCCGGCCGTCGACGATCAGCCAGGCAGCGCAGGCCATCAGCAGGACGACGGCCCAGAAGGAGTCGACCCACGTCGGGTGTCGGCGGAGGAAGTCGTAGACGCGCTGCACATAACCCAGCGTAGGCATGGGAACCCGTCGCGGGGTCAACCCCCAGAGCGATCCCCCCTACGCCGCAGGGTGGACTCGCGTCGCCCTCGCCCAGCA
>JAJSZB010000729.1:0-1225 GCA_050613715.1 Streptomyces sp. IBSBF 3018
GATGGCGGGGACGGCCGAGAGGGCGACCGGGATAGCCGGGGCGACCGGGGAGGCCGCGGAGGCCGGGCCGCAGGCTGAGCCGATCGGCGAGCTGATCGCCGATCCGATGCCCGACCTGCGGGAACGCCTGCTGCGCACGCGGCGCGTCGCCACCCCCTGGAGCGACGACGCCGCCCGCGGGGTCCGCGCCGCGCGCCTCGACGCACTGCTGGAACGCTGGGCGTCCGGTTACGACTGGGCGGTGCACGCGCGCCGCATCCGCGCGCTGCCGTGGGCGACCGTACGGACCGCCGGCGGCGCCGGGCTGCGGCTGGTCCACCAGCGGGCCGCGGACCCCGGCGCGCCCGTGGTCGTCCTGCTGCACGGCTGGCCGGACTCGGTGCTGCGGTTCGAACGTGTGCTGCCGCTGCTCGCGGACCTGAACGTGGTGGTGCCCGCGCTGCCGGGCTTCCCGTTCGCGGCGCCGCTCATCGCGAACGGGATGTCGGCGGGTGCGTCGGCCGGAACGCCGGCCCGTACGTCTGCTGAGGTGCCGGCCGGGACGTCGGCCGGGGTGCCGGCCGGGGCGTCGGCCAACCGGATCGCCGCCCTCGTCGCGGACGCGCTCGAAGCGCTGGGGTACGCGCGGTACACGCTCTCCGGCGGTGACGTGGGCGGCACGGTCGCCGAGATCCTGGCCGGCCAGCACCCTGACCGGGTGGCCGCGCTGCACCTGACGAACGTCGCCCCGCAGCGCGCGCTCACCGCGGACCCGGCCGCGCTCGCGCCCGACGCGGCGGCCTACCTCGGCCGGGCGGCGCGGTGGTTCCGCGGCGAGGGCGGCTACATCGCCGAGCAGTCGACGCGGCCGAACACGCTCGCCGTCGCGCTCGGCGACTCGCCCGCCGGGCTCGCGGCGTGGCTGGTGGAGAAGCTGGACGCGTGGTCCGACGGGCCGGAGGCGTTCACGCCCGACGAGTTGCTCACGTGGGTCACGGCGTACTGGGCGGGCGGGACGATCGGCACGTCGTTCGCCACGTACGCGGAGCCCGCCGCGCTGCCCGGGAAGGTCGGGACGCCGACCGTGCTGTCGGTGTTCGCGCACGACACCAAGCCGGAGCCGCGGAGCTACGCGGAGGCGTTCCTGAACGTGCGGGCGTACGTGGAGCACGGCGCGGGCGGCCACTTCGCGGCGTGGGAGCGGCCGGAGGCGTACGCGGGGGATGTGCGGCGGGCGGTGGAGCTG
>JAJSZB010000072.1:0-22666 GCA_050613715.1 Streptomyces sp. IBSBF 3018
GAGGAGGGGAGGGGCCCGGGCATAAGGCAGGGGCCCCGCACACGGTGCAGGGCCCCTTGGTATTACAGGTTCTGGGCGCGAAAGCGCCGACCTTCCGGACTAGTGGGAACTAGTTCGGGGTGACGTTCTCCGCCTGAGGACCCTTCGGGCCCTGCGTGACGTCGAAGGTCACCGGCTGGTTCTCCTCCAGGGAGCGGAAGCCGGTCGCGTTGATCGCGGAGTAGTGAACGAAGACATCCGGGCCGCCGCCGTCCTGGGCGATGAAGCCGAAGCCCTTTTCAGCGTTGAACCACTTGACGGTTCCGGTAGCCATAAAGCCCTCCTTGGGCCCAAAGGGTCGCCCTGCTCCAGAACCTGCATGTGCAATGTCTGAAAACTACAAAAGCCCGCGGGTCACATGCTCCGCAGGCTTTGTACTGCAAGGAAACCAAACTGCAACTTGACGCTGAGCCTAGCATGCGGGTCCCGACCGGGGAAGGCTTGCAAGATCCCGGTTCGCCGGCACGCCGCCGCGGACCCGCCAGGACGCCGCCGACACCCCGTGGGCAGGCGCCCGGCACGCCGCCGCGGACCCCGCGGCCGGTGGCGGACGGGGCAGGAGTAGCGTCCGCGATATGGACACATCTGCGCGTGACGACACAGAAGGCACGGGCGGCGGCGCGAACGGCATGGTCCGCCCCCGGGTGGGCCACATCCAGTTCCTCAACTGCGTCCCGCTCTACTGGGGCCTGGCCAGGACCGGCACGCTGCTGGACGTGGAGCTGACCAAGGACACCCCGGAGAAGCTCAGCGCCCAGCTGGTCGAGGGCTCGCTCGACATCGGCCCGGTCACCCTCATGGAGTACCTCAAGCACGCCGACCAGCTCGTCGCGCTGCCCGACATCGCGGTCGGCTGCGACGGCCCGGTGATGTCCTGCGTGATCGTCTCGCAGCTGCCGCTGGAGCAGCTCGACGGCCAGCGCGTCGCCCTCGGCTCCACCAGCCGTACCTCGGTGCGGCTGGCCGAGCTGATGCTCACCGAGCGCTACGGCGTCACGCCCGACTACTACAGCTGCCCGCCGGACCTGTCGCTGATGATGCAGGAGGCGCCGGCCGCCGTGCTGATCGGCGACGCGGCGCTGCGCGCCAACCTGCACGACGGGCCGCGCCTCGGCCTGGACGTCCACGACCTCGGGGCGATGTGGAAGGAGTGGACCGGGCTGCCCTTCGTCTTCGCGATCTGGGCCGCGCGCCGCGACTACCTCGCCGCGCACCCCGACGCCGTCCACGAGGTGCACCGCGCCTTCCTGGCCTCCCGGGACCTGTCCCTGGAGGAGGTCGAGAAGGTCGCCGAGCAGTCCGCCCGCTGGGAGTCCTTCGACGCGGCGGTGCTGCGCCGCTACTTCACCACCCTCGACTTCTCCCTCGGCGCCGAGCAGCTCGCCGGCATCGCCGAGTTCGCCCGCCGCGTCGGCTTCCCGCCCGCCGCCGCCGTGGAACTCCTCCCGCCCCGTACGGCCTGACTCTCCGGTGACTCTCCGGGCCCGACCCCGCCGCCCCCGGAACCGCCGGCGGTCGGTGTCCGTCTTCTCCCCTGTGGGTAAAACCCCGGCCAAGTAGCATCGACAGCCGGGCAGTTGGGGCCCGGGTGCACGGGGGAGGCGGCGGTCATGGGGCGGCCGACAGACTGGCATGTGCTGGATCTGGACCGTGATCCGGTGCCGGGTGATCCGTACGAGGTGAAGGAACTCGCCCGGAAGCTGGGGGCGTTCGCGGATGACGTGGCCACGGCGCTGCGGTCGGTGCGCGGGCTGGGCGGCGACACGGTCATCCAGTCCTGGGCGGGCCTGTCGGGGGATGCCTACCGGGAGCAGTTCGGGGACCTCCCCGGCGAACTCGACAAGCTGGAGCGCTCCTACCGCCTGGCGTCGGGGGCGTTGGACGGTTACTGGCCGCAGTTGGAGACCGCGCAGGCCGACGCCGACCGGGCGCTGGCGCAGGGTCGGCAGGCCCGCGCGGACCTGGATGCCGCCAAGTCCCAGCTGAACAGCGCGGACGCGTGGGTGAAGCGGGCGCAGGACAAGTCCAGGCAGTATCAGGACGACCCGAAGCCGGGGGTGCCTCCGCCGTCGGAGCAGGACGTGCGCGACGCCGCGCGCAACGCCACCGCCGCCACCAGCGCCCACACCACCGCGTCAACCGCGGTCCACGACGCCCAGGCCCGCCTCGACGCGGCGAAGGAGCTGGCCGCCCAGGCCGCAGGGGTGCGCGACCGCGCGGCGTCGACCGCCGAGCACGCCCTGCACGAGGCGTCGGATGCCGGTATCCACAACAAGCACTGGTGGGAGAAGGCGGTCGACTGGGTCGCCGACCACTGGGACGACATCGTCGCCGCGTGCAAGGTCATCGTCGCGGTGCTGGGCATCGTCGTCATGATCATCGGCGGGCCGCTGGCCTGGCTCGTGCTGGCCGCAGCCGTCATCGTCCTCGCCGACACCGTCATGAAGTACTTGCAGGGCAAGGCGAGTTTGTGGGACGTGCTGTTCGCGGCCCTGGACTGCATCCCCATGTTCAAGGGCCTCACCACCGCCGGCGGCCTGCTCAAGATGGCCCGCGAACTCCCCACCCTCCTCAAGTCCGGCGAAGCCCTCGAACGCGTCGCCAACAGCATCCGCAAGGGCGGCACAGCGCTGCGCGAGACCGGGCGCGACATCAAGAAACTGGTCACCTGCGGCGACCCCGTCGACATGGCAACCGGTGAGTTGATCATGTCGGCCGTCGACGTCGAACTGCCCGGTGTGCTGCCGCTGGTGCTGGAGCGGCATCACCGCAGCAGTTTTCGCGACGGCCGGCTCTTCGGCCCGTCCTGGTCCTCCACCCTCGACCAGCGACTGCGCCTGGACGAGCAGGGCGTGATTTTCACCACCGCCGACGCGATGACCCTGTACTACCCGGTGCCGGATGCCGGGACGCCGGTCATGCCCACCGAGGGCCCGCGCTGGCCGCTGTCCTGGAACGGCTCAGCCGGCGGCGCCATGACCGTCAGTCAGCCGGAGACAGGCCTGACCCTGCACTTCGCAGCGGCCCGGCGAATCGACACGGCGCTGTCGCTGCTGGCGGTCACCGACCGCAACGGCAACCGGATCGACGTGTCGTACGACGCGGACGGCCTCCCGTACGAGGTCGTCCATGCGGCCGGATACCGGGTGGGTGTCGACCGCGTCGGTGGACGGATCGCCGGGTTCCGACTGCTGAGCCACCCGGAGCAGCCGGTCATGGTGTCGTACGGCTACGACGCCGACGGTGACCGGGGGAACCTCGCGGAGGTCTTCAACTCCTCCGGCGAGCCCTTGCGGTTCGGGTACGACGCCGACCACCGCATCACCTCGTGGGCGGACCGCAACGACACCTGGTACCGCTACGAGTACGACGACCGCGGCCGGTGCGTGTTCTCCACCGGCACCGACCGCCTGTTGGAGTACCGGTACGCGTACGACGACGCCGCGCGTCGCACCACCGCGACCGACGCTCTCGGGCACGCCACCACCTACCAGTTCAACGAACTGTTCCAGCTGGTCGCCGAGACGGACCCGCTCGGCCACGCCACGACCCGTACGTGGGACCGCCACGACCGCATCCTGTCCCGCACCGATCCGCTGGGCGACACCACCTGGTTCCACTACGACGACGCAGACCGCCCGACCGCGGTCGTCCGTCCGGACGGTACCCGGGTCACCGCGCAGAACGGCCCGCACGGTCTGCCGGTGGTCTTCACCCAGGCCGACGGGCACGTCTGGCACCTGGAGTACGACGACGCCGGCAACCTGACGGCCGAGACCGACCCCACCGGTGCACGGGTCTCCTACCGCTACGACACCGCCGGGGCCGTGCACACGGTCACCGACGCGGCCGGGCGGACGGTGCTGATCGAGAACGACAGCGCGGGCATGCCCGTCGCGACGACGGACGCCGCCGGCGCCACCACGTACCTGGAGCGGGACGCGTTCGGCCGGCTGGTCGCGCAGACCGGGCCGGACGGCGCCGTCACCCGCTTCAGCTGGACGATCGAGGGCCGGCTCAGCTCCCGCCTCCTGCCGGACGGCAGTAGTGAGCAGCGTGTGTACGACGGCGAGGGCAACCTCGTCGCGCACACCGACCCCGCCGGCCGGCTCACCCGGTTCGAGTACGGAGGGTTCGACCAGCCCGTCGCCAGGATCGACCCGGACGGATCGAGACTGGAGTTCGCCTATGACGCCGGCCTGCGCGTCACATCGGTGACCAACGCTGTGGGCTCGGTCTGGCGGTACTTCTACGACGCGGCCGGCCGGCTCACCCGCGAGGAGGACTTCTCCGGGCGGTCCCGGACCTACCGCCACGATGCGGCGGGCAACCTCGTCGAGCAGACCAACGGCGCCGGGCAGACCGTCGGGTACGAGCGGGACGCGATGGGCCGTATCACCGAGCAGCGCACCGCGGAAGGTGTCACGACCTACCGGTACGACCCGGCGGGCAACGTCGCCCACGTGCAGAGCCGGGACGCCGAACTGACCTACGAGCGCGACCCCCGGGGGCGGGTGCTGGCCGAGACGTGCAACGGCGCCACCCTGCGTTCGGCGTACGACGTCCTGGGCCGGCGGGTGCGGCGCGTCACGCCGTCCGGAGCCGAGAGCCTGTGGGAGTACGACGGGCGCGACCGGCCGGTCCTGCTGCGGACGGCCGGGCGCACCGTCACCTTCGGCTATGACGTGGCGGGCCGCGAGATCGCACGCCGCACGGGCGCCGCCACCCTCGCCCAGACCTGGGAGCCGGGCGGCCGGCTCAGCACCCAGACCCTCACCGCGCAGGACCGGACGGACTCCGCCGGGGAACGGCGGATCCAGCACCGGGCCTACCGCTACCGGCCGGACGGGACGGTCGACAGGATCGGCGACCTCCTGCTCGGCGACCGCACGCTCGACGTCGACCGTGCCGGGCGGGTCACCAGGGTGCAGGCGGCGACCTGGGCGGAGCAGTACGCCTACGACGCGGCGGGTGCCCTCACCGAGCGGCACTGGGAGCCGGGGCCGGCCGCGGAGCAGGACGGTGACCGGCGGGCGCACGGTCCGTCGGACGTGCACTACGAGTACGACGCCCAGGGACGGGTCGTCGTCCGTCGCCGTAAGCGGCTGTCCAGGAAGCCGGACGTCTGGCGGTACACCTGGGACAGCGAGGACCGACTGGTTGCCGCGGTCACCCCGGACGGCGCCCGGTGGCAGTACCGGTATGACGCCTACGGCCGCAGGATCGCCAAGGAGAGGCTGGCGCCGGACGGCTCGGGCGTCGTCGAGCGGACGCTGTTCGCCTGGGACGGCTTCGTCCTCGCCGAGCAGACCACGGTCGCCGCCGACGGGCCGGTCCGGTGCACCGTCTGGGACTGGGAGCGTGACCGGTTCAGCCCGGTCACCCAGATCGAGCGGACGGCACCCGGCCGCGACGCGCCCGTCGGCCGGCAGGTCACCGACTGGCGCGTGGCCGACGAGACGTTCGTCGACGCGGAGTTCTACGCCATCGTGACCGACCTGGTCGGCACGCCGTCCGAACTCGTCGACGAGCACGGCGAACTGGCCTGGCAGGCCCGCACCACCGCGTGGGGCGCCGCGCTGCCGGCTGTCGCGCCCGGCCGCGTCCGGTGCCCGCTGCGGTTCCCCGGCCAGTACCACGACGCCGAGACGGGACTGAACTACAACTACCACCGGCACTACGACCCGGAAACGGGCCGGTACGCCTCGCTCGACCCGCTCGGCCTCGCGCCCGGCCCCGACCCGCGTGGCTATGTGCCCAACCCGTTCACCGCGGTCGATCCGCTGGGACTGGCCGCCGACTGCGAGCGTGCGCTCCAGGCGGCCAGGGACCGGGCGAACGTCGAGCAGCAGCGGCCGGGGGCCAACAAGTACACGAGACCCACCAGCGCGGCCGGGTTCAAGCCGAAGGACTACGACGGGGTCTTCGACGGCGCGAGCATCAAGGGCGGTGGCGACCACGACCTGGCACCGGAGATCCAGGCGGCCTACGACCGGGTACCGCAGGAGATCAAGGACCGCGTCGGCGGTCAGCACGCGCGGTGCGGCGAGCCGGAGGCGCTGTCCAAGGCGGTACGCGCGGGTGTTGATCCCCGCGGTGGCACGATGGCCGCGGTGAACGTGCGGGCCGAGGGCAACCCGCTGCACGGCACGCCCAAGCCGGCCTGTGACTCGTGCCAGCATGTGGCGGACCAGCTCGGGATCACGGTGGTGACGTGAGCGATGAACGGTCGGGAACGGCACGGACGTACGGCTGTCACAGAACGGCGTGGTGGTCGAGGATGGCCGGGATGGCCGAGGAGGGTTGGAGAAGGTCATGGATGACGCACACCGGCCGGCCGGCTGGTCGGAGCTGACCTCCCGGGTGCTGCGCTGGGCCGCCTGGTACCCCGAGCGCGCGGTGCCCGTGGACCGCTGGGAGGCGGAGCTGCACCGGCACGGCCTCGGGCTGCACGAGGCTGCCCGGCGGTTCCTGGGCGAGTTCGGCGGACTCGGCACGGACGACTGGACGCCGGGGCCGGTCGTGCCACGGACGCCGTTCCGTTTCGACCCCGCCGCCGCGGGCGCCGACCGGGAGCGGTTCGCCCGGTTCCGCGCCGCCGCCGGCGTGGAGCTGTCGCCCCTCGGCGTCGCGGACGCGGGGGCGGCCCTGCTGGGCATGGCGCCGGACGGCACGGTCTACCTGGGCGCCGAGCAGGCCGAACGGTTCGCCCGCACCGGCCACGAGGCCGTGGAGAAGCTGGTCGCCGGACCGCGTACCGGGGCAGCGTCGGACCCGGTCCGGGGCGGGAGCGCTCCGGCCGCGCCGGCTGGTTCCGCCGCCCCGGCCGCTCCGGACCTCGCCGGCCTGGTGCCGGACGGCGCCCGCTGGTCCGCGCAGACCGACCGGGTGCTGCGCGAGGCGGGCTGGTACCCGGGCCGTGAGGTGGCCACCGGCGACTGGGAGCGCGCGCTGCACGAAGCGGACGAGGGCTTCGTCGTGCACGAGGCCGCCCGGCGGTTCCTGGGCGAGTTCGGCGGCCTGGACGTCCAGGTCGACGGGCCGGGGCGGACGATGTCCCGCTCGCCGTTCCGCCTCGACCCGCTGGTCGCCCGGTGGGACTTCGAGATCATCGACGTCCAGAGCGAGGAGATGGGCGCCCGGCTCTGTCCGGTCGGCGACACCGACCGCGGCAACGCGTATCTGACCATGGCGCCGGACGGGGCGGTCTACCTGGGCATGGACTACCCCAGGAAACTGGCCGCCTCAGGCGACCAGGCACTGACCAAGCTCGTCGAAGGCATCGCGTAGGAGCGGGAGAGGGGACGCCGTGGGGGCGGATCGGCTGGGGGTCGACCTGACCGGGCTGGAGGACTTCGCGCGGAGTCTGGACGCCGTGCGGAACACGATGAACGGCACCCGCAAGCTGTTCGACGCGTACGAGGCCAAGCTCGGCTCGGACAAGGTCTCGGGCGCGCTGGACCACTTCGAGCACGGGTGGAAGGACGGCCGCAAGGAGATCGACGGACAGCTGGAGGGGCTGGCGAAGATGGCGAACACCGCCGTGACCCAGATCAGGAAGGCCGACAAGGACCTCGCCGACCAGCTGGCGAAGTCCGCGAAGGGCGACGGCGGGGACAAGGGCGGGGACGGCCGGTGAGCACACAGAACGGCTCCGGGCCGGCCGTGCGGGTCATGCCCGTCGAGCGCGAGGGCTTCAGCCTGACCGTGCCGATGACCTGGTGGGAGTTCGACCTGCACCCGGCGACCCGGGACGACTCGGTCCGCCGGCTGCTCGCGCGCCGGGTCAAGGAGAACCCCGCGCTCGCCGAACACCGCGACGTGCTCGGCCGGTTCCTGAGGAAGGCCGCCCGCGACGCGTACGAGTCCGGCGCGGTCTACATCGGCTGCATGGCGCAGAACTTCGACACGCTGCCGCTCACCGCCTCGGTCACCGTCTCCCTCGTCGGCGCCCGCACCGCCGACGGCACCGCGCTGCCCGCCGACCCCGCCTCGATCGTCGCCGGGCTGCGCCCGAAGGAGGCCGCGCGCGAGGGCGACACCTGGCGCAAGGTCACCACCGTCGAGATCCCGGAGACCGGCCTCGCCGCCCGCACGTACGGCATCGAGGACGTCGCGGTGCCCGGCGACAGCAGGACCGTGCGCGCGGTGCTGATGCAGACGTTCGTCCCGCTGCCGGGACACTCCGACAAGGTCGCGCTGGTGGCCGCGAGCAGCTCCGTGGTGGACCTCGCGGAGCCCTTCTTCGACGTCTTCGACGCCGTCACCTCGACGTTCAGGTATCGGGAACCGGGGGCTGCGGGGGCCGCGTCAACCCCTGTAGGTTGAGAGCCAACTCAGGCGCCACGGGGGTAGGCCCTGCGGCAACACGTGCGAATGAGGAGTCGAGCCGCTATGGCTAATGTGAACGTTACGTACCAGGACATGCGGGACGCGGCGACCAAGCTGCGCACCGGCCAGCACGAGATCACCGAGAAGCTGAACACGCTGCACAAGTTCGTGCAGGACCTGGTCAACGGCGGCTACGTGACGGACCGCTCCTCCAAGCAGTTCGACCAGTCCTACACCGAGTTCAACACCGGTGCGACCAAGACCATCGAGGGTCTGGACGGCATGGGCAAGTTCCTGGAGTCGGCGGCCGACGCGTTCCAGCAGGCGGACGAGCAGCTCGCCAAGGGCCTCGGCGGCCACTGAGCCGTCCCGCCCACCGGGGCCGGCCGCCGCGGCCGGGCCGCCCCGACGCCTTCGGGCTCTCCCGCCCGCCGGACCGCGCGACGGTCCGGCGGGCGGCGTCGTGCGCGGGCCGCGCCGTACGTGCGCGGGCGGCGCCCGGGACGCGGAACCGGCTGGCGTACGCTGGCACGGTCCGACGTCCGACCCCCTCCGAAGGGACCGCACCGGTGCCAGCTCCGGCGAACGCGACCGACGCGACCGATATCACCGCCGTCCTCGACCGTGCCGCGGCCGGCGGCCGGATCACCCCGGAGGAGGCGCTGGTCCTCTACCGCGACGCCCCGCTGCACGCGCTGGGCGCCGCCGCGGACGCCGTCCGCCGCCGCAGGTACGCGGGCATCGACCACATCGCCACGTACATCATCGAGCGGAACATCAACTACACCAACGTGTGCGTCACGGCGTGCAAGTTCTGCGCCTTCTACGCGGCCCCCAAGGACACCGGGAAGGGGTGGAGCCGCGACCTCGACGACATCCTGCGGCGCTGCGCCGAGACCGTCGAGCTGGGCGGCACCCAGATCATGTTCCAGGGCGGCCACCACCCCGACTACGGCGTGGAGTACTACGAGAAGCACTTCGCCGCCATCAAGCGGGAGTTCCCCCAGCTGGTGATCCACTCCCTCGGCGCGTCCGAGGTCGAGCACATGGCGCGGATCTCCGGCGTCACCGCCGAGGAGGCCATCCGGCGCATCCACGCGGCCGGCCTGGACTCCTTCGCCGGGGCCGGCGCGGAGCTGCTGCCCGAGCGCCCGCGCAAGGCCATCGCGCCGCTGAAGGAGTCCGGCGAGCGCTGGCTGGAGATCATGGAGACCGCGCACCGGCTGGGCGTCGAGTCCACCTCCACCATGCTGATGGGCACCGGAGAGACGAACGCCGAGCGGATCGAGCACCTGCGGATGATCCGCGACGTGCAGGACCGCACCGGCGGCTTCCGCGCCTTCATCCCGTACACCTACCAGCCGGAGAACAACCACCTGAAGGGCCAGACGCAGGCCACGCTCTTCGAGTACCTGCGGATGATCGCCATCGCCCGGCTGTTCCTGGACAACGTCGCCCACATCCAGGGCTCCTGGCTGACCACCGGCAAGGAGGTCGGCCAGCTGTCGCTGCACTACGGCGCCGACGACCTCGGCTCGGTGATGCTGGAGGAGAACGTGGTCTCCTCGGCAGGCGCCAAGCACCGCTCCAACCGGATGGAGCTGATCCACCTGATCCGCGCCGCCGGCCGGGTGCCCGCGCAGCGCGCCACCACCTACGAGCACCTCGTGGTGCACGACGACCCGGCGAACGACCCGGTCGACGACCACGTGGTCTCCCACCTGTCGTCCACCGCGATCGAGGGAGGCACGGCCCACCCCGAGCTGCGCATCCTCGAGGCCCGGTGACGGCGCGGTGAGCCGGGCGGACCTGGAGAAGAAGCCGCAGGACGTCGCGGCGATGTTCGACGACGTCGCCGCCAAGTACGACCTCACCAACGACGTGCTCTCGCTCGGCCAGACCCGGCTGTGGCGGCGGGCGGTCGCGCAGGCGCTGGACGTGCGGCCCGGCGAGCGGGTGCTCGACCTCGGCGCCGGGACCGGCACCTCCAGCCTGCCGTTCGCCGCGGCCGGTGCTCGGACCGTGCCGTGCGACTTCTCCCTCGGCATGCTGCGCGAGGGCAAGAAGCGCCACCCCGAACTGCCGCTGACCGCGGGCGACGCGACCCGGCTGCCGTTCGCCGACGGGGTGTTCGACGCGGTCACGATCTCCTTCGCGCTGCGCAACGTGCACGACACCGCGGCCGCGCTGCGCGAGATGCGGCGCGTCACCAGGCCCGGCGGCCGGCTGGTGATCTGTGAATTCAGCCACCCGACCTACCGGCCGTTCCGCACCGTCTACACCGAGTACCTGATGCGGGCGCTGCCGCCGGTCGCCAAGTCGGTGAGCAGCAACCCGGACGCGTACGTCTACCTCGCCGAGTCCATCCGCGCGTGGCCGGACCAGCCGGCGCTGGCCCGGCGGTTGCAGGACGCGGGCTGGCGGGGGGTCGCGTGGCGCAACCTCACCGGCGGCATCGTGGCGCTGCACCGCGCGGTCACGGCGTAGCCGCGGCGGGGCTGCGGAGAGCTTAGGGCGGGCTCGCGGCGGGCTCGCGGCGGTGGGGCCGCCGGGAGCGCGGGGTTGTGGCGCCTGATGCCGGTGGGACGAGGCGTGGGCGTGCGGTAAAGGGGAAGTCAACAATCCGGGGGCGGAAACCGGAACTGCCGCTTTAGGCTGCGGTGTCGGCGGGACGGCGTCCCCCGAACCGTCACCGAACTGCCCGGAGTGCCCATGTCGTTCTGCCCCGCGTGCGGGAACCCCGTCTCCGACGCGGCGGATGTGCGTTTCTGCGCGCGCTGCGGGAAGGAGCTGACGCCTGCCGCCGCGGGGGCGGACGGCGTCTCGCCCGACCCCTCGGCGACGCCCACGCCTCCGGCTGCCGGGCCGTCCGCGCCGCCCCCGGCTGCCGGGCCGTCCGCGCAGCCTGGCGTGCCGCCGGTTCCGCCGCCCGCCGCGCAGCCCGCGGTCCCGCCGGTCCCGCCGGGCGCCGCGCCGCCGACGATGCCGGCCGTGCCGCCGGCTCCCGCCGCCGCCGTGCCCGCCGGATACGCCGCGCCCGTGCCGCCCGCCGCGCCTCCGGGCCCGTCGCCCGCCGCGCGGTTCGCCCGCCGGGTGTTCACCGGCCGCTGGGACGGCGCCGCGCTGGCCGCGCTCGCGCCCGCCGTGCTGCTGCTCGGCCTCGCCGCGCTGCTCGGCGGCACCTCGGGCGGCCTGCTCAGCGGCAGCGGCATCGGCTTCCTCAAGCGCTCCCGGATCGCCCTCGCGCTGCTGCTCCAGGGCGTCGGCGGCTCGGTCGACGTGCACGCGCCCAAGGACGAGCCCACCGTCGACGACGACTTCGGCTCGGACGACAGTTCCGGTGACAGTTCCGGCGACTCGGACGGCTCGGACGGGTTCGACGACAGTTCCGGTGGGACGGACGGGTTCGACGACGGCTCGGGTGACGGCTCGGACCCGTTCGGGGACAGCTCGGGTGACGATTCCGATCCCTTCGGTGACAGCTCGGGCGACGACTCCGACCCGTTCGGCGACGGTTCCGGTGACGGCTCGGACCCGTTCGGGGACAGTTCGGGTGACGACTCCGACCCCTTCGGGGACGGTTCCGGTGACGGCTCGGACCCGTTCGGCGACGGCTCGGACGGCTCGGACGGCTCCGGCGACACCAGCGCCGACACCGGCTTCGACCACGCCTCCTACCTCGCGGACGGCGACGACGGCTCCGACACCGGCAGCTTCTCGTACAGCCCGATGACGAGCGGCGGCCACACCGTGCACACCGCCATCTCGATGATCCCGCTGACCGTCACCGCGCTGTGGGTGCTCGCGCTCGCGCTGGCGCTGCGCGCGGTGCGCCGCCGGGCGTCCGGGCCGGAGTCCGCGGTCCGGGTCGCGCTGCTCAGCGGCGCCGCCACGCTCGTGCTCGCGCTGCTCGCACAGCCCTCGATCGAGCAGGTGCACCTGCACGACGCCCCGGTCTTCGCCGTGCTGGGAAGCATCGCGCTCGCCTTCGTGACCGCGTTCGCCATGCTGCCGGCCCCCGGCCGCGCCGCCTGGCTCGCCGCCCGGCCCGGCCTGGTCGCCGCGCTGCGGGTGCTGCGCGCCACCGGCTACGCGCTGCTCGCCACGGTCGGCGTGGCCGCCGTCGTGGTGCTGTGCGTGGCGCTCGGCCACTACGACGACGTGACCGGCTGGGGCGTGGTCCTCCTCGCCTTCCTGCTGCCGAACGCGGGCGTGAGCGGCCTGTCGCTCGGCTGGGGCGGTCCCTTCGACGCCCACTTCCGCTTCTCCTCCACCGGGGCCGGCGACGGCGTCGGGAACGTCGGGAACGTCGGGAACAACGCCGACCTCGACCTCGGCGACCTCAGCCACATGTGGGACGGCTGGGCGGCGGTCGGCGCGGTGGCCGGCGGCGTGGTCTGCGCGCTGCTGATCGGCGTGCTCGCCGCCCGGCTGACCCGCGGCCGGGCCGAGCAGTTCGCGGTCGCGGGGCTGTTCACGGTGCTGTTCGTGGCGCTCGCCGGGCTCAGCGGCGTCACCTTCGACGACGGCGTGGTGCTGTCGACGGCCGGCACCCACGAGTCCTTCGGGCCGAACGTCGGCTACGCGCTCCTGGTCGCCCTGCTCTGGTCGTTCGGCGGCGTACTCGTCGCGCCGTACGCGGCGCGGGCGCTGGGCGCGCGCGGGGCGGCGCTGTACGGGCCGGCCGTGACGGGCGCGCCCGCGGGAGGGCCGCAGCCGGCGTACGGCACACCGCCGTACGGACAGCAGCCGTACGGTCCCCAGGGCGCGCAGCCGTACGGACCGCCGCCGGGCCCGTACGGTCCGCAGCCGCAGACGCCGCCCGGGGCCGTACCGCCGCAGGGGTCAGCGCCGAGTGCGTGGGCCGGGCAGGCGCCGGACGCCGCGTCCGCGCCTCCCGCGCCGCCGGGGCCGCCGGCCGGGGAGACGACCGTGCACGACCTCGGCGTGGTCCAGCCGCCGCGGCTGGACAAGCGGGACGGGCCGCCGGACCACCGCTGAGCCGACGCCGCATAGACTCGACCGCATCGAGCAGCCGCAACGCCCCCTCGCCGAAACGGGAGAGCCCACCGTGACCGACACCGCCGCCCTTTCCGAGCGCAGTGCCGATGTGATCGTCGTCGGCGCCGGTCCCGCCGGTTCGACGACCGCGTACTACCTGGCCAAGGCCGGACTGGACGTCCTGCTGCTGGAGAAGACCGCGTTCCCGCGGGAGAAGGTCTGCGGCGACGGCCTGACCCCGCGCGCGACCAAGCAGCTCGTGGCGATGGGCATCGACATCTCGGAAGAGGCCGGCTGGCTGCGCAACAAGGGCCTGCGCATCATCAGCGGCGGCATGCGTCTGGAGATGGACTGGCCGGACCTGGCCGCGTACCCGGACTACGGACTGGTGCGCAAGCGCGAGGACTTCGACGACCTGCTGGCCCAGCAGGCGGTGAAGGCCGGCGCCCGGCTGTACGAGCGGTGCAACGTCACCGGGCCGCTGATCGACGAGCGCACCGGCCGGATCACCGGCGTCACCGCCAAGCTCGGCGAGGAGAAGACCCCGGTCGCCTTCGACGCGCCGCTGGTCGTCGCCGCCGACGGCAACTCCACCCGGCTGTCGCTGGCGATGGGCCTGCACCGGCGCGACGACCGGCCGATGGGCGTCGCGGTGCGCACGTACTTCACCTCGCCGCGGCACGAGGACGACTATCTGGAGTCGTGGCTGGAGCTGTGGGACCGGCGCGGCCCCGACGCCCGCCAACTGCCCGGCTACGGCTGGATCTTCGGCCTCGGCGACGGCACCTCCAACGTCGGGCTCGGCATCCTCGACTCCTCCGCGGCCTTCCGCGAGCTGGACTGGCGCGAGGTGCTCAGGTCGTGGGTCGCCTCGATGCCCGAGGACTGGGGCTTCACCCCGGAGAACATGACGCAGCCGATCCGCGGCGCGGCGCTGCCGATGGCGTTCAACCGGCAGCCGCACTACACCCGCGGCCTGCTGCTGGTCGGCGACGCGGGCGGCCTGGTCAACCCGTTCAACGGCGAGGGCATCGCCTACGCGATGGAATCCGGCCAGCTCGCCGCCGACGTCATCACCCAGGCGCACGCCCGCGCGACCTCCGCGCAGCGCGAACTGGCTCTCCAGCGCTACCCGCGCATCCTGAAGGACACCTACGGCGGCTACTACACGCTCGGCCGCGCGTTCGTGAAGCTGATCGGCAACCCCAAGGTGATGCAGCTGTGCACCCAGCGCGGCCTGACCCACCCGATGCTGATGCGCTTCGCGCTCAAGCTGCTGGCCAACCTCACCGACCCGACCGGCGGTGACGCGATGGACCGCATCATCAACGGCCTGACGAAGGTCGCCCCGCGCGCCTGAGCGGGGGCGACCCCTCGTCCCGCCGGAGGTCCGGTCGGTCGTTCGGTCTGCCGTCCGGCCGGGTGTCCGGCCGGACGGCGGTCAGTCGTTTCGGTCAGTCGTTCGTCGGCGGGACGGCGTTGCGCCAGACCGTGACGTCCAGGACCGCGTAGGTGCTGGGCTCGCTGCTCTTCGACGCGTGCTTGAAGGTGATCAGCGCGACCGTGCTGTCGGTGGTCGCGCACATCTGCGAGCCGGGCGACAGCCGGGCCTGGTCGATCTCCGTGGTGTAGCGGGTGTCCTTCAGGCAGGCGTCGAGGGAGCCCTTCTCGCCGCTGTCCAGCAGCACGAGTTCCGCGGTGTTCGTGGAGAAGCGGCAGCCGACGTCGATCATGTCGGTGCAGGAGTACGTCATGTCGTCGTCGAAGCCCCGGGCGGGCTTGAGGTCGGGGTCGGCGAAGAACAGGTGGTAGTCGTCGGCCAGTTGGATGCCGGGGTGGACCTCCGGCTTCGGCGCGGCGGGGGTGTGGGAGCCGGTCGTCGCGTCGGAGGCGTCGTCGCCCGTGCCGCCGCTCTTCGCCGGCGGCGACACCGATGACGAACTGCCTCCGCTCCTGGCCTTGTTGTCGTCGCCGCCGCTGCCGTTGAGCGCGAGCGGCACGACGACCGCGAGCACGACCACCGCGAGGACCGCGGCCAGGATGTAGGGCGCCTTGCTCTTCTTCGGCGGCAGCGGCTGGAACGGCTGCTGCCGGTACGGCTGTTGGGGGTAGCCGGGTCCCATCGGCCGCCCGGGGCCGCCCGGTCGGGGGTGCTGCGCCTGCTGCGGGTAGGCCGTCGCGTACTGCTGCTGCGGGTAGCCGTACGGCTGTTGGCCGTACCCCACCGGACGCGCCGCCTCGGTGGGCGGGTAGTCGGGTGACGGCGCCGGTGTGTGCGGGGCTCCCTGCGGGGCCTGCGGGACCTGCGGGTTCGGCGCCGCGGCGGCGGGCGGCACCGGCTGCGTCGGCGGGTGCACCGGCGCGGCGGCGTCCGGGCGGGTCACGCCGACGGGCCCCGCGGCGGCGGGAGTTGCGGCGGTCGCGGTCGGCGGCGGGACGGGCAGCGCGACCCGGGCCGGGATCTGCGCCGCGATGTCACCCGGCAGCCACTGCTCGGGCCTGACCAGCCGGCCGTCCGCGGAGGCGGCCTGGCACATCGCCACGACCTGCTCGGTCGACGGCCGCTGCGCCGGGTCCTTGGCCAGGCACTGCCGCACCAGCGGCGCCAACTCCTCGGGCAGCCCGGCCAGTTCGGGCTCCTCGTGCACGATGCGGTACAGCACCGCGTGGGACGGCCCCTCGCCGTACGCGGGCGCGCCGATCGCGGCGTACGCGGCGACCTGGCCGAGCGCGAACACATCGGTGGCCGGGGTGATCTCGCGCATCGCGGCCTGCTCGGGCGCCATGAACGCCGGGGTGCCCACGGTCACGCCGCTGTCGGTCAGCGCGGTGGTGTCGGCGGCGCGGGCGATGCCGAAGTCGATGACGCGTGGGCCGTCGTCGGCCAGCAGCACGTTGGACGGCTTCAGGTCGCGGTGCACCAGGCCGGCCGCGTGCACCGCCTGGAGCGCCTCGGCGATCCCGGCGACCAGCAGCAGCACGGTCTGCGGCGGCAGCGCGCCGTGCCGGGCGACCGCCGCGGACAGCGTCGGACCCTGCACGTACGCCGTGGCCAGCCACGGCCGCGGCCCCTCGGTGTCGCTGTCCAGCACCGGCGCGGTGTACAGGCCCTGCACCCGGCGCGCGGCCAGCACCTCCTGGCCGAACCGCCGCCGGAAGTTCGGGTCCTCGGCGAACTCGGGCCTGATCACCTTGATCGCGACCGGCCGCCCGGCGGGCGTGTGCCCGAGGTAGACCTTGCCCATCCCGCCCGCGCCCAGCCGCGCCGCCAGCCGGTACGGCCCGACCTGCGCCGGATCGTCGTCCTGGAGCGGCTGGAACACCGCTTCGTCCCCCGTGCCCGTCACCCTGTGTCCCCGTCCCCTCGACGTCCGTGTTCGGCGCGAAGGAGACTACCGAACCCCCCCCGCCGCACATCAGGCCCGCGGCCCCCGCGCTCAGTATCCGCACAGGATCGTGACCCGCCGGTGCTGTAGTGCGTACGCACCAGGCCGGTGCCGCTCTGGTCCGTCCGCACCAGGCGAGGACGGCGGCCGCGCACGATGTCCGGCGCGGCGCCGTGGGGGAGCGTGGGAGACGCGTGCATTTCGTGCGTTTTCCCTGATCAGCGGTGTCTGGAGTGATCGACGGATGGCGACAATTCTCTACCGGATCGGACGGTGGTCGTTCCGGCGGCGCCGGCTGGTGACCCGGGTCTGGCTGGGTGTGCTGGTGGCGGCCGTGGCGGCCGCGGTCCTCGCGCCGGAGGCGAAGGACCAGGACCTGTCCATGCCGGGCACGCAGTCGCAGAAGGCGTTCGACCTGCTGGACGCGCGCTTCCCGCACGGCGACGCGCACGGCGCCGAGGCGCGGATGGTGTTCCGGGCGCCGGACGGGCAGCGGATGACCGCCGCGGCGAACAGGGCGGCCGTGGAGAGCGCGCTCGCCTCGCTGGGCGCGGGCGCGGGTGCGCATACGGATACGAGCACGGATACGGGCACGGGCACGGGCGGAGACTCGGACGCCGGCGCGGGCGGCCAGCTCGCGTCGGCCACCGATCCGTACGACACCGGCGCGGTCAGCGCGGACGGCGCCGTCGCGTACTCCACGATCAGCTACACCGTGGACGCCGTGGACCTGACGGGCGCGACGAAGAGCGCCCTGGAGCACGCCGCGGACCGGGCCAGGGACGCGGGGCTCACCGTGGAGATCGGCGGCTCGGCGCTGGACTCGGAGGAGTCGCCGGGCGGCACCACGGAGCTGGTCGGCGTGGCGGTGGCCGCGGTGGTGCTGGTCCTCGCGCTCGGGTCCCTGGTCGCGGCCGGGCTGTCGCTGCTGACCGCCTTCCTGGGCGTGGGCATCGCGTTCGGCCTGATCTCCGCGCTGGCCGTGCCGCTGGGCCTGACCTCCACCGTCGGCATCCTGGCGCTGATGCTGGGACTCGCGGTCGGCATCGACTACGCGCTCTTCATCACCTCCCGCTTCCGCGACGAACGCGCCCGGGGCTGCGATCCGGAGGAGGCCGCGGGCCGGGCGGTGGGGACGGCCGGGTCCGCCGTCGTCTTCGCCGGCGCGACGGTCTTCATCGCCCTGGTCGGCCTCGGCGTCGTCGGCATCCCGGAGCTGACCAGGATCGGCCTGGGCGGTGCGGGCGCGGTGGGCCTCGCGGTGCTCGTGGCGCTGACGCTGGTCCCGGCGCTGTTCGGGGTGTTCGGGCGGCGGGTGCTGCCGCGGCGGCTGCGCAGGGCCGTACGGTCGGCGGACCGGTCGGCGGACCGGTCGGCGGCCGGTCCGGGGGGCGCGTCGGCGTTCGGCCCGGCGGCGGGACCGGGCGCGGGTCGGCCGGGGCTCGCCACCCGCTGGGCGCGGTTCGTGCTGCGTCGGCCGGTGGCCGTGCTGCTGGTCGCCGGGCTGGGCCTGGGAGCCGTGGCCGTCCCTGCGCTGAACCTCGAACTCGGGCTGCCCGGCGACGAGTCCAAGTCGGTGGACACCACGCAGCGGCGGGCCTACGACCTGCTGTCGGAGGGCTTCGGGCCCGGGTTCAACGGTCCGCTGACGGTGGTCGTGGACGCGTCGGCCTCCGCGAGCGGGAGCGGGCACGGGTCCGGCGGCGGGTCCCCGCAGAGCGGCGGGTCCCCGCACGGCGACGGGTCCGCCTCGGGCCACGGCGACGTCCGGGCCGCCGCGGACCTGGCGGCCAGGACCGTACGAGCCGTGCACGGCGTCGCGTCGGTCGGCAAGCCCGTGCTCGACGACGCGAAGGACACGGCCGTCTTCACCGCCGTGCCGACCACCGCGCCGAACAGCGAGGCGACCAAGGACCTCGTGCACGCGATCCGGCACGCGGCCTCCGGAATCGAGGCCGACACCGGCGCGGGCGTCCTGGTGACCGGCACCACCGCGATGAACATCGACATCTCCGACGCCATGGCCGACGCCCTCCTGCCGTACCTGAGCGTGGTGATCGGCCTGGCGGTGCTGCTGCTCGCGGTGGTCTTCCGCTCGGTCCTGGTCCCGGTCAAGCTCGGTCCTGGTCCCGGTCAAGGCGGCGCTCGGCTTCCTGCTGTCGGTGGGCGCGGCCTTCGGCGTCCTCGTGGCCGTCTTCCAGTGGGGCTGGGGAGCGGACCTGCTGGGCGTCGAGCAGACCGGTCCGGTCATGTCGCTGATGCCGATCCTCGTCATCGGCATCGTGTTCGGGCTCGCCATGGACTACGAGGTGTTCCTGCTCAGCCGGATGCGGGAGGCGTACGTCCACGGCGCGTCCCCGGGCGAGGCGATCGTCCAGGGCTTCCGGCACAGCGGACGGGTGGTGGCCGCGGCGGCGATCATCATGATCAGCGTGTTCACCGGGTTCGTCGGGATGGACATGCCGACGATCCAGACGATGGGCGTCGGACTGGCCTCCGCGGTGCTCTTCGACGCGTTCGTGGTGCGGATGGCGATCGTGCCGGCGGTCCTGGCGTTGCTCGGCCGCCGGGCCTGGTGGCTGCCCCGTATTCTCGACCGCATGCTGCCGAACGTCGACATCGAGGGCGAGGCGCTGAGCAGGCACGTCCCGGGTGCGGCCACGGATGCGGCCGTTCTCGTTCCGCCGGCGCCGAACCGGCCATGACGGACACGCGCGGCGGGGACCCGCGGCCACGCGGCGCGCGGCGGGGGCTGTCGCGCGGTGCGTGGCGCGGTGCGTGGCATGGGGCGTGGCGCGGTGCCTGGCGCGGGCTGTGGCGTGGGACGTCGCGCGGCGCATCGCGAGGGCCGTCGCAGCGGCCGCCGCGCGGCCCGTGGTGGCGGGAAGCGGCGGTCACGGCCGCGGCGTTCGCGCTCTGCCTGCTCGGCGGCATGCTGCACAGCGACGGCCGCGGGCTGTCGGCGCCGCCCCTCGCCGCGTACGGCGTCGCGGTGGCGTCCTGTGCCGTGCTGCCGGTGCGGCACCGCGCGCCGCTGGCCGCGATGGCGGCCACGACCGCGGTCGGCGTGCTGGTCACACCACTCGGCCTGCTGCTGAGCCCGCTCATCGTGGCGCCCGCCGTGATCACCGCGTACTCGCTCACCGCGCGCACCCGGCGGCACGCGGCCGGCGCGGTGGCGCTCACCTCGGTGGCGCTGCTGGTCGCCTCCACCCCGCTGTTCGGCGCCTTGTCGTGGAAGGACGCCAGCAGGGTGGCGGCGGTGGCGGCGTTTCCGCTGCTCGCGGGGGTGCTCGGCCACGCGGCGCAGACCCGGCGGGCGTACCTCGCGGCCGTGGAGGACCGCGCCCGGCGGGCCGAGGAGACGCGGGAGCGCGAGGCGCGGCGGCGGGTGGCCGAGGAGCGGGTGCGCATCGCCCGCGAGCTGCACGACCTCGTCGCGCACCAGATCACCCTGGCCAACGCGCAGGCCACGGTCGCGGCCCACCTGTTCGACGTCCGGCCCGAGCAGACCCGCCAGAGCCTGGACGAGCTGGTCCGCACGACCCGCGACGCGCTCGACGAACTGCGGGCGACGGTGGGCCTGTTGCGCCAGCCCGACGAGGAGGCCGGGACCGCGGCGGGGCCGGTGCCGGGGCCGGGGTCCGCGGCCCGGTCCGTGGCCGGGGGCCTGCCCGCACCCGCGTCCGGGTCCGCGTCCGGGTCTGCGTCCGGGCCAGCGTCCGTCCAGGGCTCCGCGCCCTCGGAGCCCGCGCCGGGGCTGTCCCGGCTGCCCACGCTCCTGGAGTCCTTCCGCCGCGCGGGCCTGCGGGCGGAGGTGGGCGAGCAGGGCACGCCCAGGCCGCTGCCGCCGGGCGTGGACCTCACCGCGTACCGCATCGTCCAGGAGGCGCTGACCAACGTGACCAAGCACGCGGGCACGCGCGACGCGCGGGTGTGCCTGGCGTGGGACCGCGGACGCGTGACGATCACCGTCGCGGACGACGGACCGGGAGACCGTACGGACCCGGGCGCGCGTACGGGACCGGCCGCGGCGGCGGGACCCGTGACCGGCACGGGACGGAGTGCTCGTACGGACCCGGGCGCGCGTACGGGACCGGGTTCTCGTACCGACCCGGGCGCGCATACGGACCCGGGCGCCCGTACCGGCGCAGGTGCCTTCGCGGAACCGGGCTCCGTCGCGGCGCGGGACCGCGCGTCCGGTTACGGTCTGATCGGGATGCGCGAACGCGCCACCGCGGTCGGGGGCCGGCTGACCGCGGGCCCGCGCCCGGAGGGCGGCTTCCTCGTGACCGCGGAACTGCCCTTCCGGGAGCACCGCGACGGCGAGGGCGAGAGCGCCGAGGACGGTCGCGGCGGAGACGGCGCACGCGACGCACGCGACGCAAGCGACGGAGAGGACGGTGTTGAGCGGTGACGCTCCGGGTGCTGCTCGCCGACGACCAGGCGCTGCTGCGCGGCGCGTTCCGGATGCTCCGCGACTCGGCGCAGGACATCACCGTCGTCGGCGAGGCGGGCGACGGCCGGGAGGCGGTGCGGCTCACCCGGGAACTGCGCCCGGACGTCGTGGTGATGGACATCCGCATGCCCGAGGTCGACGGCCTCGCCGCCACCGCGGAGATCTGCGCGGACCCGGAGCTGCGCGGCAGCCGCATCCTGATCCTCACCACGTACGAGACCGACGAGCACGTCGCGCAGGCGCTGCGCGCGGGAGCCGGCGGCTTCATCGGCAAGGGCATCGGCGCGGACGAACTGCTGGACGCGGTCCGTACGATCGCCGCGGGCGACACGCTGCTGTCGCCGGCCGCGACCCGTTCGCTGGTCGCCCGCTTCCTCGCCACGCCGGACGACATCCGGCCGCGGCATCCCGAGCGCCTCGCCGCGCTCACCCCGCGCGAACGCGAGATGGTGGCCCTGGTCGCGACCGGCCTGTCCAACCAGGAGATCGCCGAGCGGATGTACCTCAGCCCCTTCACCGTCCGCGCCCATGTGCAGCGCGCGATGACCAAACTCGACGCCCGCGACCGCGCCCAGCTCGTCGTGATCGCCTACCGCACCGGCCTGGCGACCCCGGGCCCGGACGGCGTGCCGTAGCCGCCGCGGCCTGTTCGGTGAGGCCGCGGCGGCCTCGGGGGGTGGAACCGGGTGACCGGGTGACCGGCTAAGGCGGTCACAGGACGCGGACCGCCCAGTCGGGCTCGTAGTCGACGAGCTGGTGGATCGCGACCGGGGTCGAGGAGTTGGCCGCGTCCAGGTACTGGCCGTCGCCGATGAAGACGCCGACGTGGTAGGCGCTGCCCTCGCCGCCCCAGAAGATGAGGTCGCCCGGCTGGAGGGCCGAGGTGGAGACCGGGGTGCCCACCGTGGACTGCTCCTGGGAGGTGCGGGGCAGGGTCACGCCCACGGACGCGAAGGCGGCCTGGGTCAGGCCGGAGCAGTCGTAGGAGTCGGGGCCGGTCGCGCCGTAGACGTACGGCTTGCCCAGCTGGGACTTCAGGAAGGCGATCAGCTGGTCGACCTTGCTCGATGACGCCGGCGCCACGGTGGTGCTCGCCGTCGTGGACGCGGAAGGCGTCGCGGAGGACGAGGACGACGATCCGGACGACGTCGGGTGCAGCGCGGTGCGCTGCGCCGATCGCGACGCGGCCGCCTGCGCCGCCGCGCGCTCCCGCGCGGCCTTCAGCAGCGCCGCGGCCTTGGCGGCCTTGAGCTGCGCCGCCTTCTTCGCGGCGGCGGCCGCGCTCTTGGCGGCCGCGGCGGCGTCGTGCTGGCGGACGGCGGCCAGCTGGGCCTGGACCGCGGACTGGCCGACCGCGT
This sequence comes from Streptomyces sp. IBSBF 3018, assembly GCA_050613715.1. Taxonomy (GTDB): domain Bacteria; phylum Actinomycetota; class Actinomycetes; order Streptomycetales; family Streptomycetaceae; genus Actinacidiphila. The sequence goes on from JAJSZB010000072.1 coordinate 22,575, forward strand.
CGGCGGCCTGCCGGGCGCCGGCGCCCGTGGACAGGAACGCGAGCGCCGAGGACGCCGAGGACCCGGTGGCGCGCGGGTGGGCGGGGGAGGGA
>JAJSZB010000730.1:0-1208 GCA_050613715.1 Streptomyces sp. IBSBF 3018
CCGCTACGACACCGGCGACCGCGCCGACTACCTCCGCACCATCGTCCGCCTCGCCTGCGAACGCGACGACCTCGGCCCCGACTTCCGCACCTGGCTGAGGGCGTACGTGAACGGGGAGATGCGTGAGACGGAGGGGCAGGCCGGCGCCTGAACCCACTGCGCCCGGCCCGCACCGCCCGGCCCGTCAGTGGCGCAGCCGCCAGCCCTCCCACGCCGAGGCGACCATCTGCTCCAGGTCGTAGCGGGCGGTCCAGCCCAGCTCCTTGTCGATCAGCTCGGCGGAGGCCACCACGCGGGCCGGGTCGCCGGGGCGGCGGGCCACGACCTCCGGCGCGATGTCGCGGCCGGTGACCCGGCGGATCGTGTCGATGACCTCGGTGACCGAGGCGCCCTGCCCGCTGCCGATGTTGAGCACCAGGCGGGCCTGCGGGTCGGCGGTCAGCCGGCGGGCCGCGGCCAGGTGCGCGGAGGCGATGTCGGCGACGTGGATGTAGTCGCGGACGCAGGTGCCGTCGGGCGTCGGGTAGTCGTCGCCGAAGACGCGCGGCGGCTGCCCGGCCTCCAGCCGCTCGAAGACCATCGGGATGAGGTTGAACACACCGGGGTCGCCCAGTTCGGGGGAGGCCGCGCCGGCCACGTTGAAGTACCGCAGCGCGGCCGTCGCCATGCCGTGCGCCCGGCCCGCCGCGGCGACCAGCCACTCGCCGGCGAGCTTGGTCTCGCCGTACGGGCTCATCGGCGCGCAGGGGGTCTGCTCGGTGACCAGGTCGACGTCCGGCATGCCGTAGACGGAGGCCGAGGAGGAGAAGAGGAACTGCCGCACACCGGCGGCCGCGGCGGCCTCCAGCACGCTGCGCAGGCCGTCGAGGTTCTCCCGGTAGTAGTACAGCGGGCGTTCCACGGACTCGCCGACCTGCTTCTTGGCGGCGATGTGCAGCACGCCCGTGACGTGGTGGCGGCGCAGCACGTCCTCGACGAACGGCCCGTCGAGCACGGTGCCGCGCTCCAGCGGGACGCCGTCGGGCAGCCGGGAGGGGTCACCGGTGCTCAGGTCGTCGAGCACGACCACCTGCTCGCCGCCGCCGACCAGTTCCCTGGTCACATGTGAACCGATGTATCCCGCACCGCCGGTGATCAACCACGTCATGGCGGTCATCGTACCCAAGGCCCCCGCGCGCCCCGCCTCCGCGCGGACCGCCGCCCCCGCG
>JAJSZB010000731.1:0-1182 GCA_050613715.1 Streptomyces sp. IBSBF 3018
CACCGGCCCGGCCCCCGTACCCGATCCCGGCTCCGTACCCGATCCGGCCCGCGCACCCGGCACCGACACAGGCACCGACACGGGCACCAGCATCGGTACCGGCCCGGCGGAGCGGCCCGGCACCGCGGCCGGGTGGTTCCGCCGCGCCGCGGGGGCGCTGGCCACCGCGGCCGTGATCGCGACCGCGGGCGCCGCGCCGGCCCACGCGGACGCCGCGCGCAGCCTGGACTGGGCGCTCGGCGCACTGCACGCGCAGCAGGCGTGGCAGACCTCGCGCGGCGCCGGCGTCGTCGTCGCGGTGCTGGACACCGGCGTCGACGCCACCCATCCCGACCTGACCGGCCAGGTGCTGCCGGGCAAGGACGAGGTCGGCTTCGGCGCCGTGCGCGGGGACGCGGCGTGGGCGCGCCACGGCACCGGGATGGCCGCGATCATCGCCGGCCACGGGCACGGCGCGGACGGCGGCTCAGGCGTCCTCGGCATCGCGCCCAAGGCCAAGATCCTTCCGGTACGGGTGATATTGGAGGACAAGGACCCGCAGCGGGCCAAGGCCAGGACCAGCCGCGGCGACGCACTGCCGCAGGGCATCCGCTGGGCCGTCGACCACGGCGCGGACGTCATCAACCTCTCGCTCGGCGACGACAGCGCCAGCGCCGCGCCGGTGGCCGCCGAGGACGACGCGATCCAGTACGCGCTGAGCAAGGGCGTCGTGGTCGTCGCCTCCGCGGGCAACGGCGGCGACGAGGCCGACCGCTCGTCCTACCCGGCCGCCTACCCCGGCGTGATCGCGGTCGCCGCCGTGGACCGCTACGGGCGGCACGCGCCCTTCTCCACCAGCCGCTGGTACTCCTCGGTCTCCGCGCCCGGCGACGACGTGGTGATCGCCGACCCCAACCGCCGCTACTACACCGGCTGGGGCACCAGCGCTGCGTCCGCGTACGCCTCCGGCGCCGCCGCGCTGATCCGGTCGGCGTACCCGAAGCTGAGCCCGCTCCAGGTCAAGCAGGTGCTCCAGGACACGACGCGGTTCAAGCCCGCGGGCGGCCGCAGCGACGACCTCGGCACCGGCATGATCGACCCGGCGGCGGCGCTGGCCGCGGCGGCCAGGCTCAAGCCGGGGCCCGCGGTGCCGGCGCCGGTCGGCTACCCGCAGCGTTACTTCGCCCCCGGGCCCACCCCGGC
>JAJSZB010000732.1:0-1170 GCA_050613715.1 Streptomyces sp. IBSBF 3018
CCCCGCCGACTTTCCCCTTCCCCCTGCCCGCGCGGCGCGGGCGGTGACGACGTCCGCCTCAGCATGGCCTCAGCATGCTTCGGACTCGGCGCCGCCGGCGATCGACGAGGCCTGGGAGGCGAGTTGGTTGGCGTGGGCGAGGTAGCCGTTGCCCTTGGACGTCATCGTGGCCATCGCCGTGGCGGCACGGGCCTCCAGGCTGTTCACGTCGGAGGCGGAGGCCACCAGGGGGATGTAGGAGCTGGTCTGCGCCTGCGCGGTCCGGTAGGCGCCGTAGGCGTCCTTGAGCGAGGTCAGCAGGGTCGACAGGTTGTCGACCTCACCGGTCAGCGTGTCGAGGTCGCCCTGCACGGTGTCGGCATCGCCCTGCACGGTGTCCGCGTCGCCTTGAGCGGTGTCGGCCTGGCCGCACGCCGCGGGATCGTCCTTGTCCATCGCCTGGGCCTGCGCCGCGTCGGTCCTGGTGGTGGCGAGGTCCTGCTCCGCCGTGGCGATGTCGCTCTCGAACGAGGCGTAGTCCGCGGCCTGGTCCAGCGCGTCGCTCAGATCGCCGTAGGCCGTGCTGACGGCGCCGGCCGCGCTGTCGATCTGCCGACGTATCTGCGCCGCCGCTTCCTCGGACGCCTGTGCCTGTGCTTCCTGCGCCGCCTGTGCCGCCGCGGCGGCCGCGCGGCCGGTCACGGCGCGCACGGCCTGGTTGTACTGCTCGACGGTGCCGGGCCGCAGTTCGGCAGACTCGATCGTGCCCGTCTCCTGGTCCGGCACCAGGAGCTGCATCCGCCCCGAGGCCACCGTGCCCGTGAACGTCGCCTCGGTGAGAACGTCTCCGCGGACGTTCATGGTGAAAGCCGAACCGTCCAGCGTCCCGGTGAAACCCCAGTGCGCGGTCGTGGCCTTGGTCGGGTCGCCGTCGGCGATGGCAGTGGAGTCGAGCGAGCCGCTGAGCGCTCGGCCGTCGCGCGTCATCTGCACCATGAGGGCGTCGGTCGCCGACGCCCCGACCCACGTGTGCGGGAGCGCCACGGGACCGGGCGCCTTCCCCGACCCCGCCACACCGCCGTCCGTGTGCCTCCCCGATGCGCACGCCGTCAGCGCCAGGGCCAACACCCCTGCCGCAACGACCCCCTTGAAGACCCGCACAACCGCCCCCAGAACCCCCACGCACCGCCA
>JAJSZB010000733.1:0-1149 GCA_050613715.1 Streptomyces sp. IBSBF 3018
GACCGGAGCGACCAGGGCGGCCGGGACGGAGGCAGTCGGAGCGGCGGCAGCCGGAGCGGCGGGTACGGTCGAGGCGGCGCGGCGGGCGCTGGGTCCGGTGGGGGTGACGCTGCCGGTGTCGTTCGACACCGCGCTGGACATCGGGGCGCAGCGGGACGCCGTACGGCGGTTGGAGGACGCGGGCTGCCGGGCGGTGTGGACGAACGAGGTGGTCGGCGGCAAGGACGCGCTGGTCCAGCTCGCGGTGCTGCTCGCGGCCACGCGGCGGACGGCGTTCGGCACATGCATCGCCAACATCTGGGCGCGGCAGCCGCAGACGCTGCACGGCGCCGCGTCGGTGCTCGCGCAGGCGTTCCCGGGGCGCTTCGTGCTCGGCCTCGGCGTCGGCTATCCGCAGCAGGCGGCGGCCGCGGGGCGGGAGTTCGGGCGGCCGCTGGCCACGATGCGCGACTACTGCGCGCGCATGCACGAGCCGACCGCGCCGCCCGCGCCCGACGCACCGTACCCGCGGATCGTCGCCGCGAACGGTCCGAAGATGCTCGCGCTCGCCGCGGAAGTCGCCGACGGCGCGTTGCCGGCGGTGCGCCCGCCGGAGTTCACCGCGCGGGCCAGGGCGGCGCTCGGGCCGGGCGGGCTGCTGGTCGTGGGGCTGTCCGTGGTCCTCGACCCCGATCCGGAACGGGCCCGGGCGGCGGCGCGCGAGGCCGTCGCGGCGCGGCTCGCGGAGCCGGGGTTCGCGGCGGCGATGCGGCAACTGGGGTACGAGCAGCGGGAGATCGACGCGGTCGGCGAGGCGGGCGGTGACAGCGCGGCGGGCGGTGACGGTGACCGCTTGGTGTCCGCGCTGGTCGCGCACGGCGGGCCGGAGGCGGTCGCGGCGGGCGTCCGGCGGCATCTCGCGGCCGGGGCGGATCATGTGGCGCTGCTGCCGCCGATCGGAACGCCCTTCGCCTCCGGCGCGGAAGCCCTCACCGACCTCGTGGCAGCCCTCCCCGCGCTGCGTTGACGTGACGCTGAGCGCTGGGCGCTGGGCGCTGGGCCTGGCCGGGTGCGCTGCGTTGTCGCGGCCGGGGGGCGCCCGCCCGGCGTACGGGTCGGGTTCGTCCCGGGGGTGACTCCTCGAACTTCGAAAGTGGCTCGTTTCGTTGT
>JAJSZB010000734.1:0-1147 GCA_050613715.1 Streptomyces sp. IBSBF 3018
GCGTCGGGCCGGCGCAAGGGCGCGGGGCGGGCGTGGGGCTCGCCCTCCCCGCCGCCGGGATCAGGTGTTGCTGGTGCCCCAGTCGTCGTCCGGGCCGTGGCCGTTGCGCAGCGAGCGGACCCTGCTGGCCACGGCTTCGGGCATACGGTCGCCGATGCGCGAGGAGACCTTGTCCGCGGTCTTGGACGCGGCGCTGCGGCCCTGGTGCACGGCGGACTCCGCGGTGTTGCGCACCGCGGGGTTCTGCGCGAACTTCTGGGCGGCGGTGCGCAGTTGCTCGTACCGCTCGCGCCCCGCGCGTGCTCCGAGCACGTATCCGACGAGTGCTCCCGTGATGAACGTCAGCCGGTGCATCGGCTCCACCCTTTCGCTGTGTCGGGTCGCGGTGTGGATCGCGCCGCGCTGTGACGGGCTGTCCCGCGCCTACCCGGCGCGGGCCGGGAGCAACCCCGGGCCGTGGCGATCGGGCAACCCCGCGCATAGTGGTTGGCGGAGCACCCCCTCGCTTGCGCTAATGTATGTGCAGCACCGAGCGCGCGCCCTCCGGGAGATCCGGGCGGGTGCATTCGGTGCACACAGGGCGATCCTCCGTAGCTCAATTGGCAGAGCAGCCGGCTGTTAACCGGCAGGTTACTGGTTCGAGTCCAGTCGGGGGAGCTCGGTCCTCCGTAGCTCAATTGGCAGAGCAGCCGGCTGTTAACCGGCAGGTTACTGGTTCGAGTCCAGTCGGGGGAGCTCGGTCCTCCGTAGCTCAATTGGCAGAGCAGCCGGCTGTTAACCGGCAGGTTACTGGTTCGAGTCCAGTCGGGGGAGCTCGGTCCTCCGTAGCTCAATTGGCAGAGCAGCCGGCTGTTAACCGGCAGGTTACTGGTTCGAGTCCAGTCGGGGGAGCTCGGTCCTCCGTAGCTCAATTGGCAGAGCAGCCGGCTGTTAACCGGCAGGTTACTGGTTCGAGTCCAGTCGGGGGAGCTCGGTCCTCCGTAGCTCAATTGGCAGAGCAGCCGGCTGTTAACCGGCAGGTTACTGGTTCGAGTCCAGTCGGGGGAGCGCACGACGAGGACCCCGCGAGGGGTCCTTTCCCATGCCCGCGCCGCAGTCTGCGCGGCCCCTCGCTCTCTCCCACGCGCCCCGCCGAGCCTTCCTGGGC
>JAJSZB010000735.1:0-1144 GCA_050613715.1 Streptomyces sp. IBSBF 3018
GGCCGGGGGCGGGGGGATCAGGCCGAGGTCGTCGCGGACACGGCGGGCCGCCCGCTCGTACGCCGCCAGCTCCGTGTCGTCCGCGGCCCGGAACTCCACCAGGAGGGCCGCGCTGCCCGCCGGCAGGTCCGCCCAGTGCGCGGGGGCGCCGGAGCGGCCGGCGCAGGCGGCGAGCGTGTTGCGGTCCATCAGCTCGACCGCTTCCGCGCCGGCCTGCGCGAACAGCGGCACCGCGGCCGCGGCGGCCGGCAGCGACGGGAAGAGCAGCAGCCCGGCGCTGACCGCGCGGCGCAGCGGCAGCGTGTCGTAGACCGCCTCGGCGACGAAGCCGAGGGTGCCCTGCGAGCCGATCATCAGCCCGCGCAGGATCTGCGCCGGGGTCTCGCCGTCGAGGAAGGCGTCCAGCCGGTAGCCGGAGGTGTTCTTGATCGCGTGCTTGGCGCGGATGCGCGCGACCAGCTCCGGGTCGCCCTCGATCTCGTCGCGCAGGTCCAGCAGCCCCTGGTACAGCTCGGGCTCGGCGGCGGCCAGCGCGCTGTCCGCGTCGGGGTCGCCGGTGTCCACGACGGTGCCGGAGGGCAGGACGACGGTCAGCGAGGCGACCGTGCGATAGGAGTCGCGGGCGGTGCCCGCGGTCATGCCGGAGGCGTTGCAGGCGATGACGCCGCCGACGGTCGCGGCGGCGGCGCTCGCCGGGTCGGGGCCGAGCACCCGGCCGTGGCGGGCCAGCGCGGCGTTGACCCGGGCGAGGACGGTGCCGGGCAGCACCCGCACCCGGGCGCCGTCCGCCTCGACCTCGGCGCCGCTGAAGTGGCGGCGCACGTCCACCAGGACGTCCTCGCCCTGGGCCTGCCCGTTCAGGCTCGTGCCGGCCGAGCGGAAGACGAGGTTGCGGCGGTGGGCGCGGGCGTAGGCCATGAGCCTGACCACGTCCTGCACGCTGTCCGGCACGGCCACCGCCTGCGGCACGAAGCGGTACGGACTCGCGTCCGACGCGTACGCCACCAGGTCGGTGATCCGCCCGAGCACCTTGTGCGGGCCGCCGAGCGCCTCGGCGAGACCGGCGGCCAGGCCCTCCGGCGTCCCCGCGGCCCTGGCCCCCTCCACGGCGTCCACCGCGCCCACCGCGCCCGGCGTCTGCGCG
>JAJSZB010000736.1:0-1461 GCA_050613715.1 Streptomyces sp. IBSBF 3018
CGGGAGGGACGCAGGGGGCGCGGCGCGGACGCGGGGGCGCGGGCCGCGCGCGAGAAGGGCGCGGGAAGGGCGCGGGCCGAGCGCGAAAAGGGGAGGCCCGCGCTCCGATTCGGCGCGGCGGACACGTTTGCCCCCGGGTCGCGCGCGGCAGATGTCAGGCATGCCACACCAGGACCTGCACCCCGGCCCCGGGAACGCCGACGCCGGACCCGCCTCCGCCCCCGGTGCCGCATCCGGCACGGCACCCGGCACCCGCCCGGTGGTCAAGCGGACCGCCCGCGCGATCGTCCTCGACGGCGACCAGCTCCTGCTGATCAAACGGACCAAGCCGGGCATGGCCCCGTACTGGCTCACCCCCGGCGGCGGCGTGGAGGACGACGATCCGAGCATCCTGGCCGCCCTGCACCGGGAGATCGACGAGGAGCTGGGCGGGAAGGTGGTCGACACGGTCCCGGCCTTCGTGGACACCGTCGAGCACATCGCGGACGACGGGTCGCACGGCGTGAAGGTGCAGTTCTTCTTCGCCTGCCGGCTGGAGTCGATGGACCTGGCCCGGCGGCACGGCCCGGAGGTCGAGGAGCCGGTCGGCGAGTACGAGGTGGTGCGGGTGCCCTTCACCCGCGTCGGCATCGCCTCCGTGGACATCGTCCCGCTGACGCTGCGGCACTACCTCGACGCGAACATCGAGGGCGTGCTCGGGCTGCTCGGCCCGGACCTGGACTGACCCGGCACGCGGGTGCGCGGGCACGCGCTGGGCCGCGCCGCGCGGGGAGCCCACAATAGGTCCGCCGCGAAACGATTTCGTCGCAGACCTTTCTTGTTAGCCTCGTGCCATGAGCGAGAGCAATGACAGGGCAGCCGGCACGGCCACGGTGACGACCGCGACCGCCGGGACCGCCACGACCGCCGGGACCGCCGAGACCGCGTCCGGAGCCCCGGACGTCTCCTTCCTGCTCCAGCACACCGCGCACGTGCTCACCACGCGGATGACCGCGGCGCTGGCCGAGATCGGCATGTCGCCGCGGGCGCACTGCGTGCTCGCGCACGCCGCGGAGGCCGAGCGCACGCAAGCGCAGATCGCGGAGCTGTCCGACCTGGACAAGACGACGATGGTGGTCACCGTCGACCTGCTGGAGNCGCCGCGGAGGCCGAGCGCACGCAAGCGCAGATCGCGGAGCTGTCCGACCTGGACAAGACGACGATGGTGGTCACCGTCGACCTGCTGGAGCGCGCCGGGCTGGCTGAGCGGGTGCCCTCGGCGACCGACCGGCGGGCCCGGATCATCCGGTTGACCGCCGACGGCAGGGAGGCCGTCGCCGCAGGTCAGCGGATTGTCGACCGGGTGCACGCGGACGTGCTCCATGCCCTGCCGGCCGAGGAGCGCGGCCCCTTCGTCTCCGCGCTGACCCGGCTGGCCGCCGGTCACCTCTCGACCCCCGTCGACTCCCCCGCGACCGCCCC
>JAJSZB010000737.1:0-1126 GCA_050613715.1 Streptomyces sp. IBSBF 3018
GCTCCTGCCGGTCCGGCCCGGCCCCGCCCGCGGCCCCCGCCGGTCCGGCCAGCGACAGCAGATACGCGAGCGAGACCCGCACGTCGTCCAGCGGATCGGCGGCGCCGCCCTCGCCCGGGGCCGCCGCGAGCACGGTGTCCTGCTCCAGCACGTACCAGCCGGCGTATCCGCGGGCCTCCAGCAGGCCGACGATCGCGGCGATGTCGACGTCGCCTGCGCCCAGCGGCGCGTACAGCCCCCGACGTACCGCGTCGGTGTACGTGAGCGCGCCGGTGCGCACCCGCAGCGCCAGGTCGCGGCGGACGTCCTTGAGGTGGACGTGGGCGACGCGCTCGGGCCGGCGCGCGGCGACCTCGACGGGGTCGCCGCCGCCGATGACGAGGTGGCCGGTGTCCAGGCAGAGGCCGATCCGGGAGCCGTCCAGCACCCGGCCGGTCTCCTCCCCCGACTCGACCAGGGTGCCGACGTGCGGGTGCAGGGCCGCGACCAGGCCGGCCGCGGCCGCGGCGTCGGCGATCCGGTCGAGGTTGGCCAGCAGCCGCTCCCAGCCCGCGCCGTCCAGCGGCGGCCGGCCGTCGTAGCCGTCGGCGCCGGAGGCCGCGGCGACGACGAGCGTGCCGGCGCCCGCGGCGGCGAGCCCGTCGACGGCCGCACGGACGCCGGGCAGCGGGTCGTGGTCCGCGTCGTGCAGCACGACCGGCACGAACTGCCCCACCGCGCGCAGCCCGTGGGCCGCGAGGACGGCGGCCTTCTCGGCCGGCGCGTCCGGCAGGAAGCCCTCGGGCCCGAACTCGGCGGCGGCCAGTCCCACGTCGCGCATCTGCCGCAACACCGCCTCCGGGGCGAGCTGGTGGCCCCAGCCGGGCACCTCCGACACTCCCCACGAGATCGGCGCGCCGGCGATGCGCGGGGCGAGGGGCGCGGTCATGAGCGGTCTCCCATCGTGGTCGGACACGGCGTGTGCGGTCCGGGTTCGGGCTCTGCTCCTGCGGTGCGGCGGTGCGGGTCCTGCTCCTGCTACGGGCCCGGTCGGCGGGTCGCTGTTACGGGTCGGGCGGCGGGTCGGGGCGGCGGTTCGGCGCTACGGGTCCGGTCGGTGGCGGTCCGGCGGGGGCGCCCGCCGCCC
>JAJSZB010000738.1:0-1123 GCA_050613715.1 Streptomyces sp. IBSBF 3018
GGGGGGCGGGGCGGGGGGCGGCGGGACCCGACCCCGCGCGACCCCGCGCGGGCCGGCGCAGCCCGCTCAGCCCGCGTGCGTGGAGAAGAGCCCGCCCGTGGGGCCCTGCTTGTCGCCGCCCTGCGCCTTCTTCAGCGCGTTGGCGAGGCCCTCGATCGTCATCGACTGGAGGATGACCCGGCCGTTGCCCTCCAGGGTGGCCAGCGACAGGCCCTCGCCGCCGAAGACCGCGTTCATGATGCCCTGGCGGTTGAGGCCGCCGATGCGCTGCACGCCGTACTGGATGCCCTCCTCGAAGGCGACGATGCAGCCGGTGTCCACCTCGATGCGGCCGCCGAAGTCGGCGGGGTTGAGGTCGATGAAGTTGCCGGCGCCAGCGATGATCACCGTGCCGGTGCCGGTGAACTTCTCCAGGATGAAGCCCTCGCCGCCGCTCATGCCCTGGCGTCCGCCGGCGAAGGCGATGCCGAACTGCACGGTCTCCTCTGCCGCCACGAAGGCGTCCTTCTCGGCGAACCAGGCGCGCGAGCCGTCGAGCTCCAGGGCGCGCATCTCGCCGGGCAGCACGCCGGCGAAGCCGACCGTGCCCTCCTCCCGGCCGCGGGCGGTGAAGTACTGGAAGGCCAGCGACTCGCCGGCCAGGGCGCGCTGGCCGACCTGCATCGCGGTGCCCATGGCCTGCCGCAGCAGGCCGCCCATCCCGCCGCCGCCCTGCTGCCCGCCGGGCCCGCCGGGACCGCCCGCGCCGCGGCTGCCGGGGCCGCCGAGGCGCGTCTCCATCGAGACGTCGGCGGTCTTGAACAGGAACTTGCCCGCCTCGCAGTAGACGGTCTGACCGGGCTGGAGGGTACAGACGACCATCTGCATGGCGTTGCCGACGATCTGCTGCTGCAGGGTCACAGCGGGCTCCTCAGGACGAGCGGGGCACGAACGATCACGAACGATGCTGAACGGTGACGAACGGTGCGCGTGACACCGCCTTCCGTCAACGTACCGCCCGCGCGATTCGGTTCCGCACCGTGTCACCCGTACCGGTGCCGGACGCCGGGCCGGAACCCGAGCCGGCGCCCGTACCCGTACCGGAACCCGTACCCGACTCCGCGGCGGGAGCGCCCCCCGCCCC
>JAJSZB010000739.1:0-1117 GCA_050613715.1 Streptomyces sp. IBSBF 3018
GGGCGGCGGCGTCGGGCGGCGCAGCCGCATCGTGCCCTCGCGCGGGGCGGGCGGCGGCGACATCGCGTTGACGGCGGAGTCGAAGTGGGCGTCGAGCGGGTCGCGCCCCCGGCCCGGCTCCGGCCGATGTCCCCGCGGCGCTCCCGCCGGCCTGCCCGCGGACGCCCCGGGCGGCGCCCCGGCCGCCGGGTCGGGGTCCGAACGGGGGCCGGCGCCCGGGCCGTTGCGCGCGCCGCCGCCTGCGCCGGCGTCAGGTCCGGGGACGTCCGGCGCGGCGTCGGACGGGGTGCTCGGCGCGGTCCCCCGCGCGGCGTCCTCGTCGTACAACTGCCGCCACCAGTCGTCCTCTTGGCTTCCCGGTGCGTCGCCCCGCTGACTCATGCCCTTATTGTCCACCGCGTGGACGGCGGGGAAACGCGAAACGCCGGGGCGGGCCCCCGCCCCCACAGCCAGGGCCGCCCCGGCCACAGCCGCACCCGCGGCTTCCCCGGGCTGATCACGTGTACGGCGGACGATCACACTGGCACGCCCGCACGGCCCCGCGAGAGCATGCCCCGCGGCGGACGTTCCGGACGCCCCTGAGCTGCCGGACACGCCCGGCCTCGGCGACGCGCCGAACGTTCCCGAGGCGCCCGGGGTCCCGGGGCCGCCGGACCTGTCCGACATCCCGAAGGTCCCGGAGGGCCCCAGCCTCGACACGCCTGACGTCGCGGACGCGCCGGACCTGCCGGAGCCGCCCGATGTCCCGGGCATCCCGGACCTGCCCGACTACCCGCGCCTGCCGGACACGCCGAGCCTGGAGACGCCGAGCGTCCCGGACGCGCCGGACCTGCCCGACTTCCCCCACCTCCCCGACGCGCCGCGCCTCGGCACCCCGCACCTGCCGGACTTCCCCCACCTGCCCGCACCGCCCGACCTCCCGGCGCCGCCCGAGACCGGGCCGCTCCCGGCGGTCGGCGACCTGAGCGAGGCCCGTGCCGCCGCGGGCCCGGAGGCCGCGGCCGAGGCGGCGCCGACTGCGCAGGAGTCGGCGGACGAGTCCGCGAACGAGCCTGCCGACACCGGCGGGGGGGGGGGGGGGGGGGGGGGGGGGGGGGGGGGGGGGGGGGGGGGGGGG
>JAJSZB010000073.1:0-22434 GCA_050613715.1 Streptomyces sp. IBSBF 3018
GTGCAGGGTCGGGCGCCGAGGCGGGGGCGGGGTGCGCGGTCTGCGCGGGAGCGGGCGCGGCGGACCGCGCGGCCGGTGCGGGGGCCTGCGCGGCCGGGGCGGGGGCCTGCGGCTGCTTCTGGGGCTGCGATTCCTCGACCGGTTCATCCACCGCTCCACCGTACACAAACGCGATAGATCGCGACTAGCCTCGGCCACCCCGAGACCCGCCTGAGCGCACCCGGACCCGACCCCTAGGGGATGCCGCGCGGGCGCCGCCGCTGAGGGGGACCTCACAGCGGCGGCGCCCGCGCGCACGCCGTACCCTGGGAGCGCTTCAGCGTTGACGCAGCCGAGTGAGGAATGGCCCCCATGCCCGAGTTTGTCTACACGGATCTGCTCCCGCTCGGCGAGGACACCACGCCGTACCGCCTGATCACCGCGGACGGCGTGAGCACGTTCGAGGCGGACGGGCGCACCTTCCTGAAGGTCGAGCCGGAGGCGCTGCGCGCGCTCGCCGCCGAGGCGATGCACGACATCTCGCACTACCTGCGCCCGGCCCACCTCGCGCAGCTGCGCCGCATCCTGGACGACCCGCAGGCCAGCCCCAACGACCGCTTCGTGGCCCTGGACCTGCTGAAGAACGCCAACATCGCCGCCGCGGGCGTGCTGCCGATGTGCCAGGACACCGGCACCGCGATCGTCATGGGCAAGCGCGGGCAGAACGTCCTCACCCGGGGCGGTGACGAGGAGGCGCTGTCGCGCGGCATCTACGACGCGTACACCAAGCTCAACCTGCGGTACTCCCAGATGGCGCCGCTGACCATGTGGGACGAGAAGAACACCGGCTCCAACCTGCCCGCCCAGATCGAGCTGTACGCGACCGACGGCGGCGCCTACAAGTTCCTGTTCATGGCCAAGGGCGGCGGCAGCGCCAACAAGTCCTTCCTCTACCAGGAGACCAAGGCGGTCCTCAACGAGGCGTCGATGATGCGCTTCCTGGAGGAGAAGATCCGCTCGCTGGGCACCGCGGCCTGCCCGCCGTACCACCTGGCGATCGTGGTCGGCGGCACCAGCGCCGAGTTCGCGCTGAAGACCGCCAAGTACGCCTCCGCGCACTACCTGGACGAGCTGCCCGCCGAGGGCTCGCCGGCCGGGCACGGCTTCCGCGACAAGGAGTTGGAGCAGAAGGTCTTCGAGCTGACGCAGACCATCGGCATCGGCGCGCAGTTCGGCGGCAAGTACTTCTGCCACGACGTGCGGGTGGTGCGGCTGCCGCGGCACGGCGCCTCCTGCCCGGTCGCGATCGCCGTCTCCTGCTCGGCGGACCGCCAGGCGCTGGCGAAGATCACCGCCGAGGGCGTCTTCCTGGAGCAGTTGGAGACCGACCCGGCGCGTTTCCTGCCGGAGACCACGGATGAGCATCTGGACGACGACGTGGTCCGCGTCGACCTCAACCGGCCGATGGACGAGATCCGCGCGGAGCTGACCAAGTACCCGGTCAAGACGCGGCTCTCGCTGTCCGGACCGCTGGTCGTCGCGCGCGACATCGCGCACGCGAAGATCAAGGAGCGGCTGGACGCGGGCGAGGAGATGCCGCAGTACCTGCGCGACCACGCCGTCTACTACGCCGGTCCCGCCAAGACCCCCGAGGGCTACGCCTCCGGCTCCTTCGGCCCGACCACGGCCGGCCGCATGGACGCCTACGTCGAGCAGTTCCAGGCGGCCGGCGGCTCGTTCGTGATGCTCGCCAAGGGCAACCGCTCCCAGCAGGTCACCAACGCCTGTGCCACGCACGGCGGTTTCTACCTCGGCTCCATCGGCGGCCCCGCCGCCCGCCTCGCCCAGGACTGCATCAAGAAGGTCGAGGTCCTGGAGTACGCCGAACTCGGCATGGAGGCGGTGTGGAAGATCGAGGTCGAGGACTTCCCCGCGTTCGTCGTCGTGGACGACAAGGGCAACGACTTCTTCGCCGATCCCGCGCCCTCCCCGACGTTCACGAGCATTCCGGTCCGCCCGGGGGCGTGAGCCGGGGGCCCTTGCGGCCGCGCGGCCTCCTTCGCCGCGTGGTCTCCTTCGCCGTGCGCGCGCCCTCGGCACGGCCGAAGTCCTAGGCTGGTGAGCCCGGTTCGGGGACCTTCGGAGGGGGACGCAATGCTGGTGGAGGCACTCACGGCGTTGTCGGCGACCGGCGGCGGGGCGATCGCCCAGGCCGCCGGCACGGACGCCTGGCACGCGGTGCGCGGACGGATCGCCCGGCTGCTGGGCCGGGGCGACGAGGCCCGCGAGCGCGCGGAGTTGGAGCGCCTGGACCGTACCCGGGCGGCGCTGGACGCGGCGGCCGACGGCGAAGCGGACCAGGTCCGCGCGGAGCAGGCCGCGGTGTGGCGCAGCCGCCTGGAACTGCTGCTGGAGGAACTGCCCGAGCAGCAGCGGCAGGAGGCCGCGGCCGAACTGCGCGCGGTGGTCGAGGCGGCGGCTGCCGCGGCGGCCGGAGGACAGAGCGTGCACAACGACTTCAGCGGCGCCACGTTCACGAAGTCCGCGGTGCAGGGCGGCGGCACACAGCACAACACCTTCAACTGACGGCGGGAGCAGGCCGGATGGGGGGAAAGAACAAGCCCAAGGGGCGCAACGGCAAGGCCGCGCGCGGACGTTCCCAGCGGTCCGCCGCGCGGCCCTCCGGGGGAACGGCGCCGGCACAGGGGCGGCCGGGCGACGCCGGGCAGCCGGGGGAGCCGTACGCGCAGGGGCATGCGCAGGGCGGCGCGCAGGACCGCGGACAGGACCGCGCGCAGGAACGCGACTTCGCCGGGAGCCAGTTCAGGTACGCCGCGGCCCAGCAGCGCGGCACGCAGTACAACACGTTCGTCCAGCAGTACGCGCCCGCGCCGTCCGCGCTGGACTCCCTCCCGGACCTCCCGGCGGAGTTCACCGGCCGCGACGAGGATCTCGCGCCGCTGCTGGCACTGTTCGACCCCGGCGCGGGCGGCGGGCCGGGCCCCGGCTCCGGGAGCGGCGCGGGCGGCGGCTCGGGCCATGGCGGCGGCCCCGGTCACGAGGGCGGCTCCGCGCCCGCATCAAGCTCCGCGCCCGCATCCGGTTCCGCGTCCGCGCGCCCGGTCGCCGTCGTGGCCGGCATGGGCGGCGTCGGCAAGACCACGCTCGCCTACGCGGTGGGCCACGAGGTCCTGCGGCGCGGCTGGTTCACCGGCGTCCTGCTGGTGGACCTGCGCGGCTACGACCCCCAGCCGGCCCTGCCCGAGCAGTCCCTCGACGCGCTGCTGCGGCGGCTCGGCGTACCGCCCGAGCACATCCCGCCGACCGGCGCGGACCGCGAGGTGTTCTACCGCTCGCACCTGGCCGAGCGCGCCCGCAAGGGCGAACGGCTGCTCGTCATCGCCGACAACGCCTCCAGCGCGGCCCAGGTCAGGCCGCTGCTGCCGCCCGGCCCGCACGGCCTGATCGCCACCTCGCGCAAGGCGCTGCCCGGCATCGGCCGCCCGCGCTCGCTGCACCAGCTCCAGCCGGACGACGCGGTCACCCTGCTGGACCTGGCCCTGCGCGAGGCCGACCCCGAAGACCTGCGGGTGCGGGAGGACCGGGAGGCCGCCGAGAAGGTGGTGACCGCGTGCGGCTGCCTGCCGCTGGCCCTCCAGATCGTCGCCGCGCTGCTCGTGCAGGACCCCGGCGAGCCGCTGGCCGAGCGCGCCGCCCGCCTCACCGCGGGGGAGGGCCGGCTGGACAGCATCGACGACGGCGAACGCGACCTGCGCACGGTCTTCGGCCAGACCTTCGAGAGCCTCACCCCGCAGCAGCAGGACCTCTTCCGCATGCTCTCGCTCAACGCCGGTCCCGACATCTCCACCGCGGCGGCGGCCGCCCTCACCCACCAGACCGAGACGGCCATCGACCACCAGCTCGGCCGGCTCGCCGCCGCCCACATGCTCAGCCGCGGCGCCACCCGCGGCCGCTGGCAGATGCACGACCTGCTCCGCGACTACGCCGAGGAGCAGGCCGCCGCCCACGTCGTCGACAACCGCCCGGCCCGCCGCAAGTACGACCAGGCGCGCGGGCGGCTGGTCGACTACTACGTGAAGTGGGGCGAGGCGGCGAGGGCGCATGTCGAGTTCTCACTGCGGCTCAAGCCCTCCCCGTTGTTCATCGACCGGGACGCAGCACTGCGGTGGCTCGATGAGGAGCGGGGGAATCTCACCGGGACGGCGCACGACACCGCGCCCTCTCCGGGGTCGGTGCGCCTGGGCTTTGCACTCGTCCCCTACTTGCACGCCCGCCAGATGTGGGATGACGCCCTGGTCGTCGCGGCGCTGTGCCTCGACTCGATCCAGGCGTCGGGGGACCGTCTCAACGAACCGGCCGGGTGGGGCAACCTCGGAAGGGCGCTCCAGGAACTGTCCCAACACGAGGAGGCCCTTGACGCCTACAGCACCGCATGCGACCTGTTCCGGAGAGCGGGCGACGTCGACCGTGAAGCCAACTGTTGGAGCAGCGCGGGCCTCGCGCTGAGGAGGTTGCGTCGGTACGACGAGGCGCTCGATGCGCAGGCTTTGGCGCGGGAACTCTTCGAACTGGCCGACAGCCTCGACGGCCAGGCGGCGACCTGGAACGAGAGGGGCAACGTCTTGTACGACACCGGCCGGTACGACGAGGCGCTCGCCGCCCATGTGGCGTCCCGTGCCTTGAACGAGCGGGTCGGTAACTCCCACAGCGTGGCCATCGACAGGAACAACATAGGCACCGCGCTCCGGGCCCTCGGGCGCTACGAGGAAGCCGTGACCGAGGGCGGGGCCGCCGCCGAGACGTTGGAGGGCGATGGGGATCTCACGCGGGCCGGCGAGGCCTACGCCGAACTCGCGGTCACCCTCGCCGCGTCGGGAGCGCCCGACGCGCAAGTACGGGACACCTGGCTGCGCTCGGCCTCCTGCTACGAGACCGCGGGCGCGGCCGACAAGGCGCAGGAATCGCGGGCGAAGGCGGAGGGCGACGCGGACCGAGCCGACGCGGACTGAGCCGGGTCACTCCTCCGGGTCGTCAGGGGCCGGGCGGCGGGCCTCCTCCGCGTCGATGAGGGCCTGCTCGGCCGCGCCCTCCGCGAGCTCCGCGGCCTCGTCGGCATCCTCGTCCGCGGCCAGCGCGGCGTCGAGGCGGGCGCGGGCGCCCTCCAGCCAGTGGCGGCACACGCGGGCCAGTTCCTCGCCGCGCTCCCACAGCGCGAGCGACTCCTCCAGCGTGGCGCCGCCCGCCTCCAGGCGGCGTACGACGTCGATCAGCTCGTCGCGCGCCTGCTCGTAGCCGAGGGTCGAGGTCGACGCCGACGTCGCTTTGGGGTCCTGGTCTGCCATGCCCGCCAGCCTAGGGCGTACCACCGACGCTCCCGGTCACCCGGCCGACGCTCCCGGCCACCCCGCCGCCGGGGCCGCCGCCCGCCGGCCCGCGCCGAGCCAAGCACCAAGCCACGCGCCCCGCGTTCAGTCCTCGCCGACCCGTACCGCGAACCCGCCCTCCGCGACCCGCGCGCGCAGCCGGTCGCCGGGCGCGACCTCCGCGGGGGAGCGCACCGCCGCGCCGTCCTCGCGCTGGAGCACCGCGTACCCGCGGCGCAGCGTCGCGGCGGGGGAGAGCGCAACCACCCGCGCCAGGGTGTGCGCGAGGTCGGCGTCCGCGCGGTCCAGCGCGTGCCGCAGGCTGCGGCGGGCCCGGTCGACCCGGTCGGCGACGTCCGCCGACCGCTCCTCGACCATCCGGTACGGCTGCGCGAGCGACGGGCGGCTGAGCGCCGCCGCGAGCCCTCGCTCCTCGCGGTCCAGCAGCCCCCGCACCACCCGCAGCGCGCGCTCCCTGACCTGCCTGACCCGTTCCAGCTCCTCGTGCACGTCCGGCACGACCCGCTTGGCCGCGTCGGTCGGCGTGGAGGCGCGCAGGTCCGCGACCAGGTCCAGCAGCGGCGAGTCCGGCTCGTGCCCGATCGCCGAGACCACCGGCGTACGGCACTGCGCGACCGTACGGATCAGCCGCTCGTCGGAGAACGGCAGCAGGTCCTCCACGCTGCCGCCGCCGCGCGCCACGATGATCACATCGACGCCCGGGTGCTCGTCCAGCGCGCGCACCGCCTCGATCACCCGCGGCACCGCCGACGCGCCCTGCACCGGCACGTTGCGCACCTCGAAGCGCACCGCGGGCCAGCGCAGCCGGGCGTTCTCCCGCACGTCCCGCTCGGCGGCCGAGGCGCGGCCGGTGACCAGGCCGATCAGCTGCGGCAGGAACGGTATCGGCCGCTTGCGGTCCACCGCGAACAGCCCCTCGGCCGCCAGCGTCCTCTTCAACTGCTCCAGCCGGGCGAGCAGTTCGCCGATGCCGACCGGCCGGATCTCGGCCGCCCGCAGCGACAGGGTGCCGCGCGGCCCGTACCACTCGGGCTTCGCGTGCAGCACCACCCGCGCGCCCTCGCCGACCACGTCGGCCACCTGTTCGTACACCCCGCGGAAGCAGGTCACCGGGATCGACACGTCGCGCGAGGGGTCGCGCAGCGTCATGAAGACCACGCCGGCGCCCGGCCGCCGGGACAGCTGGGTGATCTGCCCCTCCACCCACACCGCGCCGAGCCGGTCGATCCAGCCGCCGATCAGCCGCGACACCTCGCCGACCGGGATCGGCGTGTCCGCCGAGGTGTTCAGAGCCATGCCGCCACCCTAGTGCTCACCTCCGACACCTCCCGGTCCGACATCTCCCGGCGCGACCGGCGCCCGGCCCGCCCCCGCCGTCACCCCACGCGCTCCCGGAGGTTGTCCACAGGTCCCCGCCGCCGGCCGCCGTCACCGCGGGTGATCCCCGTACGATGGGGCGCATGACCACTGACACCACCCGCCGTGTCCTGCTCGCCGCCCCCCGCGGCTACTGCGCGGGCGTCGACCGCGCCGTGATCACCGTCGAGAAGGCGCTGGAGCAGTACGGCGCGCCGGTCTACGTCCGCAAGCAGATCGTCCACAACAAGTACGTCGTGCAGACCCTGGAGAAGAAGGGCGCGATCTTCGTCGACGAGACGCAGGAAGTGCCCGAGGACGCCATCGTGATCTTCTCCGCGCACGGCGTCGCCCCGGTCGTGCACGAGGAGGCCGCCGAGCGCCGGCTGGCCTCCATCGACGCCACGTGCCCGCTGGTGACCAAGGTCCACAAGGAGGCCCGGCGGTTCGCCGACTCCGACTACGACATCCTGCTCATCGGCCACGAGGGCCATGAGGAGGTCATCGGCACCATGGGCGAGGCGCCGGAGCGGATGCACCTGGTGGACGGCCCCGAGGACGCCGCCAGGGTCCGGGTGCGCGACGAGGACAAGGTGGTGTGGCTGTCGCAGACCACGCTGTCGGTGGACGAGACGATGGAGACGGTGGACGCGCTGAAGGACCGCTTCCCCAACCTCCTCTCGCCGCCCAGCGACGACATCTGCTACGCCACCCAGAACCGTCAGGTCGCGGTCAAGCAGATCGCCGCCGAGGCGGACCTGGTGATCGTGGTCGGCTCCCGCAACTCCTCGAACTCCATCCGGCTGGTCGAGGTCGCCCTGCAGTCCGGCGCGGGCGCCTCCCACCTGGTGGATTTCGCCGAGGAGTGCGAGGACGCCTGGCTGGAAGGCGTCGGCACGGTCGGCGTCACCTCGGGCGCCTCGGTTCCGGAGGTCCTGGTCGACGGCGTCCTGGAGTGGCTGGCGGCGCGCGGCTACGCGGACGTGTCGGTGGTGACGTCGGCGAAGGAGTCGATCCAGTTCTCGCTGCCCAAGGAACTGCGCCGCGACCTGCGTGCGGAGGCCGCCGCCCGGGCATCTGCCGAGAGGTGAGCTTTCCCGCCCGCCCCTAACGTGGAGGCCATGGACATGTTCGGAGTGGACATCGGCGGCACGGGCATCAAGGGCGCCCCTGTCGATCTGGAGAAGGGCGCCCTCGCCCAGGAGCGCCTGAAGGTGCCCACGCCGCACCCGGCGACGCCCGATGCCGTCGTGGACGGCGTCGAGGAGGTCGTGCGGCACTTCGGCCACACCGGGCCGCTCGGCGTGACCTTCCCCGGCGTGGTGGTGGACGGCGTGACCCGCACCGCGGCGAACGTGGACAAGGGCTGGATCGGCTGCGACGCCCGCAAGCTGATCGGCGAGCGGCTCGGCGTGCCGGTCGTGGTGCTGAACGACGCGGACGCGGCGGGCGTGGCCGAGATGACGTTCGGCGCGGGCCGCGGCCGCGGCGGCACGGTCATCGTGCTCACGCTCGGCACCGGCATCGGCAGCGCGGTCTTCGCCGACGGCGGGCTGGTGCCCAACACCGAGCTGGGCCACCTGGAGCTGCACGGCCACGACGCGGAGAAGCGCGCGTCGGTCAAGGCGCGCGAGGACGAGGACCTGAGCTGGGAGCACTGGGCGCACCGGCTGCGCAAGTATCTGGCGCACGTGGAGATGCTGTTCTCGCCCGAGCTGTTCGTGATCGGCGGCGGCATCAGCCGCAAGGCGGACAAGTTCCTGCCGCTGATCACCGGGATCAACGCGGAGATCGTGCCCGCTGAGCTGCAGAACAACGCCGGGATCGTCGGCGCCGCGATGGCAGCCGCAAAGCTCTGACCCCGGCGATCAGCGCGGCCAGCACGGTGCCGGTGTACAGCCAGCCGGTCATGGTGGCCAGGCCGGTGAAGATGCCCAGCAGGTGGCCGACGAGTCCGCCGGCGCCGCTGTCGGCCGTCAGGGCGATGCCGACGGCGAAGGCGATGGGCGCGGAGACCGGCGCGGCCACCAGGTCGTAGGGCCGTACGTAGACGGCCCCGGCGATGCTCACGGCGACGAAGACCACGCCGAAGAGGACCCCGGGGCCGCCGAAGAGCAGCGAGTCGAGGCCGCCGCCGAGCGCGGTCACCACGGTGGTCAGCGCGCCGGTGCCCAGTCCCGTCAGCCGGGGCCTGGGCCCTTGGACGGCGCGCAGCCGGCGGGCCGCGCCGGCTTCCGGGTGGGCCGGGCGCGGGGCGCGGTAGACGCCGGCGGCCGCCTCGCCGCCGGGGGCCGGCCCCGGGGTGCCCGTGCGCGCAGTGTGTTGGTCCACCTACGTACAGTAGGCATGCCGGTCGGTTGATCGCATGGTGGGACACGCGGGTTGTCCACAGGCCGTGGCCCGCGGCGGACGGCGGCGGGCGTGCGGCCCGTAGACTGGGCGGAGTCTCGGAAAACCCCCTCGGATCTCGCTTACGGGAAGTCGCCTCGTGTCGCTCACCATCGGAATCGTCGGTCTGCCGAACGTCGGCAAGTCGACGCTCTTCAACGCCCTGACCAAGAACGACGTGCTCGCGGCCAACTACCCGTTCGCCACCATCGAGCCCAACGTCGGCGTGGTGGGTGTGCCGGACCCGCGCCTGGCCACGCTCGCGGAGATCTTCGGCTCGGCGCGGGTGCTGCCCGCCACCGTCGACTTCGTGGACATCGCCGGCATCGTCCGCGGCGCCTCCGAGGGCGAGGGCCTGGGCAACAAGTTCCTGGCCAACATCCGCGAGTCCGACGCGATCTGCCAGGTCATCCGCGCCTTCAAGGACGAGAACGTGGTCCATGTGGACGGCAAGGTCTCGCCCAAGGACGACATCGAGACGATCAACACCGAGCTGATCCTCGCCGACCTGCAGTCGGTGGAGAAGGCGCTGCCGCGGCTGACCAAGGAGGCCCGGCTGCAGAAGGAGAAGGCCGCGGTGCTGGCCGCCGCCGAGGCCGCGCAGGAGATCCTCGCGGCCGGCGAGACGCTCTTCTCCCGCGGCATCACCAAGGGCACCGAGCAGGGCGTGCTGCTGCACGAGCTGCACCTGCTGACCACCAAGCCGTTCCTCTACGTCTTCAACGTCGACGAGGACGAGCTGACCGACGAGTCCTTCAAGGACGAGCAGCGCGCCCTGGTCGCGCCGGCCGAGGCGATCTTCCTCAACGCCAAACTGGAGGCCGACCTCGCCGAGCTGGACGACGCCGAGGCGCTCGAACTCCTGCAGTCCGTCGGCCAGCAGGAGCCGGGCCTGGCCACGCTCGCCCGGGTCGGCTTCGAGACCCTCGGCCTGCAGACCTACCTCACCGCCGGCCCCAAGGAGTCCCGCGCCTGGACCATCAAGCGCGGCGCCACCGCCCCCGAGGCCGCGGGAGTCATCCACACGGACTTCCAGAAGGGCTTCATCAAGGCCGAGGTCATCTCCTTCGACGACCTCGTCGCCACCGGCTCCGTCACCGAGGCCCGCGCCAAGGGCAAGGCCCGCATGGAGGGCAAGGACTACGTCATGCAGGACGGCGACGTGGTCGAGTTCAGGTTCAACGTGTAGTCATGCGGCTACTGCACGTTGGCCGCTGAGTCAAACGTGCAGGCCAGAAGGGGTCGGACTCCGTTGAGTCCGCCCCCTTCGTCGACACCGTGCTGGATGGGTGCTGGATGTTCTGACGTGGGGTCAGCGGCAATCAGGTCTCGTAAACCGTGGACCGGTGTCCCACGTGAACAACCCAGACCACCAGTTCTCCGTTGTCGATCGTGTAGACGACACGGTAGTCGCCGACGCGCAAGCGGCGACGCTCGGGCTGGGACACGAGTGCAGTGGTGTTGAAGCCGAGAGGGTCGGTCTCCAACTCGGTCAGCTTGGCCAGGATGCGTAGCGCCATGTCGCGAGGGATCTTCCGGAGTTCGGCCTGCGCCTCGGGGCGGAAGACGGTTCGGTACTCACTCACCGCGCGCCAGCGTCTCCCTCATGATGTCCTCGATCGGGATTCCGGGCGCCGGGTTGGCCATGCGCTCGTCGATGATGCGATTGATCTCGCGCTCTTCCCACTCCTGGTACTTGCGCAGTACCTCGATGGAGACGACGGCGGCGACTTCCTTGCCGCGGCGCGTGATCACGGTGGGTACGTCATCGCGGTCGGCGCGCTCCACGACCTCGGCGAGGTGTGCGCGCACGTCTCGGATGGACTCTATGGGCAGAGGCTGCGTCATGCGCTCAAGGGTACCGAGTGTCGCATGTGTACACAACGCGTCGCGGGTCACGAGCATGCGTCGCGCTCGTGCGTCCTGGATGTGCTGGATCAACTCGCACTGTGCTGGATCGGTGCTGTGTAGCGCGCGGCTCCGACGCGCGGGGCCCGGCGTGTCGGCCGGGTCGGCGTGCCCGTGTCCTCCGCGTGCCCGGTCGCTCGGCGTGCCCGGGTTCTCAGTGGGGTGCCGGGCGGGTGGTGAGTACCGCTCCGAGGAGGAGGCCCACGGCGATGGCCGTGACGAGCGTGACCATCTTGGTCAGGTCGTGGAAGCCCTGGATGGGGTAGCCGCCCGCGACGGCGGTCAGGCCGCGCATGCCGAGCGAGCCCACGGTGAGGGTGAAGAAGCCGGGGAGCAGCAGGACGATCCGCGGCGGCTGGGCCGGGCGGGCGGCGAGCAGGGTGGCGAGCGCGCCGAGCGCGACCGCGGCGGTGAAGGTGCCGCCGACCTCGCCGATCAGCTTGGTGAAGCCGGTCTGGACGCCGACGGTGAGGTAGACGAGCAGCAGCAGCCGGCCGGTCAGCCGGGCCGGGACGGCGAAGGCCAGCACGGTGCCGGCGGTGAAGACGATCCAGGCCAGGAACAGCGCCCAGCGGGGCAGGTCGCCGTGCGCGGCGACGTCGAAGAGCGCGTGCCGGGAGCGTCCGGTGATCACCAGGCCGAGGATCACCCCCAGATAGAGCTGGACGAGCAGGAACACCGCGTAGACCAGCCGGATCGCGCCGGTGGTGAGGAAGCCGGCGGCCAGCTCCGCGGTGGCGGCGCTGAGGTAGTCGCCGGGCACGAAGTAGAACAGCGCCGGGAGCATCAGCAGGACCGGCCCGCCGTGCGCGGGGGTGCGGGCGAACGCCTCCAGGGTGATGAGCGAGACGGCGGTCGCGGCGGCCAGCGGCAGCACCGTCGCCAGCCGGGGCAGCCGCTGCGCGGCCACCGCCATGGTCGCGGTGACGGCGCCCAGCACGGCGGTGGTCCACACCTCGTACCAGGTGGGCTGCATCAGCGGCGCGAACCCGACGGCGAACAGCACGATCCCGACCAGCTTCAGCCACCAGGGGTACGGGGGCGGGGCCGCCTCGATCGCGGCCAGTTCCCGGTCGGCCTGCGCGGCGCTCAGGCGGCCCGCGGCGACCGCGGCCAGCAGCGGCTTGAGGGCGACGACCTGGTCCATCCGGAAGACCTCGGGGAACTCCCGCACCGCCCGGGTGGTCACCTGCCCGTGCGAGGCCACCGTGACGGCGGCGCCGTCGGGCACGACGACCAGGACGGCCTGCGCGCCGAGCCCCCGCGCCGCGGCCCCGGCGGCCTGCTCGACCTGCTCGGCGCCCTCCCCGCTGGTACGCAGCAGGAGCCCGGTCAGCCGCACCAGGACGGCGGCGACCTCCCCGTGCGCGACGGCGTCCGGGCCCGGCTGCGGTGCGCTTCCCATCGCGGCCTCCCGGCGCCTCAGCTCTCCGCTTCCCGAACGCCCGCGTGACGTGGCACCCCCGGACCGCCCAATATCGGCCGGCCCGAGCCGTCGCGCACGCGGGCGGGCCCGACCGGGTGAAGCCGGAAGAGCCGGTCGGCGCGGGGCCGGCGCCGGATCGGGGCCGTACCAGCGCCGGTTCAGCGCTCGATCAGGGCCACCCACGCGGGCCGGTCAGCGCCGGACCGGGGCCGAGGACGCGGGCCGGCCAGGCCGGATCGGGGCCGGATCGGGGCCGGATCGGGAGCGGTCAGGCGGAGGTCGCGGGCCGCAGCGTCATGGCCGTGGGCTCCGCCCCCGGGGTGTTGGTGCAGGAGTAGGCGCCGGGGGACCGGCCGAGCTGCAGACCGAGGCAGGCGCCCAGGGCCCGCTGGCCGTAATAGTCGGGGTGCAGGGATTCCTGCTTCTGGCCCTGTCCCGCGCCGGTGGTGACGAAGCGGACCCATTCGCTGGTGCTGCCCGAGGGCCGCTGGTCGGGACCGGCCTGGACGGTGGCGGTGGAGCAGACCTCCCGGCCGTCGAAGGCGCGCGACAGGTCGAGGAACTCCGCCCCCGCGGTGCGCGCGGCCTCCGCCAGGGTGCGGCTGATCTCGGGGACGAGCTCGTCGTGCGCCCAGGTGAGGTCCTTGTCGAAGAAGGGGCAGCCGCCGGTGGTCAGGCGGTCGTACCCCTCGCCCGGGTAGCGCACGTGCGCGCCGTCGGGCAGCGGGGAGGGGTAGGACTGCAGGATCAGCCGGTAGCTGCCCCTGGGGTGCCCGGCCCGGTCCATGGCCGTGGTGATGTCGGCCAGCGCGTCGACGGCGGCGGTGCGCATCGCCGGCAGCCGGCCCGCCACCTCGGGCCCTTGCGTCGGAGCGCAGGGGGTCGCGCCGAACGGCGTGAGGAAGCTGCTTGCACAGGAGGTGATGACGCTCTCGAAGCCGAGGTCGTTGCCGCCGACCGAGACGACGACCGCGCGCACGCTGTGTCCGGTGGCGGCCTCCTGGAGCTGCTCGGCCTGGGACGGTTCGGTCTTGAACGGACTGCCGCCGTGCTCGGGCAGCAGGATCGCGGTGGAGGTGGCGCCCGAGCAGGCGAGGTTGAGCCGGCGGTCCCGGCCCGGAGCGGAGTTGACCTCGGCGCTGTCCGAGCGGTTGCAGCCGTCGTCGTACGACGGGCCGTACACCCGGTGCGGGTCGGCCGTGTCCGTCGCGGGGTCGTAGGCCCGGTCGGTGCCGGCGACGTCGTCGCTGTCGTCGTTGCTGTTGCCCGCCCAGCGGCCGGCCTCACCCGAGATGAAACTGTCGCCCAGCGAAACCACCAAGGGGGTGTCCGCCCGGTCCTGCGGCCGGGCGGCGGCGGTCGGCGCGAGCCCCGCCATGCAGAGGGCCGCGGCACCGGCCACCAGGGCGGCGGCCGCACGGCCCCGCTGATGCCTGAAAGATGTCATACCCTCTTGAATCGGCGTCAGCGGGACGGATCATGCCCTTCCGCCTTCATGATCACTCCAAGGAGTCACGCCCGGCCGGAGAGCCGGCCGCGGCGGGCGCAGTGGGCGCGAGGGGCTCCAGGAGGGTTTCCAGGTTCCTCAGGGCGATCTGCTTGCGGAACTCGCCCCTGTGGGAGGGGTCTCCCGCGTCGTGCATGGCGTCCGTCATCCACACCGCGGACGCCTGCCGCTGCCAGGTGTGCGCGAGGCAGGTCGCGGAGTAGCCGTCGAGCAGGGCCGGGTCGCCGTCCTCGGCCCACCGGACGACGGCGCGGGCGAGCGTGTCGGCGTCGTGCAGGGCCAGGCTCATGCCCTCCGCGCTCATCGGCGAGATGAGGTGCGCCGCGTCCCCGAGCAGGTAGAGGCTGCCGTGGCGCATCGGGCTGAACACCACCCCGCGCAGCGGCACGACCTGCTTGTCCGTGATCGCCCCCCGGAGCGTCACCGGCTCGCCGAAGCGCGCCTCCAGTTCGCTCCACACGCGCTCGTCCGGCCACTGCCCGACGGTGTCGGTGAGCGGGCACTGCAGGTAGAGGCGGCTGGCGGCGGGCCCGCGGGTGATACGGGCGGCGAAGCCGCGGGAGTGCACCGCGAGCACGGCCGGCGGGTCGGCGGGGGCCGCGGTGATGGCGGTGAGCCAGGCGTACCCGAACTCGTGGGTCGCACAGGCGAGGACGTCGGAGGGCACGGCGGTCCTGCTGACGCCGCGGTAGCCGTCGCTGCCGGCGACGATGTCGCAACTGACGGCCGTGGTCGCGCCGTCGGCGTCCCGGTAGCGCACCACCGGGTTCGTAGTGCCGATGCCGTGCAGGGACACGTCCTCGGCGCCGAAGCGCAGATCGCCGCCGTCGCGCAGGAAGACCTTGATGAGGTTCCTGACGAGGATCTGCTGCGGGCAGAAGGTCCCCTCGACGTCGTCCGCGCCGTCGCCGTCGCCGTCGCCGTTCGCGCCGCCCTCGCCGTCGTCCCAGCCCGCCCGCCAGTAGCGCTTCCGGCCCTCGACGATCAGCGGCATGGGCGCGTCGGAGTCGCCGTCGTGGTAGCCCTCGACGACCTCGGCCAGCCCCCAGGCGGTCAGCCTGCGGACCCCGCCGGCGTCGAGCGCCCCGGCCCGCTGCCGCTGCTCCACGTACGTGCGCGTGTGCTTCTCCAGGACGACGCAGCTGATGCCCTTGCGCAGGAGGAAGTTGCCGAGCGCCAGCCCGGCGACACCGCCTCCCACGATGACGACGGTGGTGTCCTTGCCGGTTGTGGTGGTGGTCATGTGGTGCGAACTCTCCTCGCGGTGCGGTCCTTGACGGCCGTGCGGGCCGTGCGGGCTCTACGGGCCTCGCGGTCCTTGCCGGGCGCCGCCCGGGTGGCGCGGCGCCCCGGTCACCACTGTGGAAGCCGGACCCGGGTGCGACCAACCGGCATACGGACGCCGGATGCCGTAAACCCGCCAAGAACGCCGGGGGCTAGGCCGGCGCGGGGCCGTCGCGCAGGTCGGCCTGGTAGCTGCCGGGTGTCTGGCCGACGACGGAGCTGAACGCGTCGATGAAGCTGGAGGGGTTCGACCAGCCGCAGGCCATCGCCGTGTCGGTGACCGACAGGCCGTTGCCGAGGTGGGCCAGCGCGTGGTGGATGCGCAGCGTGGTGCGCCAGCGGTGGAAGCTCATGCCGAGTTCGCTGTGGAAGAGCCGGCTCAGGGTGCGCTCGCTGGCGCCCGCGGCGCGCCCCAGCTCGGCCAGGGTCGCGGGCCGCGCCGGATCGGCGTGCAGCAGGTCGGTGGCCGCGCGCAGCCGGTCGTCGCGGGGCTCGGGCAGGTGCAGCGACTGTTCGGCGGTGACGCACAGCTCGTCGACGACGACCGCGAGAAGCCGCCCGCGCGCGCCAGGCCGGGGCTCCGGCCGCGCCTCGGTCAGCGTCATGAGGGCCGCGCGGAGCAGCGGGCTGACCGCGAACACGCTGGGGTGGTCCACGAGTTCGCCGCACAGGTCGGCCGGCAGGGTCAGCAGCCGGGCGTCGGTGCGGCCGTAGAAGCGGTGCGCGTGCGCGAAGCCCGGCGGCGTCCACGTCACGCGGTTGGCGGGCGCGACCCAGGTGCCGCGTGCCGTCGTGGTGGCGAGCGTCCCGGCGGCCGCGTAGACCAGCTGCCCGGCGTCGTGCGTGTGCGGGTCCAGGTGGTAGCCGTGCGGCAGCCACCCGGCGCCGGTGAGCTTGTCCGGCGGCTCGGGCGACCCCGGACCGGCTCCCGGGCGGTCCCCGGGGCGCGACTCGGGCGGGCAGTGGCGGGTTTCCGGCATCGTCGGCCAGTTTACGGGCGCGCCGCGCTCCGCCGGAAGTGGGTTGACCGCGTGCCGACAGGCGGGGCAGGATTGCTTTGGGAGTCATATGTTCGCGCAGGGGGGAAAATTGTTGCGATTCGGGAAGGCGGGGCATCTTCGACATCCCCGCCTGTGATGCCCCATGCCCCAAGTCCCGTGCTGCGTGGCGGTTTCGGCGGAACCATCCGCCGAATCGCGATGCCCGGACCGTGATGTCGAGCATATCGGAGCAGTGCGCCCGAATTCTTCCCGAATTCTTTTCGTGCGCACTGTTTCGCTGTGCGCGCACCACGATCCGCGCGTATCGCCGCCGTCATGCGGAGGGTTCACCTGCTTTTCCGGATGTGACGTGAGGGGATACGTGAAAAGAACAGGGTTCGGGCGTGTGCGAATACCGGTGATCATCGCCGCCGCGACGGCGCTGGTGATCCCGGTGTCGGCGAACGCCTACGCAGACCAGCCGGCGCCGGACAAGGCCGCCACGCGGACCCCGGCGGCATCGCCGGCGTCCGGTACGGCCTCGGCCTCGGAGTCGGGGTCAAAGCCGGGATCGGGATCGGCGTCGAAGAAGCCGGTGTCCTCCGCGATTCCCGTCGCCCGGCGCGACGCGCTGCTGGGCAAGGGCTGGAAGACCTCCACCGACCGGGCGGTGACCGCCGCCGCCGACAGCGACGGACTGCACCTCCTGGTCGCCGCCAGCAGCAGCGGGTACGACTGGAAGACCGCCGCCGTCCTGAGCGAGCCCCAGCTGCCCGCCGACACCTGGATCGGCAACAGCTGCGTCATGGACGACCACCACGTGGCCGTCGCCTACGCGCCGCGCACCTTCACCAACCGTCAGGACACCATGCTGGGCGGCGCGTTCGCCGCCGTGGTGGACCTCGACAGCGGCAGCGTCACCAAGCTGCCGTTCAACGTGTCGCTGGCCTACTTCGACCCCACCTGCAACCCGTCCACCGGCACCGCCGCCTTCACCGCCTTCCGTGACGACAGAACGCGCCTGGTCACCGTGGACGCCCACGGCGCGGCGCTCGCGGACACCACCGCCACCGGCGAGATCACCTCCGCCGTCCCCACCGCGGACGGGGTGGTGGCCGCCTCCGGCAACCGGCTGGTCCACGTCGACCGGCACGGCAGGGCCACGACCCTCGCCGAGACCCGGCACGCCCCCTACGGCATCCGCCTCGCGCCCGACGGGACGGTGGGCTTCCTGGACCGTACCGGCGACACCGAGACCGACGTCAGGACGTACGCGCACGGGAGGACCACCACCGTCGCCACCGGCGCGCTCGCCGCGGTGAACCTGCGCCAGACGGTGGACGGCGGCATCGTCCTCACCGGCCACGCCACGCCCACGGCGCACTTCCGGGCCGGCGGCATGACCGCCCTGGACGTCTCGCCGGACGCGGACCTGTCCACGCGGGGGCGGCTGGCCGTCGACCCCGTCGTCTCGCCGGCGGTCCGGTCCGGCCTCGCCCATATCCAGCAGGCCGGCAAGACGTCAGGCAGCGCGACGACGGGTGACGCGTCCGGGACGGCCGGCGCGACCACGGAACCGGCCCCCGAGCAGCAGGGCGCGTCCAGCCACGCCCTGACCGTGACCGGCACGGCCACGACCACCGGGAAGCACACCAGTCAGACCGCCGCGGCGCCCGCGTCGACGGCAGGCGCGGCCACCTCCCCGACGCTGACCGGCTCGGTCCGGCCGCTGACGACGACGTCCGCCGACCACGACCCGGTGGACGTCGACCGGTACTGCTCGGTGCCGCGCAACGACGTGGGTGAACAGGCGTTGCAGCCCACTCCCAACCAGGTCGAGTGGGCGGTCGACATGGCCGTGCGCGGCGATCTGACCTCGGGGTGGATCACGCAGGGCGGCTGGCGTGCGCAGAGCGGCCTGGGCACGGTCGATCCGCAGGCGCTGTTCCCGGTGCCGAGCCTGGTCGGCGGCGGGCGGATCCCCGCGCAGGTCGAACTGGGCATCCTGGCACAGGAGTCGAACCTGTGGCAGGCCGAATCCGGCGCGATCCCGGGCCAGATGGGCAACCCGCTGGCGTCGGTGGCCGGGTTCTACGGACACACCGGCACCGCGCCCTCGGACTACTGGAAGATCGACTGGTCGAAGTCCGACTGCGGTTACGGCGTCGGGCAGGTCACCGACGGCATGCGGCTGGCCGGCCACGAGAAGCCCGGCGAGACCGCGCTCAGCCCGGCCCTGCAGAAGGGCGTCGCGCTGGACTACACCGTCAACATCGCCGCGTCGCTGCAGATCCTGGCCGACAAGTGGAACGAGGTCCACAACCCCGTCTCCACGGTGACCGTCAACAACGACGACGCCTCCCGCCCGGAGAACTGGTTCACCGCGGTGTGGAACTACAACCTCGGCTTCAACGCGCCCGCCGGCACACCGGGCTCCGCGTGGGGCCTGGGCTGGTACAACAACCCCGCCAACCCCATCTACCCGGCCGACCGGCTGGCGTTCATGGACACCAGCCTGGACCCGAACGCCAACCACGACGCCGCGACCCCGCAGTACTGGCCGTACGAGGAGAAGGTGATGGGCTGGGCCGCCTGGTCCATCGACACCGGCCACTCCTACGCCACCTCCGGCCGTCAGGACTGGCCCGGCGAGTCCGGCTTCTCCTCGGCCGGCTTCCAGCCCTCCTGGTGGCTCACCGTCCAGGACCGCAGCGCGATCAAGCCGCCGCTGGACACCTTCTGCGACGCCAGCAACGCCTGCGACGTCAGCAACCCGCCGCCGTGCGAGACCCAGCACATCGAGGGCTGCGACGAACTGCACTGGTGGAACGCGCAGAACACCGTGTGGAAGCCCACCTGCGCCGACACCTGCGGCCACGAGAGCATCAAGTACGTCACCCTGCGCGCCGAACCCGGCCGCGGCACCCGTCTGCAGTACGGCACCCCCGACTGCGCGGCACCGCCGAGCGGCGCCCTCGTCGTGGACTCCGTGCCCAACGGCACGCCCAGTTGGAGCGACTGCGGCAACGCCGTCTCCGACGGCACCTTCCAGTTCACCTTCTACCCCGACACCGACGGCCGCTACGAGGCCAAGGGCGACCTGCACCAGATCGGCGGCGGCTACCAGGGCCACTTCTGGTACGCCCACACCCGCGACGCCGACCACCTCGGCGGCGACGGCGGCCGCATGACCGTGCTCGGCGACTGGAAGATGAGCGCGCCGCTGTCCAAGGACCAGGCCAAGGTCTACGTCCACATCCCCGACACCGGAGCCCAGACGCACGAGGCGGACTACCAGATCGTCACACCCACCGGCACCTGGGACCGGAAGATCTCGCAGGACGCGTACGAGTCCGACAAGTGGGTGTCGCTGGGCGCCTTCCACTTCGACGGCCAGGCCCCCGAGGTGCGGCTGTCCAACACCACGGACGACGGCACGGGCGACGACGACATCGCCTGGGACGCCGTGGCCTTCGTGCCCGGCGACTACGACACGATGCCCGACATCACCTTCCCGGACGCCGTTCCGGACGCCCCCGACCCGGAGGCACCGGACGACCCGCAGCCGATCCCGGCCACGGCCGCCGCGCAGCTGACGGCCGGCGGCAGCACCGCCACGACGACGCCGAGCTGCGCCGCGATGGCCCCTGGCGCGACCGGGACCTGTGTGAAGATCCTCCCGGCCTCGTCCGTGGACGTGGCGAAGGCGGTACGGACCGTCCGGCAGCGCGAGCACGCCGCGCAGGCGGGCGGAGCGACCGCCTCGGCGAAGGCCGCCACCACGGCCGCGGCCGCCGACGACAGCCTGTGCCTGGACCTGCCCGGCGGCCGGAACTACACCCGGTTCGCCGCCTGCACCGTCGCGGTGGTCGAGGTCGACCAGAAGGTCAACGACAAGGTGGTCGCCTGGGAGACCTTCGTGATGGAGCAGACGATCGGCCTCGCGGTGAACAACACGCAGGTCAAGCAGACACTGTCGCTGACGCCGTACCAGGCGTCGGTCGACACCCTGGAGGTGAGTCTGAACGTCGCCTTCGACTGTCTGTCGGACTGCGGGGTGCCGGTGCCGGCCTGGAGCTCCCCGGCGGTGTGGGCGACCTTCGCCGACACCCACACGGCCGCGGCGACGGCGACCACCAGCTGGACGCAGAGCATCGGCTACAGCGAGCTGCACCTGAGCTGGACGCTGTCGGGGACGATCGACGGCGGCGCGACGACCACCAGTTCGTGGGACGAGCCCGCGCTCGTCGTGCGCTGCGACAACGAGTTCAGCGGCAGGAACGCCGGCTGCGTCTTCCCCGAGTACACGCCGACCTACGAGGTCAACACCAAGGCCTACCCGGCCGCGGCGGCGCTGTACTGGGTGCTGGAGCAGAAGCTGTTCAACCACCCCGGCAGCAAGGCGCACAGGATGCCGCTGCACCGCCTGGCGGACACCGGCCTGCAGGACGAGAACCGCAAGATCATGTGCCAGGGCGCGGTGGCCAAGTGGCAGCCGAATCCGAACACGCCGGACGTCAGCTGCGACGAGTACGCCTTCGCGGCGTCGCGCGAGAGCGGCGGCCTGCAGCCGGGCGTGCTGTCCGGCGCGGACTGCGTGCAGATCTACGCCACGCAGGTGGGCACGCAGTGGAAGCTGTACACCGACCCGCGGTACCCGGTGCCGGACTGGAACGTGCCGTGCGGCCGCGGCAGCATCCCGAAGAGCCAGAACACCGACGTGGGCGGCGGACTCGGCCGCTGGACGCCCAAGATGCGGGTGCGCGACGGCGACGCCTACTACGTGGAGGAGCCCGGTTTCGAGGGCTGTGACCCGGACACCGTGTGCACGGTCTCCCCGTAGCCGTACCGTGAACGGCCCGCGCCGCCCGACGAGGGCGCGGGCCACGTGAGAGGAGGAGGGCGCCGCCGCCGGCCATGTGCCGGCGACGGCGCCCTCCGCCGTCGCGCCGGGCGTCGCGCGGGCCGTCGCCGGCCGCGCGCCACGCCGGTCACACCTCCAGCAGCCCGGCGGTCAGCGCCTCCTCCAGCACCGGCCGCCGCGGCAGGTCGAGGCCGAACTCCGCCTCGGCCAGTGCCAGCACCCGCGGCAGCGGATCGGGCAGGTCCTCACCGTGCTCGAACGGCGTCGTGCCGTCGGGCAGCACGAGCCCGGCGGCGCGCAGGGCGGGCAGCAGGCGGTCGGGCTCGGAGCCGGTCCGCTCGTGCTCGCGCCCCGGCTCGAACCGGCACACCGTCCGCCCGTCCTCGGCGAACGCGAAGCCGGTGTCGCCGTTGACCGTGCGCCACAGCTCCACGGCCCGGGTGCCGGCCGAGAGCGCGACGGCGCCCCGGTCGGGAGCACGGCCGACCGGGCCGCCCTCGACGATCCCGAACGCCCAGCCCGCGCTGCTTCCGGCCCGCACCACGACGGCGTCGCCCGTGGCCGTGTCCTCGACCTCGTCCACATCCACGCGCGCCACCGCGCCGGGCACCGGAGTCACCGGCGCGAGCCGCCGTACCAGCTCCGCGGGCTCCAGGCCCTGGGCGAACAGCACCCAGTAGCCGAGGTCGAAGTGGTCCTCGGTCGCGAGCCAGCCAATGCCGTCCACGCGTACGGCACCTCCTCGTCGGGTCGTCGTGGGGTCGTAAGGGCCGCGGGCCGCGGGTCACACGGGGAACGGGCCCGTACGCCGCTCGCCGTCGGGCCGGCGCCGGGATGGGTCAGGCGCCCGGGGCGGTGTCGCCGGACTCCTTGCGGCGGGCGGCCTCGGCGAGGCGGGCGTTCTCGGCGCGGACCTGCTCGGCGGTGGTGCGCTCGCGTTCGAGCCAGGCGGGCGGCGCGGCCCGCAGCGCGTCGATCTCGGCCGTGGTGAGCGGGTCGGTGACGCCGCCGCGGGCCAGTCCCGCGATGGAGATGCCGAGCCGCGCGGCGACGACCGGGCGGGGGTGGGGACCGTTGCGGCGCAGCGCGGCCAGCCACTCGGGCGGGTCGGCCTGCAGCGCGTTCAGCTCGTCGCGGGAGACGACGCCCTCCTGGAAGTCCGCGGGGGTGGCCGGGAGGTACACGCCCAGCTTCTTCGCCGCGGTCGCGGGCTTCATCGTCTGGGTGGTCTTGTGCGACGTCATGGGGTCAAGGGTAACGAGCGCGGGAGCCGCGCTGGACCGGCGAGCGGGGGCGGGAGCCGTGGGCGGCACGCCGGTGGGCGGCCGGCGGACGGG
>JAJSZB010000740.1:0-1109 GCA_050613715.1 Streptomyces sp. IBSBF 3018
GCCCTCCCTCCCCCTTCTCCTCCCTTTCCCTGTTTCCGCAGGTCAGAGCGCTCCTGGTCGGGGGCGCTCAGTGGTGTGCCCCGCAGTTTGCTGCCGTGCTATAAATGATTGACGAAGCACAAGCTATCTGTGAAGGGTTGGCCATGCCGCACCTGCTGCACATCGATTCGAGCATCAACGGTGAGGACTCGGTGAGCCGCAAGCTCACCGCGCGGGCCGCAGAGGTGTGGCGCGCCGCCCACCCCGGTGGCACGGTCACCTACCGCGACCTGGGCGCGGAGCCGGTGCCGCACTTCGACACCGAGACGTGGCAGGCGCGCACCATACCGGCGGAGCAGCACAACGCCGCGCAGGCGGAGTCGCTGGCGCTCAGCGAGCGGCTGATCGCCGAGGTCAAGGAGGCGGACACGGTGCTGCTCGGGCTGCCGCTCTACAACTTCGGCGCGCCCAGCTCGGTCAAGGCGTGGGTGGACCACCTGATCCTGCCCGGGCTCTCGCACGACCCGGCGAGCGGCAAGGGGCTGCTCGGTGAGCGCGAGTTCGTGGTCGTCGCCACGCGTGGCGGCGGGTACGGCGAGGGGACGCCGCGGGAGGGGTGGGAGCACGCGCAGGACTGGCTGCCGCACGGCATCTCGCTGACCGGGCTCGAGCCGCGCTTCGTGACGGCCGAGTTGACGCTCGCGCGGGTCGTTCCCGCGATGGCGGAGCTGATTCCGCTGGCGGAGAAGAGCTTGGAGGCGGCGGAGGCGGACATCAACGCGCTGTGGCCTCCGGCCCGGACCGCCTGACCTTCGCTCGACGCCGGGCGTCGCGCCGGACGTCGCGCTCCGGGTCGCGGGTGGTCACCGGCGCGGTGGGGGTGTTTCTGTCGTCTCCGGACCACCGGTCGTGGGTGGCTTGTCGCGCAGTTCCCCGCGCCCCTGGGGTGGCTCGACGCCCGGCGTCGGTCACCGGCGCGGTGGGGTTGTTCGTGTCGTGTCCGGACCACCGGTCGTGGGTGGCTTGTCGCGCCGTTCCCCGCGCCCCTGGAAAGTGGACGCTCGGCGCTCAGCGGGCCCGGGAGGGCGGTCGTGGGGCGCTGGGCGTCGAGTTACCCAGGGGCGCGGGGA
>JAJSZB010000741.1:0-1105 GCA_050613715.1 Streptomyces sp. IBSBF 3018
CCCCCGGGCAGCAGCGCCAGGTGCGCCCGGACCGCCCCTCCGCCCGGCTGCGCCGACATCGCGTCGAGCGCCCGGAGCAGCGCCTGCCAGTTCGCGTCCATCCGGCCCCCCGTGCGGTACGGTGCGGCGCGGCGTGCGGGATGTGCCGCGGCCCGCTCCAGCCTAAGGCTCGGGCACCTCGCCCGACGTACCGTCAGCGCAGCCCGGGCGGCCCGGGTTTATCGTGGGACGAGGCCCCCGGCACGAACGGGCGCGAGCCCCCAGGCCGAGGACGCACCCTGACCGAGGACGCCCGCAGGCCGAAAACCCGGAAGGCCCGACCACGGGAGCGACGCACATGACGGCTCGGCACAGCGGAACCGCGGTGGTGCTGACGGCGCTCCCCGTCGAGTACCGGGCCGTGCGCGCGGCGCTCGGTCCCACCACGAAGCGGCAGCACCCCTCGGGGACGGTCTTCGCGGCGGGGACGCTGCCCGGCACGGACTGGGAGGTCCTGCTGGCCCGGGTCGGCGAGGGCAACCTGCGGGCAGCCGTGATCGCCGAGCGGGCCCGCGACTGGCTCGCGCCCGACGCGCTGTTCTTCGTCGGGGTGGCAGGAGGCCTCGCCTCCGACGTACGGCTCGGCGACGTCGTCGTGGCCACCCGCATCCACCACGTCCACCCCGGCAAGGAGACCGCGGACGGCTTCATGGCCCGCCCGGTTCCCGGGGCGGTCTCCCACCTGCTGGAGCAGAACGCCTGGCACGCGCTGAGCGACGACGCCTGGCACGGCGGGCCCGGCCCGGCGCCCGCCGTGCACTTCAAGCCGCTCGCGGCGGGCGAGGTCGTGCTCAACGCTACGGACAGCCCGCTGCGGGAGCAGATCCGCTGGCACTACGGCGACGCAGCCGCCGTCGAGATGGAGAGCGCCGGCGTCGCCGCCGCGGCCGCGCTCACCCACGACCTGCACGTCCTGACCATCCGCGGCATCAGCGACCACGCCGACGGAGCCAAGGCCGCCGCCGATGCCGCCGGCTCCCAGCAGCGCGCCGCCGCCAACGCCGCAGCCGCCCTGCTGGCCCTCCTGCGCGCCCTCCCCCCTTCCGACCTCCCCGCCGCGTCGAGC
>JAJSZB010000742.1:0-1104 GCA_050613715.1 Streptomyces sp. IBSBF 3018
GCGCAAGCCCCCGCCGCACCGAGAGCTACGCCATCCGCGCCGCCCACGCCGACCCCCTCGCCGACCTCGACGCCGCCCACCGCACCGGCGCCCGATTCCTCTGCCCCCAGGACGCCGACTGGCCCGCACAACTCGACGACCTCGACGACCAGCGACCCTTCGGCCTCTGGGTACGCGGCACCCCCTCACTACGCCTGTGGGCACTGCGCTCCGTCGCCGTCGTCGGCGCCCGCGCCTGCACCGACTACGGCGCCCACATGGCCGCCCTCCTCGGCGCCGACCTCGCCCGAGCCGGCTGGACCGTCGTCTCCGGCGCCGCCTACGGCATCGACGGCACCACCCACACCGCCGCCCTCAAAGCCGGCGGCGCCACCATCGGCGTCGTCGCCAGCGGAGTCGACATCCCCTACCCCCGCGGCAACGCCCGCCTCATCACCGCCATCGCCGACCACGGCCTGCTCCTCGGCGAACTCCCACCCGGCGCCCACCCCACCCGCAGCCGCTTCGTCCTCCGCAACCGCGTCATCGCCGCCCTCACCCGCGGCACCGTCGTCGTGGAAGCCCAACACCGCAGCGGCTCCCTCATCACCGCCCGCCGCGCCACCGCCCTCGGCCGCCTCACCATGGGCATCCCCGGCCCCTGCACCAGCCACCTGTCCGCAGGCGTCCACGACCTCCTGCGCCGCGACGGCCTGCTCGTCACCGACGCCGCCGACATCATCGAACTCGTCGGCGAAATCGGCGCCGACCTCGCCCCCGCCCGCCACGGACCCGTCCTGCCCCGCGACCGGCTCCACCCCGCCGCCGCGGCCACCCTCGAAGCACTCCCCGGAACAGGAGACGCCACCGCCCACGCCATCGCCCTCGCAGCAGGAGCCACCACCCCCGACACGCTGAACCGCCTCCACGAATTGCAGGCACTCGGCTTCGTCGAACGCACAGGCGACCGCTGGGCGTTGGTCCGTACCGCCGCCGACCGCCCACGCGAACACACCGGTTGACGCTATCGACACACCATCAGGTGACACGACAACGCGCTGACCTGGGGCGATCGTCAGACCGGCGCGGCAAGTCCGCTCCGGCCCGCATCATTGCCCCCAGACC
>JAJSZB010000743.1:0-1099 GCA_050613715.1 Streptomyces sp. IBSBF 3018
CACGCGGAGGGGGCCCGTCCGGGGGTGGCGTCCCGGCCCCTCGCGGTGTGCGCGTTTCCCCGTGCCCCCCGTCAGCCGGTGGGGCGGGCGGGGCGCGCGTATAACGAAGGGCATGACCACCTCGCCGCCCCCGCTGCCCATTCCCGTCGCCGCCGCGCTCGAAGCGGCCAACGCGGGCAACACCGAGGACTTCCTCGCCGCGTTCGCCGACGACGGCGCGGTGGACGACTGGGGCCGGGTATTCCGCGGGCGCGACGAGATCCGCGGGTGGAGCGACGCGGAGTTCATCGGCAAGCAGGTCACGCTGGAGGTCACCGCGACGCAGACCGACGGCGACACCACTACGGTCACCGCCCAGGTCGGCGGCAACGGCTTCAACGGCCCGTCCACGTTCACCTTCCACCACCCGTCGCCGCGGCTGGCGCTGATGCGTATCACGGCGTGACGCGCGTGCGTGTCATGCCGTGACGCGCGCCCGGCGCCGGACGCGCGACACGCCGCGGTACGAGCCCGGCGCCAGGCGCGGTCGGCGAGCAGCCGCAGGCCGTTGAGGCCGACGAGCACGGTGGAGCCCTCGTGCCCGGCGACGCCGAGCGGCAGCGGGAGGTGGCCGGCCAGGTCCCAGACCACCAGGCCGGTGATGAACACCCCGGCGACGACGAGGTTCTGCACCACCAGCCGCCGGGCCCGGCGGGACAGGGCGACGGCGGCCGGCACGGTCGTCAGCTCGTCGCGGACGACGACCGCGTCCGCGGTCTCCAGCGCGAGGTCCGAGCCGGCCCGGCCCATCGCGATGCCGGTGTGCGCGGCGGCCAGCGCGGGCGCGTCGTTGACGCCGTCGCCGATCACCAGCACCTTGTGGCCCGACGCCTCCAGCGCGCGCACCGCGTCCACCTTGTCCTGGGGGAGCAGCCCGGCGCGCACGTCGCCGATGCCGACCTCCGCGGCCAGGCGCGCGGCGGCGCGCGGGTTGTCCCCGGTGAGCAGGACCGGACCCGCGGCGGGGGCCGCCGGCACGGGGGCGGCCGTGCCCTTCCGCGCCGGGCCGCCGCGGTCCTGCGCCGCCGCGGCGGCACGGGGGGGTTGTGCGGGGTCGGCG
>JAJSZB010000744.1:0-1099 GCA_050613715.1 Streptomyces sp. IBSBF 3018
CAG
Source organism: Streptomyces sp. IBSBF 3018 (assembly GCA_050613715.1). Lineage (GTDB taxonomy): Bacteria > Actinomycetota > Actinomycetes > Streptomycetales > Streptomycetaceae > Actinacidiphila. The sequence continues at coordinate 4 of JAJSZB010000744.1, forward strand.
CAGGCTCCGGCGCCCGCCGCCGCCCCGGCCTCCTCCGCCGCGGACGACGGCGCCTACGTGACGCCGCTGGTCCGCAAGCTCGCCGCGGAGAACGGCGTCAGCCTCGCCTCCGTGCGCGGCACCGGCGTCGGCGGCCGTATCCGCAAGCAGGACGTCCTCGCCGCCGCCGAGGCGGCGAAGGCCGCGGCCCCGGCCGCCGCCGCACCCGCGGCCAAGGCCGGCAAGACCGCCCCCGCGGCGTCCCCGCTGCGCGGCCAGACGGTCAAGATGACGCGGATGCGCAAGCTCATCGGCGACAACATGATGAAGGCGCTGCACTCGCAGGCGCAGCTGACCACCGTGGTCGAGGTGGACGTCACCCGCGTCATGCGGCTGCGCGCGCAGGCGAAGGACGCGTTCGCGGCCCGCGAGGGCGTGAAGCTGTCCCCGATGCCGTTCTTCGTCAAGGCCGCGGCGCAGGCCCTCAAGGCCCACCCGGTGGTCAACGCCCGGATCAACGAGGACGAGGGCACGATCACCTACTTCGACTCCGAGAACATCGGGATCGCGGTGGACTCCGAGAAGGGTCTGATGACCCCGGTCATCAAGGGCGCGGGCGACCTGAACATCGCCGGCATCGCCAAGAAGACCGCGGAGCTGGCCGGCAACGTGCGGGCCAGCAAGATCACGCCCGACGACCTGGCGGGCGCGACCTTCACGGTCAGCAACACCGGCTCGCGCGGCGCGCTGTTCGACACGGTCATCGTGCCGCCGAACCAGGCCGCGATCCTCGGCATCGGCGCGACCGTCAAGCGCCCGGTGGTCGTGGAGACCGCCGAGGGCACGGTCATCGGCGTCCGGGACATGACGTACCTGTCGCTCTCCTACGACCACCGGCTGGTGGACGGCGCCGACGCGGCCCGCTACCTGACCGAGGTCAAGGAGATCCTGGAGGCCGGCGAGTTCGAGGTCGAGCTGGGTCTGTGACCGGCTGAGCGCACGGTGACCGGCGCCCCCGCACCCCACGGGGTCGGGGGCGCCGCCCGTTCGCGGCGCCGCCCCGTTGGGGGGGGGGGGGGGGGGGGGGGGGGGGGGGGGGGGGGGGGGGGGGGGGGGG
>JAJSZB010000745.1:0-1873 GCA_050613715.1 Streptomyces sp. IBSBF 3018
GCGCGGGCGCCGGGGCGTGACTTGGACGCGGGGGACGGCGTTGAGGGGGCATGGCCTCTTTGCGTACCGCGTTCGCCCTGACCCTGACCGCCGCCGCGGCGGTGATCGTGCCCGCGGCCTCCGCGTCCGCGGCTTCCGCGCCCGCCGACGCGGGACCGCTGCCCGGCACGGCGGTGGGCGACGCGCTCCCCCTCGACGCGGTGCCGCTCGACGCGCTCCCCCTCGACGCGGTGCCGACGCAGTCCGTGACCGGTGCGCTGGCGAACGGGATCGGCCCGGTCAAGCACCTCACCCTCGACCCGCTGTCCAACACCGGGGTCGACCCCCTCGACAACGGCGTGGGCTCCCAGGTCGCCGACTTCAAGCCCGTCTCGACGGGCCTTGTCACCGATCCGGTCACCCACGGCGGCTCCCTCGCCACCCTCCCCGTCATCAGCACCGCCACCGCCCTCCTCCCCGGCTAGCCCGAGCCGGGCGTCAGCCTTCAGGGGCGCGGCCCCGTCCGTCAGCTCGGCGCCGGGCGCTGAGATCCAGGGGCGCGGGCCCGTCCGTCAGCTCGGCGCCGGGCGTGGTTTTTCAGGGGCGCGGGACTGCATCTCGTATGCGGCTGGCGCCGCGTGGGCGCGCTCAACCACCCACCTGCGGGTGAGCCGGAGCGGACCGATCTGCCCCTCCGGGGCGGGGGGGGGGGGGGGGGGGGGGGGGGGGGGGGGGGGGGGGGGGGGGGGGGGGGGGGGGGGGGGGGGGGGGGGGGGGGGGGGGGGGGGGGGGGGGGGGGGGNACCCGGGGGGGGGGGTGGGGGGGGGGGCGCCCCCCCCCGGGGGGGGGGGGGCCCCCGGCCGCCCCCGCCCCCCCCACCGTCCCAAAGGGGCTGTTCGGATCGCGTCGGACCACCGGCATGTGGTGGGTTGCTCGCGCAGTTCCCCGCGCCCCTGGGGTTGAGGCCCAGCGCCAGCGCTAGATCGCCAGCAGCACCACGAGCACGATCGCGCCGGCGACCGCGGGCGCGATGACCTCGTAGCACCAGCGCACGCTGATCTCGGGACGGGGCTCGCCCTCGGAGAGGGTGTGCTGCTCGGACAGCTCGCGCAACTGGTCCAGCGCCTGGTCCGACCAGGACCGCACGGGCTCGTCCGCCGAGACCTCCGCGCGCTGCCCCGGGGGGGGGGGGGGGGGGGCGGGGCGCGCCCCGGCCCCCCCCCCCCCCCGGAACCGCACGCCGGGCGTGAGGAACGGGTCGCGCCCCCGCTGGCCCTGCGCGCGTGCGGTCTGCCGGGCCGCCCGCTTGCGCGCCCGCAGCGACACCGGGATCGCCCACACCTGGAACTTGCGGTCGCCCGCGAACAGCTCCGTCGAGTACGAGGCCCGCAGCCGGTCGACGGCCGCCCACGGCATCGCGACCGTGCGGAACGGGTTGCGGATGCGGATGCGCTCGCTGCCGGCGAACACCGCCGGACGGATCGTGAACGCGATCACCAGCGGCACCGCCAGCAGCAGCGCGGCCAGCGACAGCCAGGGCGTACGGCCGTCGCCGCGTACGATCGCGTCCCCGCCGAGCCAGCCCGCGAGGATCAGCAGCAGCACGCCGCCGGCGATGCCGGCCGAGGAGCGGTAGACACGGTCGGCGTACTGCGGCGGCCGCCGGTCGCCGGCGGTGGCCGGTCCGTTCGGTCGGTCCTGATGGGGGCTCGTCATACCTCCCGATTCTGCACGACGCGCGCCGCGCACCCGGCCACGCCCTCATACCATTCTGGTTGCGTCCGCGCCGGACGGCCCCGCTTCCCGCGCCCGCCGCCACCATTGCGCTGCCGCCTGCCGCCTGCCGCCTGCCGCCTGCCGCCTGCCGCCTGCCGCCTGCCGCCCGCTTCCCGCC
>JAJSZB010000746.1:0-1071 GCA_050613715.1 Streptomyces sp. IBSBF 3018
GTCGGGGCCGGGGAGCGGGGGCACGGGCGCGGGCCTTCAGGACTCGTTGAGGGGACGGAGGAGGACGTCCTCGATCACCGCGCGGTCCGCGGGGCGGGACCAGAGGCCGCGGCCGGCCATCAGGAGGGCGTTGAGGAGCTGGTCGTTGGCGAGTTCGGCGCCCTCCTCCTGCTGGCGGCGCAGGAACTCGGCGATCAGGCCGGTGCGTACGGCCGCCGTGGCCGGGTCGGCGTCCGGGGCCTCGTCGCCGAGGTGCGCGGCGACCATCGCGGCCAGCCGGCCGGCGTCCGGCGGCCGGATCTCCAGCCGGACGCAGCGGCGCAGGAACGCCGGGGGGAACTCCCGCTCGGCGTTGCTGGTCAGCACGGTCAGCGGGAACTGTGCGCAGCGCACCGTGCCGCCGACGACGGTCGCGGTGCGGGTGCCGTCCGCGGTCATCACCCGCTGCGGGCCGTCGCCGAGCCGGGCCAGCTCCGGGATGGTGAACTCGCCCTCCTCGAAGACGTTCAGCAGGTCGTTCGGCAGGTCCAGGTCGCTCTTGTCGATCTCGTCGATGAGCAGGACGCGCGGGTGGCGCCACGGCAGCAGCGCGGTGCCGAGCGGGCCGAGCCGCAGATAGCGGCCGATGTCGGCGACGTCGGGCCGGCCGGCGGCACGGGAGCCGTCGCCGTTCCGCTCCCCGCCGGAGCCGGTCGCGTCGCCGGGCCCGGGGTGCGCCCCCGCCGGGGTGCCGCCGCCGAGGCCCGAGTCGTGCAGCCGGCCGATCGCGTCGTACGCGTACAGCCCGTCGCGCAGCGTCGCGCGGCTGGTGATCGGCCAGCGCAGCACCGGGCCGAGCCGCAGTTCGTGCGCGACCGCGTAGGCCAGGGTCGACTTGCCGACACCCGGCTTGCCGGTGATCAGCAGCGGCCTGCGCAGGTGCAGCGCGAGGTTGACGAGCTGCACCTCGCGCTCGTCGGCCTGGTACGCGCCGGCCCGGCGGCCGCTGCCGAGCCTGCGCGCGGTCGCGCCGCCCTCCGCCTCGTCCGGCGGCAACGGCAGCTCCCGCGCGCCGCCGCCCGGGCCCCCGCC
>JAJSZB010000747.1:0-1066 GCA_050613715.1 Streptomyces sp. IBSBF 3018
GCGGGGGCGGGCTTGCCCGTGGCGGGCCGGGCCGCCTATGGTGCGCCGGCCGGGCGGACCGGCGAGGTTCCGCCCGGGCGTCCGGCGGGCCCGCCGCCCCTCGGCCCGCTCGCCCGCGCGTCACCGTCCCGGCCTGCGGATTCGTACCGCAGGCAGCGCACCACACGACCCGGCCGCCGACGCGGCCTAGGAGGACCTCGTGAGCGGGCCACGGCTCGGACCGACGCCGGCCTTCTTCTGCGTTGTCCTGTCGTTCACGGTGGTCATGGTCGGCACCACCATGCCGACGCCCATGTACCCGCTGTACGAGGACCGGCTCGGCTTCTCCACGCTGGTGCAGACGGTGGTGTTCGCCGTCTACGCGGTGGGTGTGCTGGCCACGCTGCTGCTGTGCGGGCGCTGGTCGGACGTGGTGGGCCGGCGGCCGATGCTGCTGGCCGGGCTCGGCGCGGCGCTGGCGTCCAGCCTGGTCTTCCTGGGCGCGGACCGGGTGTGGGTGCTGCTGGTCGGGCGGTTCCTGTCCGGGGTGTCGGCCGGGGTGTTCCTCGGCGCGGCGACCGCGGCGGTGATCGAGGCGGCGCCGCCGCGGTGGAGCCGGCGGGCCGCGCCCGTCGCCACGGCGGCGAACATCGGCGGGCTGGGCCTCGGCCCGCTGCTCGCGGGGCTCGCGGTGCGGTACCTCCCGGCGCCGCTGAAGCTGTCCTTCGCGGTGCACGCCTGCTGCGTGGTGGTCTGCGCGGCGCTGGTCCTGCTGGTGCCGGAGACGGTGGACGTGGCGCCGGAGGCGCGGTTGCGGCCGCAGCGGCCGTCGGTGCCGGCGGGGCTGCGCGGGACGTTCGTGACGTCGGCGACGGCCGGGTTCGCGGGGTTCGCGCTGCTCGGGCTGTTCACCGCGGTGTCCCCGCAGGTGGTCGCGCACGTCTTCGGGAAGTCCAGCGCGGCGGTCGCCGGGCTGGTGGTGTTCCTGCTGCTCGGCGCGTCGGCGGCGGTGCAGCTCGGCTCGCGGCGGCTGCCGGGGCGCGGGGCGCTGGTCGGGGGGTGCGCGCTGCTGGTGGCGGGGGTGCTG
>JAJSZB010000748.1:0-1063 GCA_050613715.1 Streptomyces sp. IBSBF 3018
GTGTGGAGGGAACTGTTCCGGGGTGGGGGGAAGTGGGAGTGGTCGTGGGAACTGAGGTGATCCGTCGGCCCCGGGGGGCGCGGCCGGTTCTTGTGCTGCTTCCGTGGCAGCTCTTGGCGCGGGCGGCGGCGTTGTCGGCTGTCGGGGTCTGCGTCGGGACGTCGCTGACCGCGCGGGCCTGGGGCGGCTGCCCGCTGGGGAACGACGCGGCCGGCAGCACTTTCCTCGTGATCGGCACCACCCCGCTGGTCTGGCTCGCCATGACGGCCGCGCTGCTGCTCTGCCAGCTGTCGCTGTGGGGCCTCGCTCTTCCCCTGCCCGCCCTGCGGAGCGTTCAGTGGCTGTGGCCCGTCACCGCTGTCGTGCTGCTCACCGTCGTCTACCGAGCGGGTATGCAGTCCCCGGTCGTCCACCCGGGCGGCACCTGTAGGGAGGGTTACCCCCTCTTCCCGTTCGAGCCGAAGCAGGGCCCCGGCGCGCACGGTTGAGGCTGCTCGCCGCACTCGGCGAACGCCGTGCGGGTACGCGGGTACGCGGGTTCACGCGTCGAGCACCGCGGCGACGGCCTCGATCTCGACGAGCTGGTCGGCGTAGCCGAGCACCGTGACGCCGATCAGGGTGCTCGGGACGTCGTGGTCGGCGAACGCGTCCCGGACCACCTGCCACGCGGTCACCAGGTCCTCCCGCCGGGAGGAGGCCACGAGGACCCTCGTGCTGATGACGTCCTGGAGGGAGGCGCCGGCGGCGTCGAGGGCGGTGCGCATGTTCTCGACCGCCTTCGACGCCTGGCCCGCGTAGTCCCCGATCGCCGCCGTCGAGCCGTCCTCGTTCAGCGGGCACGCCCCGGCGAGGAAGATCAGGCGGGCCTCGGCGGGCGCGGTGGCCGCGTACGCGTACTCGGCCACGTCGGACAGGGCGGTGGAACGGATCAGGGTGACGGCACGGGCCATGGTCGTTGAGTCCTTGTCCGTCGGGGAGCCGGCGTGGGGGAGCCGGCGTGGGGCTGTCTCTTATAAACATATCCGAGCCCACGAGACACGTTCCTTAATCTCGTTTGCCGTGT
>JAJSZB010000749.1:0-1049 GCA_050613715.1 Streptomyces sp. IBSBF 3018
CCCCGGACCCCCGGGCGCTCCGGGCACCCGGGCGCTCCGGACCCCCGGACCTCCGGACCTCCGGGCGCTCCGGGCACCCGGGCGCCACCCACCCCGACACCAGCAGGGACATCCCATGCACATCTTCCTCACCGGCGGCAGCGGCTACGTCGGCGGGCACCTCGCCCGTCACTTCATCGACTCCGGCCACCGGGTCAGCGCCCTCGCCCGCTCGCAGGCGGCCGGCGACAAGGTGGCCGGGCTCGGCGCGCGGCCCGTGGCGGGCAGCCTCGCGGACACCGCGGTCCTGGCCCGCGCCGCCGCGGAGGCCGACGCGATCGTGCACGCGGCCGTGGACTTCGCGGACCCGGCGATGCGCGAGGTGGAGGAGCCCGCGCTCGCGGCGCTGCTGGGCGGGGCGCGGCCGGGCACGCCGTTCGTCTACACCAGCACCGGCCTGGTCTACCCGGACGGGCGCGGCGCGAGCGCCGACGAGGACACCCCGGTGGACCCCGAGGGCTCGCCGCAGCCGTACAAGGTGCTGGGCGAGCGCCAGGCGCTGGCCGCGCGGGGGCCCGCGGTGACCGTGGTCAGGGCGGCGCTGGTCCACGGGCACGGCGGCTCGGGCCTGTTGCAGGGCATGATCGCGGGGGCGCGCGAGCGCGGGGCCGCCACGTACATCGGCGACGGCGCGAACGCGTGGAGCGCGGTCCACGTCGACGACCTGGCCCGCCTCTACGCCGCGGCGATCGCCCGCGCCGAGCACGGGCTCGTGGTCAACGCGGCGTCGCGCACGCACATCACGATGCGGCAGCTCGCGGAGGCGGTGGCGCACACGACGGGCACCCGCGCGGTGTCGATCACGCGGGAACAGGCCGAGCGGGCGATCGGCCCCTACGCGGCGGTGCTGACCCGGTCCACCCCGCTGGACCCGTCCCGCGCCGCACGCCTCTTCAACTGGACCCCCCAGGCCCCCACCCTCCTGGACGACCTCCACAACGGCTCCTACGCCTGAGCCCCCGCGGGGGGGGGGGGGGGGGGGGGGGGGGGGGGGGGGGGGGGGGGGGGGG
>JAJSZB010000074.1:0-22229 GCA_050613715.1 Streptomyces sp. IBSBF 3018
CGGGATATTCTACTGGTCGCGGCGGGTCCGCCGGCCCGGCCCCGACGCGCCTCCGCCGCGGACCGACTGACCGGCGCACCGCCTGAACGGCCGGGCCGGCGGACCCGCCGCGACCAGTAGAATCTCCCGCTGTGTCTACGGTCTGGGCCCCGAATTTCACGGAGGACATGCCACAGCCCAGGCGACGGGGAGCCGTCCGGGCCTCGCACGGCCGTCGAGGGGTTGCGGCCAGTCCGTGGAGCGCTACTTGCCCTGTGGGACCAGGAAGCCCCTGACGGGGCGCTGACCTTCCGCGCGCGCCTGGGCGCGGCGCATGGCCGCCACGACAGTGGCGTACTTCGGGTCGATCCACTCGGTCATGGATGCCTCCAGTTCCTGCGCCGCGGTGCGGCGCTTGCAGTGCTCAGGCAGAGACCGGAACGTTACCCGGCTTCGGCGGCCTGGGGATGGGCTGGATGGGGCCGCAGTTCGGGGCGTGGCCGCAACTGGCGGCCACCTTGAGGCTCCCCGCCAGGGGCGTGGTCCACAGCTCCATGTCCGGCGAGTACCCGTGCTTGCGCATCAGGGAGACCGTGTGGTCGAGGACGCCGGCCTCCTGTCGCGTCGGGTCCGGGCGCTCCGGGTAGTGGTGGACGAAGTGCCCGAGGCGCCGACACAGGCCGGCGTACAGCGCGGTGTGCAGTACCAGGGCGTGCCAGCCTTCGTCCACGATCCTCGACGGAGCGATGGCCGCCTGCGGGTTCGCCGCGGCGGTCGCGACGAACGCCAGGGCGTCGGTGACGATGCGCTCGGCGTCGCCCTGGCTCATCTCCGGGTTGTTGTCCATGACGGTGGCCGTCACTGCGTTGAAGGCGCCGAAGGACAGCAGGTCCCGCGGTGCGACTGATTCGAGCAAGTGAACTCCTCGGAGTCGGAATCGCCCGCCGTCAGGCGGGTGGGAGGGAGAGCCTGTCCTGCCAGGCTCCCCACGGGTCGTGGACCGGTCCGTGTTCTTGGAGCGTGCAGCGCAGCGCCCGCTCCACGCTGTCCGCGCCGCGCTGCTTCTTCGGGGACTCGAAGCCCAGGGCCTCCTGGACGAGATCGGCGGCCAGGTACCGCCGTTCACCGCACATCGGCGCCATGCCTTCCCCGTCGGTGCTCACAGTGCGCCGACGGGTGAGGCGCTGAGCTGCGACAAGCCCTGCTTGTCGTCCTCGCCTACGCCGGTCGCGGTGTACCCGCCGGCCGTGCGGATGCGGGCTTGGAATGCCTGTCGCGCCTCTTCGTCGCGGGACAGGCGGGGCCAGTCGGCGATCAGGCACAGCACTTCGCGCCCCTCGCCTCTGGCGGTCTTCATCGCCTCGATCATGGCGTCGAAGGCCGGGCGGTTCTCGTCGCGAAAGACGGCGTCGCCCTGGTCGATCCACTCTCCGGCGATCGTCCATCCCTCGTCCCGTGCGCGGATCTTGCACAGCCCCAGGTGCAGGACCAGCACTCCTACGGTGGGGGACATCTGTCGGTCGTAGACGAAGGCCAGTACGCCTTCGTCTGATGTAGCGTCATGCATGTCAGCCTGCTCTCTCAGGTGACCGAACCCCCGGGCCGTGCCACCGGCCGCGGGGCGTTTTGATGCTGACGCTACGAGCACCGCCGCTCACGCCGCGAGCGTTGTGCACCGATGTGCACGGGACATGCATCAACGCCGGGCGTCGAACGCCCTATTGACCGACCTGGTCAGTCCGGGGAGCGTGGTTGCACATCAGTGCACTCGGTTCACCTGGAGGGCTGTCATGACCTTAGAGTTCATCGGCGTCGACCCCGAGACGGGGCAGAGCGGTTCACCCACGGTCTGGCTGGATCTGGAGACGGCGGACATCGTGTTGCAGACCTACATCGCGGATGAAGCCACGCGGGATGAGTGCGTGCGCAACGGCGCGCCGGGGCACGCCCCGGGCATCCCCGCCCATGAGACCGTCGTGCGGATTCCCGCACACCTGGTGGAGCTGCTGAGGAGGGCGTGCGATGCAGCAGAGCGAGCTGCGCTTTAACGACTTCATGGAGGCGGCGCGGCACTCCGCCGTGCACCTGGAGATGCGCGACACCTACGGCGTCGGGACCGAAGCCGAGGACTTCAAGCGCTGGCAGGAGACCGGGGAGTGCGACGCCGACCCGGCCTCGGACTACTGGGCTCCCTGGGTGGATCTGATCTCCCGCGCGGTGGCCCGCGGCGTCGTCGTGCGCCGCGCCCGGATCGTCTCCGAACCGGTCAGCGAGTACATCCGCTACGAGCACGCCGGCACCACCGTGAACGTCCAGGCGGGCGAGGCTGTGCGTTGGCTGCCCCGCCGCAACACCTCGGACCTGCTGCTGCCGGGCAACGACCTCTGGATCTTCGATGAGCAGCAGGTGCTGTTCAATCACTTCACCGGTACCGGCGACTGGGATTCGCCGGGGATGGAGCTGCGCACGGAGCCCCTGGTGGTGAAGCAGGTCGTGGACGCCTTCGCGGCGATCTGGGATCGTGCGATCCCGCACGACCAGTACGTGATCAACTGACGAGACCGGACAGGCCAGCTCATGCCCATCTCTCCATCGTCCGCTGCGCAGAGCGCCCGCGAGAACGTGGCGCAGCGCCTGCGCGCCGCGCGGCGGGACGCTGGACTGTCGGTCTCTGAGCTGGCCGACCGGTGCGGGTGGCACCACTCCAAGACATCAAGGATCGAGAACGCCCGCACCGCACCGTCCCCGGCGGACATCAGGGCATGGTGCAAGGCGACCGGGACCGCCGACCAGGCGGCGGATCTTGTCGCGGCGTCCCGCGACGCCGAGTCGCTGTACTCGGAATGGCGCCGCCGGACGCGCAGTGGGCTGCGCCGGCTCCAGGACAGCTACCTGGAGCTGTTCCGTGCCACGGAGCTGTTCCGGATCTACTCGCCGACGCTGGTACCCGGCCTTGTCCAGACCGAGGGCTACGCGGCGGCGCTGCTGGGCGCGAACGCCAGGTTCCTGGACGTGCCGGACGACGGACCCGAAGCCGCGCGGGCGCGGCTGGAGCGCTCCCAGATCATCCACACCCCGGGACACCGCTGCGTACTGGTGATGGAAGAGGCCGTCCTGCACTACCAGTTGGGTGACCGCGACGCGATGGCTGCCCAGCTCGGGTACCTGATGACGGCCGGCGCCCTGCCGGGCGTCAGCCTCGGCATCATCCCGGCCAGCACGCCCGACCGCGCGATCTGGCCGCAGGAGGTCTTCCACGTGTACGACGACACGCTTGTGTCGGTCGAGCTGTTGTCCGCGCAGGTGAGCCTCACGCAGCCGTCGGAGATCACGCTGTACCTCAAAGCATTTGAGCAACTGCGGCAGATGGCGGTGTACGGCGCGGATGCGCGAAGGCTAATCGTCCAGGCGATCGACGCCTTGTAATGACAACGCAACTGCCGGCCGGTCGCGTTCTGGACGGTAGATGTTCAGTACCTCGCGGTACCAACCCTCCGAGCTCTCCGGCGCTCAGGCAAAGTGCCTGTCCAACCACACCCGCATGGCTTCTTCGTCCATTTCCATGCCCTACAAACAGGCGAGCCGGGGACGAAGGCACTCGTACGGTCCCGGCAGCGGGCGCTCGTCCAGGCGAACCGTGGTGAGCCCGAGTGGAAGCAGATGCTGGTAGCGATGGCGCACTTCGCGGCTACCGCCGGAGGCGGGGCGGCTCAAGTGCTCCCTGAACGGTATCCTGCAAGTCGCACGGCCCAGGCTGAAGCTCAGGATCGCCGGCCAGCCGGGAGCACGACCTTTGACAGCAGCGCCGTCGCTGCGGCGACGCACGAGGTCGAATGCGTCCGCCTGGTCATCGGCCGGGCACTGCTGTACGAGGCAATCGTTGCCCTGGCGCCCACCTCGGTGGGCGGAGCGCGAACGGCGCCCGGAGAACCGGAGGGGCACGACGGTGCTGGTCATCTCCGACGCACCGGGCGCTCCCGTTCGCCACGGCGAAGGGAGCTGCGGCGTGGCCAGCTCTCCGGCGTTGCGGTACGCGGACAACTGGCACAGGACGGCGTTCCGCTCCCGGCGGGACAGCCCGTGACGGGCCAACAGTCGCTCCCTGGCCTCTCTGACCAGGATCGCGGAGAGGCGCTCGGAGTCCGCCCCGGGGAGGAGGTGCCGCAGCTCCATTCCCATTGCCAGGTGCCAGAGGAGCGCAGCCAGGGTCGGGCCCGCGAAGGCCCGGATTCTGCCAGCGATGATTCCCGACTCCGTAAACGCGGGGATCACCTGGACGGCCGTGATCGTCCGCACCAGGAATCCAGGCACTCCAGGCGCACCGGTCGTGCGCAGGTTCTGGCGCGCCATGAGCGTCATGGAGAACAGCTCCATTTCTCCGGCGGCGAACAACGCGCCGCGCTCCACGACGCTGGGCATGTCCAGGTGGTCACGAGCGAAGGCCCAGGACGTGCCGCCGCTGTACGCGGTGCACAGCACCGCGCCGGCTGCGGCCACCAGCACGGCCGCAGGTACTCCGGACAGAGCGGTGCGGATGTGCCGCACGGCGAAGGCGAGCACGATGAGCAGTAGAGCGAGCAGGACCAGCACGGTCTGATGAGTGCTCGCTCAGTGGGTGACTCAAGGGTGGATCACGGTGTTCTCCGGATGGTCGTACGGACGATGCGCGCTGCGTCGGCCGGGCCTGCGCTCACGCGACCCCCTGCGCCGGGCGGTCGGTGGTGTACGCGATCAGCTCCACACGGCACCGGCAGCGGTGGTGGTGGCTTTGAGGTGGGGGGACTGGCATCCCGTGAGCTAAACAGCCTCAGCGGGAATACCAAGGGCCTCTCGCTACAACTCGAAGTCACCGGCCCCGTCGTGCAGGCTGATGACCACCTGATCGGGGTAGATGGTTCTGAGCGCGAAGCGCGCGCCCGACAGGTGGCCGAAGGCCGCCGACATGCACGCTAGCGCTGCTAGCGCGGTGCGCTGCTGCGCCAGAGTGACTCTTCGAGTCACAGGGCACCGCCCCAGGGCCGCCGCGTACGCGGCAGGGCCATGCACTGTCAGGCGCTGACGGGGGCAGTTTCCGGCTCGTACGCGCAGTACGTCACCGGAGTGTTGGCAACGTGCCGGCGGAGCCAGGCGGCGTCCTGCCGGCTCAGGACGCGCTTCCCGCGGTGCATGGAGCTGGGCTCCAGGACGGAGCCCAGCGCGCAGCGCGCGAAGGTCGTGCGGCGCTCCATGAGCGCCTGGTACGCACGCTCGTTGTCCGCGCCCGGAGCGGGCAGGGGCACGTCCAGTGCCTCACGGACGACGGAGAGCAGGTCCAGCACCTCGAATGCCGGACGGATGCCACCGGGGGCGGCATGGCGCAGGGCGGCGCAGAGCGCGGCCACGGGGGCGCCCGGGTCTACGGTCTTCATGGGTTCGCTTCCTTGATCGCGGTTGCGGAGCGGTCCAGGCACCGCCCGGCGTTGGCTGCCTGGCGGTGCCGTTCGTCTCACGCGCATCTCACAGACCGCAGCACGGTTCTTTGACTGCAACGCGTTGGCCTGGGCCAACGCGGACCCCGTGGACTCCACGGAGCTGTGTGGACAGCCGGTATGCTCTCCCCACGTGACTCCCAAGCCGCGTATCCCGAACGTCCTCGCCGGCCGCTATGCCTCGGCGGAGCTGGCGACCCTGTGGTCCCCCGAGCAGAAGGTGGTGCTGGAGCGCCGCCTGTGGCTGGCCGTGCTGCGGGCGCAGCGGGACCTGGGGATCGAGGTCCCGGAGCAGGCGATCGCCGACTACGAGCGGGTGGTCGAGCAGGTCGACCTGGAGTCGATCGCGGCGCGCGAGCGGGTCACCCGGCACGACGTGAAGGCGCGTATCGAGGAGTTCAACGCGCTGGCCGGGCACGAGCAGGTGCACAAGGGCATGACGTCGCGCGATCTGACCGAGAACGTCGAGCAGTTGCAGATCCGGCTGTCGCTGGAGCACGTCAGGGACCGTGCGGTCGCGGTGCTGGCCCGGCTGGGCGACCTGGCCGCGCAGTACGCGGAGCTGGTGATGGCCGGCCGCTCGCACAACGTGGCGGCGCAGGCCACGACGCTCGGCAAGCGGTTCGCGACCACCGCGGACGAGCTGCTGGTGGCCCTCGGCCGGGTCGAGGACCTGCTCGCGCGCTATCCGCTGCGCGGCATCAAGGGCCCGGTCGGCACCGCGCAGGACATGCTGGACCTGCTCGGCGGCGACACCGGCCGACTCGCCGAGCTGGAGCGGCGCATCGCCGCCCACCTGGGCTTCTCGCGGGCCTTCACCTCCGTCGGCCAGGTCTACCCGCGGTCGCTGGACTACGACGCGGTGACCGCGCTGGTGCAGCTCGCGGCCGGGCCCTCGTCGCTGGCCAAGACGATCCGGCTGATGGCCGGGCACGAACTGGTCACCGAGGGCTTCAAGCCGGGGCAGGTGGGCTCCTCGGCGATGCCGCACAAGATGAACACGCGCTCCTGCGAGCGGGTCAACGGCCTGATGGTGATCCTGCGCGGCTACGCGTCGATGACCGGCGAGCTGTCCGGCGACCAGTGGAACGAGGGCGACGTGTCCTGCTCGGTGGTGCGCCGGGTCGCGCTGCCGGACGCGTTCTTCGCCTTCGACGGACTGCTGGAGACCTTCCTGACGGTGCTGGACGAGTTCGGCGCCTTCCCCGCGGTGGTCGCCCGCGAGCTGGACCGCTACCTCCCCTTCCTGGCCACCACGAAGGTGCTGATGGGCGCGGTGCGGGCGGGCGTCGGCCGGGAGATCGCGCACGAGGCGATCAAGGAGAACGCGGTGGCGGCCGCCCTGGCGATGCGCGAGCAGGGCACCGAGCGCAACGAGCTGCTGGACCGGCTGGCCGCCGACGAGCGCATCCCGCTGGACCGGGCGGCCCTGGACGCGCTGATGGGCGACCCGCTGTCCTTCACCGGCGCGGCGGTCGGGCAGGTCGCCGAGGTGGTGCGGCGGATCGAGGACGTGGTGAAGGCGCACCCTCAGGCCGCCGCCTACCGGCCGGGGGCGATCCTCTGACGCCGGAGCAGCTGGCCGCGGCGCGCGACCGCACCCTGGACGACGTGATCGCCCCGGACCTGCGGGTGCTCTTCTGCGGCATCAACCCGGGGCTGATGTCGGCGTGGACCGGGCAGCACTTCGCCCGGCCGGGCAACCGGTTCTGGCCCGCGCTGCACGCCTCCGGCTTCACCCCGCGCCGCTACGCGCCGTCCGAGCAGCGCGACCTGCTCGCGCTCGGTCTCGGCATCACCAACGTGGCGCCGCGGGCCACGGCCCGGGCGGACGAGCTGAGCACCGCGGAACTGGTCGCCGGCGGCGAGGAGTTGCGGGTGAAGGTGGCGGCCTTCCGCCCCGCCTGGCTGGCGGTCCTCGGCCTGACCGCCTACCGGGTGGCCTTCGGCGACCGGCACGCCGCGGTGGGCCCGCAGCAGCGGACGCTCGGCGGCACCCGGGTGTGGGCGCTGCCGAGCCCCAGCGGGCTCAACGCGCACTGGACGCCGACCGCGCTGGCCGAGGAGTTCGGCCGGCTGCGCGCGGCGGCCTACGCCGAGCCCGGGTCGCAGGCCCAGCCGCCCGCCGCGGCCCACGCCGAACCCCGGCCGCAGGCCCAGCCGCCCGCCGCGGCCCACGCCGAACCCCGGCCGCAGGGTCAGCCGCCCGCGGCCGCCGGCTCCGGCACCGCCGTCTCCTGACCGACCGCCAGGACCATGCGGTACGGCGGGCGCCGTCCGTGGCGGGCGCCGGCGTCCTCCAGCGTGTCCGAGGCGTCCGGGCCGTCCGGGACCCCGACGCCGACGGCCGTCCAGCGGTCGCCGACCCGCCAGCCGTAGACCTCGCAGACCCCGGGTGCGCCCGCGCACAGCTCCTGGAGCACCGGCGGCACGCGTATCCCGCGCCGGTGCTCCGCGCGGTACGGGAGCAGGTCGAGCACCTCGGGCTCGCCCCAGCGGCCGGCGAGTCGTTCGACGAGGGCCTCGGCGTCCGACTCGCGGTCGGCGGCGAGCACGGCCAGGTGGAAACCGGGCCCGCTCCGGCGCGCGGCGTCGTGCAGCCGCCGCGCGGGGAAGTCGAGCACGCGCAGCCGGTCCACCTCGGCGATCTGGGCAGCAAGATCCATGCACGCAAGTAAACAGCCGCCCTCTGACAATCGGCATCCGGCCGGACCGCCGGGGCCGTACGCTGCCGGAAGCGTGCCCGGCACGCCGCGCCGCGCGTCACGCAAACGGTATCCGTCCGTGCTCGCCGCGCGGCGCGGCGCCGGGTACGATCCGCCACACACGGGCACGGCTGGGAGGACACACCTTGGGGCGACTCACCGGCGGGGACCCCTCCCTGCTCCGGCGGATCAATTCCGCGGTCGTCCTCCACGCGCTGCGCGGAGCGCAGACCCCTACCCTCACCGAACTGGTGCGCGACACCGGCCTGTCCCGGCCGACCGTCGAGGGCGTGATCGAGGGCCTGACCGAGTCGCGCCTGGTGGTGGAGGCCGCGCCCGAGCCCGGCGACGCGCGCAGGCAGGGCCGGCCGGCCCGCCGCTTCCGCTTCCACGCCGAGGCCGGGCACCTGCTGGGCATCGAGATCGGTGCCCACCAGGTGCGGGTGGTGCTCTCCGACCTCAGCGGCCGGCTGCTGGACTCCCATGTGCACGAGGTGGACGAGGCGGCGCCGGCCGACGACCGCATCGAACGTGTCCGCGGCACCGTCGCCGAGCTGCTGCGCAAGGCCGGGGTGGCGCGCAGCACGCTGTGGGCGGTCGGGGTGGGCAGCCCCGGCATCGTCGAGGCGCACGGCGAGGTGCGGCTGAGCACGGCCCTGCCGGGCTGGACCGGGCTGCCGCTCGGCGAGCGGTTGCAGCGCTCGTTCCGCTGTCCGGTGCTGGTGGAGAACGACGCGAACGTGGCCGCGGTCGCCGAGCACTGGAAGGGCGTCGCGGTCGGCACGGACGACGTGGTGTTCGTGCTCGCCGGGCTGAGTCCCGGAGCCGGCTCGCTGATCGGCGGGCGGCTGCACCGCGGCTTCGGCGGCGCGGCCGGGGAGATCGGCGCGCTGCACCTGCTGGGCCGCGAGGTGACCCCCGAGTATCTGCTGTCCACCACGGGCGAGCCGCTGCACCCGCTGGACGAGCCCGCCGTGGAGCGGGTGTTCGCGCTGGCCCGCGAGGGCGACGTCCAGGCGAAGGACGCGGTGGAGCGCTTCCTGCGCCGCCTGGTGCACGACGTGGCGGCGCTGGTCCTGGCGATCGACCCCGAGCTGGTGGTGATCGGCGGCTGGGCGGCGGGGCTCGACGGGGTGCTGGACCCGCTCCGCTCCGAGCTGGCCCGCTACTGCCTGCGCCCGCCGAACGTGGTGCTCTCGGCGCTCGGCCAGGAGGCGATCGCCACGGGCGCGCTGAAGCTGGCGCTGGACCACGTCGAGGAGCAGCTGTTCGCCGTCGAGCAGACGTCGTTGGCGCGGCCCTGAGCCCTCTCGCCACGGCGCGGGGCCGCGGGGAAGGGGACTCGGCCGTGGACGCGGGCGGCGGATCGCGGTACGGCGGCCGAACCGCGGGCGGCGACCACCTGGCACGGCGACCACCCGGCACGGCGAGCGCCCGGCACGGCGACGGGTCCGCTCCGGCGTGCGGAGCGGACCCGTGACCCGTCGGCGGAAGTCGGCGGCGAAAAGGCCGCGGCAACAGGCGCTTTGACGCCGCCGCGCCTGGCGTCAGGACGCCTGGCGGTCCTCGTCGGACGCGTGGTGGGTGACCTCCATCGCGCCCGAGTCGCCGAAGGTCAGCCGGCAGGTGTCGGCGCGGTAGGTCGCCACGGAGGCGGCGGTGACCCGGCCCTCGGCGAAGTAGCGGGTGGTGACGACCAGGACCGGGGCCCCGGGCAGCCGGTCGAGCTGCCGGGCGTCCTCCGCGCGGGCCGAGCCCAGCTCGACCGAGCGGTCCTCGCCCTCCAGCCGCAGGGCGTGCAGTTCGCGCAGCACGGCGGCCGCGTGGGCGGCCGGGGTGAGCATCGCGGACAGGCCCGGCACCGAGGACGGCGGCACGTACAGCAGCTCGGTGGCGACCTGCTGGCCCTGGATGACCCGCTCGCGGCGGATGGTGTGGACGGTCTCCTCCGGTCCGGTGCCCAGCAGCGCGGCGAGCGCCGCGGGGGCGGCGGCCTCGACGCAGCCGACCGTGCGCCAGGCGTCCGGGCCCGCGCCGGGCCACTGGCCCGCGGACGGGCCGACCGCCACGCCGATGCGCGGCGGGGCGACGGTGGTGCCGACGCCGCGCCTGCGCTGCAGGCGCCCCTCCAGCTCCAGCTGCTCCAGCGCCTGGCGGAGCGTGGCCCGCGCGACGCCGAAGCGGGCGGCGAGGTCGCGCTCGTTCGGAAGGATCTCGCCGACCTCGAACTCCGAGTCGAGGGCGTCGTTCAGCACCGTCTTGAGGTGCCAGTACTTCGGCTCCTGCACCGATTCGAGCTGCGTGGTCCCCACCCTGTCCTCGCAATCACCGTGGCCGCGCCCGATCCGGTCCGGCCTGTCCCCGGCTTGTTAAGCCTTGTTTAGGAACCTCTGTTTATTAAAGGTTCTTGCACTACTGGACGATAGAGCCGGGTCGCGAAGTTGGTCAAGACCAATCCTCGATTCCCGCCCATGCCGACCGGAACCGGATACATGCGACGTTCATGCAATGTTGACGGAGTGCTGCGATAGCGTTCGTGATCTCCGTGGGATTCCGGCCACGGACGGTCACGCCGCGCACACGGCGGGAACAGGGCGCGGGCACAGCGGGAGGGGCAGGGCCGATGGACAGTGCGTCGACGCAGGTCACAGTGGTCACGGGCGGCAGCCGGGGCATCGGCGCGGCGGTCGCGGTGCGGCTCGCGGCGGCCGGGCACCGGGTCGGCATCGGCTACGAACGGGCCCGCGAGGCGGCCGAGTCGGTGGCCGCGCGGGTGCGCGAGGCGGGCGGCGAGGCGCTGGTCCACCAGGTAGACACCAGTGACGAGGCCGGCGTGGACGCCTTCTTCGACGCGGTGGCCGGCGGCCTCGGCCCGGTCACCGGGCTGGTCAACAACGCGGGCGTCACCGGCCCGCTGGGCCGCTTCGCGCAGACCCCGGTGGAGGTCATGCGCCGGGTGGTGGACGTCAACGTGATGGGCGCGATGATCTGCGCGCGGCGGGCGGTGCTGACGATGTCCACGCGCCACGGCGGCGCGGGCGGCGCGATCGTGAACATCTCCTCGGGCGGCGCGACGCTCGGCAGCCCCGGCGAGTACGTCCACTACGCGGCGAGCAAGGCCGCGGTCGACGCGATGACGGTGGGCCTGTCCAAGGAACTGGCGCAGGAGGGCGTGCGGGTCAACTCCGTGCAGCCCGGCATGGTCGTGACCGACATCCACGCGGCGATGGGCGACCCGCAGCGGCCGTGGCGCGCCGCGGACCGCATCCCGATGCGGCGGCCGGGCGAGCCGGAGGAGGTGGCGGCCGCGGTGGCGTGGCTGCTGTCGCCGGAGGCGTCGTACACCACCGGCGCGGTGCTGCGGGTGGCCGGCGGGCTGTGACGCCCGCGCGGACCGGCCGGTCCGGCGCGGAGCCCGGGACCGCTGCTGCGCCGCAGGTGTTGACCTGAGCATGGCCGAAACCCGACGGTGATACGGGGTAACGCCGGTGAAACCCGCGAGCGTTCGGGCGCGGGCACAATCCGTGTGCCCCGCGAGTCCCACGTCGCCGGGTCCCACCCGGTCCCGCCCAGAGGAGCACCATGCCGGAATCCGTCGTGGACGCCGCCCGTCCCGCGTCCGCACCACCGCCCGGAAACAACGCCGTCGACCGCTGGTTCAGGATCAGCGAGCGCGGTTCGACCCCCGGACGGGAGGTCAGGGGCGGCGTCGCGACCTTCTTCACCATGGCCTACATCCTGGTGCTGAACCCGATCATCCTCGGCGGCGCGACGGACAAGTACCACCACCACCTGTCCACGGCCCAACTGCTCACCGCCACCGCGCTGGTGGCGGCCGTGATGACGGTGATCATGGGCGTCGGCGGCAACCTGCCGCTGGCGATCGCCGCCGGGCTCGGGCTCAACGCGGTGGTCGCCTTCCAGCTCGCCCCGAAGATGAGCTGGCCGGACGCGATGGGCCTGGTGGTCCTGGAAGGGCTGCTGATCTGCGTCCTGGTGGTGACCGGGCTGCGCGAGGCGATCATGAACGCCATCCCGCAGGCCATCAAGCAGGCGATCAGCGTGGGCATCGGCCTGTTCATCGCCTTCATCGGGTTCATCGACGCCGGCTTCGCCACCCGCATACCCGACGCCGCCGACACCACCGTGCCGGTGCAGCTCGGCGGCACCGGTGACCTCGCCGGCTGGCCGGTGCTGGTGTTCTGCCTCGGCGTGCTGCTGACGGTGGCGCTGGTCGCGCGCCGGATCAGGGGCGCGATCCTGATCAGCATCGTCACGATGACGGTGGTCGCGATCGTGATCAACGAGATCGCCGACGTGCCGGACCGGGCCTGGGGCCTGACGGTGCCGAAGATGCCCCACGACGTCGTCGCCACCCCGGACTTCGGACTGATCGGCCACTTCAGCCTCTTCGGCGGCTTCTCCGCGGCCGGCGGTGTGACCGCGTCCCTCTTCGTCTTCACGCTGGTCCTCTCGGACTTCTTCGACGCGATGGGCACGATCGTCGGCATCTCCAACGAGGCGGGGCTGCTGGACCGCAGGGGCCGGGTGCCCAACATCGGCCGGGTGCTCTTCATCGACGGCGCCGCCGCCGTCGCGGGCGGCGCGGCCTCCTGCTCCTCCAACACCGCCTACGTGGAGTCCGCGGCGGGCGTCGGCGAGGGCGCGCGGACCGGGCTGGCCAGCGTGGTGACCGGCGCGCTCTTCGCGGTCGCGCTCTTCCTGTCGCCGCTGGCCGGCGTGGTGCCCTCGCAGGCGGCCGCGCCCGCGCTGGTCGCCGTCGGCTTCCTGCTGATGGCCCAGGTCAGGAACATCGACTGGACGCAGTACGACATCGGCATCCCGGCCTTCCTGACCATCGCCGTGATGCCCTTCACGTACAGCATCACCAACGGGATCGGCGCGGGCTTCCTGTCCTTCGTGGCGATCAAGCTGGTGCTCGGCAGGTGGCGCGACGTGCACCCGCTGGTGTGGGGCGTGTCCTTCTGCTTCCTGGTGTACTTCGCGATCGACCCGGTGCAGCAGCTGCTCGGCGCGAAGTAGCACGGCGGTCGGGGTCCGGCCGCGCGGTCCCGGCGTCCGGCGACCGCGGGAGGAGGGGACCCGCGGTCCACCGGACGGTCCGGGCGCCCCGACCGGGACGGGGGCGCCCGGTCGGGGCAGTTGGCCGGACCGGCGCTCCGCACCGGCCCGTACTGTCACAACTCCCCGCAACCCGGCGGAGTTCCCCGCCCCGCCGGAAGAATCGTGCGGGATCCCGTACCGGGCGTCTCCACGGCGTGGACGGGCGCGGTCGCCGCGTCGTAGCGGGGCTCGTCCCGCCGGGCGGACGCGGCGCCGGGTCCGCCCGGGGTCCGCGGCTCGCGTGCGGGCCCGCCTCCGTGCGGCGCGCCGGGTCCGCGCCGCAGCGCACCCGAGCCGATCGCCACGCCCGCCGCGACCAGGGCGCTGCCCGCGAGCCTGCCCGGGCCGTACGTGCCGACCGCGACCAGCGGCGCGGTGAGCGCGGCGGACACCGGGATGAGCCCGGAGAAGAGCGTGGCGCGCTCCGCGCCGAGCCGCTGCATCCCCGCGTACCAGCAGACGAAGCCGATCACCGTGACGACGACCGCCTGCCAGCCCAGCGCGAGCGCCTCGCGGCCGGTGGGCGTACGGAAGCCGTCGCCCGCCACGGCGAGGGCCGCCGCCTCGGCCGCGGCCAGCCCGGTCACGCACGCCGACAGCAGCAGCGGACCCAGCGGCCGGACCACCGGGGCGGCCAGCAGCGCGAACCCGACCTCGCCGGCGAGCGCCAGCACCGACCAGCACAGCCCCGCCCGGTCGGTGCCGCCCCAGCCCTGCACCACGAAGGCGCCCGTGGCCACCAGCGCGGCGCCGGCGCCGACCGGCGCGGCCGGGCGGCGGCCCACCGCCAGCGGGACCAGCACCGCCACCACCACCGGCGCGCAGCCGACCAGCACACCCGGCACGGCCGGCTCCGCTGTCCGCTCGGCGGCCAGCACCGCGAGGTTGAACCCCACCATGCCGACCGCCGCGGTCGCCGCGGTCAGCGCCCACTGCCGCCCGGTCAGCCGCCGCAGCCGTTCCCCCGCGCCGCGCCGGGCGAGCGGCGCGAGCACGACGAACGCGGCGCCGTAACGCAGCGCCTGGCCGCCCGCGTGCGGATAGCCGACGAGCGCGCCGTTCGCGGTGAAGGAGGCGCCGACCAGGACGCACGCGAGCGCCGCGAGCAGCGCTCCGGTGCGCAGAGAGGGGTTCATGCCGGTGACGCTACGGTCGGCGACCGGTCCGGTTTAAGGTCCATTTCCATGGCGGAGAACAGGACCACTTCACCGGGCGGCGCGGACGCGGCAGGCGCGACAGGCTCGACAGGCGCGAGGGATGCGGTGGGCGCGAGGAAGCCGGCGGGCCGGGCGGACGCGAAGGACGCGGCGGACACCGGGCCGCGGGTCCGGTGGGCGGCGGCCTGGGAGGTGCTCGTTCCGGCGGACGTGCCGGCGCGCGGGCGCGGACGGGCGCTGCGCGAGGCGCTGCGGGAGGCCGTCAGGTCGGGGCGGCTGGCGGCGGGCACGGTGCTGCCGTCGAGCCGCGAACTGGCCGCGGATCTGGGGGTGTCGCGCGGCGTCGTCACGACCGCGTACGAACAGCTCATCGCCGAGGGGTATCTGACGGGCCGTCAGGGATCGGGGACCCGGGTGGCGGGCGCGGCGCCCGGGACGGCGCTCCCGGCCGCCACGCCGTTCGCCGAGGACGACCGGGGCGGGCCGCTGGACCTGCGGCCCGGACTGCCGGACCTCTCGCTGTTCCCGCGCGCCGCCTGGTCGTCGGCGCACCGCCGGGTCGTCGCGCGGCTGCCCCACCGGGCGTTCGGCTACCCGGACCCGCGCGGACTGCCCGCGCTGCGCGAGGCGCTGGCCGAACTGCTCTCCCGCAGAAGGGGCGTGGCCGCCGACCCCGACCACATCGTGGTCACCTCGGGCGTGGCGCAGGCGCACACCCTGCTGGGCATGGTGCTGCACGCCGCGGGCGAGCGGCGGATCGCCGTCGAGGACCCGGGGAGCCCCGAGCACCACGCGCTGTTCGGCGCCGTCGGCCTCACCGCGGTCCCGGTCCGACTGGACGACGAGGGCCCTGACCCGGCGGCGCTGGCCGCGGCGGACGTGCGCGCGGCGGTCCTGACGCCCAGTCACCAGTTCCCGTCCGGCGTGGCGTTCACGGCCCGGCGCCGGGCCGGACTCCTCGCGTGGGCGCGGGCGGCGGGCGCGCTGCTGGTCGAGGACGACTACGACGGGGACTTCCGCTACGACCGGGCGCCGGTGGGCGCGCTCCAGGGACTCGCGCCGGCGCACGTCGCGTACACGGGATCGGTGAGCAAGTCGCTCGCCCCGGGGCTGCGGTTGGGCTGGATGGTCGCGCCGCCGGACGTCGTGGCGGAGGTGGCCGCCCGCAAGCGGACGATGGACCTGGGCAATCCCGTCACCGAGCAGGCGGTGCTCGCGGAGTTCGTCACCGGCGGCCACTACGACCGCCAACTCCGGCGCTGCCAGCGGCTGTACCGGCAGCGCCGGGACGCCCTGGTCGCGGCGCTCGCCCGCTGTCTGCCCGGCGCGCGGGTCGACGGCGTCGCGGCGGGCCTGCACGCGATCGTGATACTGCCGGCGTCCTGCGGTCCGCAGGCGCGGCTGCTCGCCGCGGCGGGCGCGGCGGGCCTGCGGCTCCGCCCGCTGAGCGACTACCTGTCGGCCGCGAAGGCCGGCGGCGGCCCGGGCGACGATGCGGGAGTCCGGCTCGTGGTGGGCTACGCTCACCTCGGCCCCGAAGCGCTGACCACCGCGGTGGCGGCGCTCGCAGCGGCCGCCGGGATGCCGGCGGCGCGAAGGACCGACGGGGTCCGACCACACGGGCATACTGGTTGAAAGGGTAAGTTAACCGGGGAGATGGGCGCTTTACCCTCTGGTCACGGCACGTTCGTGATCACGCAATACAAACTGTGCATCGTAGGCGTATGCCTCACTTGTCCCCCGCACACCGCCACGAGCGCCGCCGCTGGGGTCGTGACCTGGCCCGGGCCGCCGCGCTCTGCACGGCCGTGGCCGCCGCCGGCGTCCTGGCCGGCCTGGTGAACCACCGTCCGGACGGCCCCGCGCTGTTCGTCCCCTCGTCCGTCGCGCTCCTCCTCGCGGTGGCCGCGCGCGTCGTGCGCACGCGCCGCGGCGGCCCCGCGCCCGCCGGCCCAGCGCCCGCCGGTCCCGCGGCCCCAAGGGACGCTGCCAAGGATGCCGCGAAGGCCCCGGCCGCGGCGGAGTCCCGCGGCCTCGTCCCCGCCGACGGCGGTCGGCCCGCCGCGACTTCGCTGTGGCGGATGCGCACCACGGTCGCCGACGTGCCCGGCAGCCTGGGCCGCGTCTGCACCGCCCTCGCGGACCTCGGGGCGGACATCGTCACCCTCCAGACGCACCCGCTCGCCGAGGGCGCGGTGGACGAGTTCCTGCTGCGCGCGCCCGCCGGACTGCCGGACGGTGCGCTCGCGTTCGCCGTCACCGGCGCGGGCGGCGCCGACGTCTGGCTGGAGCGGGCCGACGCCCACGATCTGGTGGACGCCCCCACCCGGATGCTCACGCTCGCCACCCGGACCGCCCTGGACCCGTCCGAACTGCCCCTCGCGCTGCGTGAGTTGCTCGGACGCTGCGCGATCACCTCGGACCCCCGCCCGCCGCGCCGGCACGACAGCACGGGCGCAGGCGCCGGCACAGGCGCCGCCGCGCGGAAGGACACCGGATCGCGGCCCGCACCGGGCGCCGCGGCCGACGACGCCATCGACGACGTACCGGACGCGACCGACGTACCGGCCGACGTACTGGAGGACACCGTGATGCGCCTGCGCGATCCCTCGGGCGGCACGATCACCGTACGGCGCGACCATCTGCCGTTCACGCCCACCGAGTTCGCCCGCGCCCGCGCGCTGGTCGAACTCGACGCGCGGCTCGGCGTGCGGGCGCCGGAGCGCGAGGACGCGCTCGCCCTGCCCGGCGGCGAGCAGACGTCGGTGCGCCGGGTCGGGCCGCAGGACCGTCCCGCGGCGCTCGCGCTGCACGAGCGCTGCTCCCCCGCGACGCTTTCCATGCGCTACCACGGCCCGGTCGGCGACGCCGACCGCTACCTCGCGCACCTGCTGAGCCCGCGGTTCGGGCACTCGCTCGCGGTCGAGACCGCCTCGGGCCGGCTGGTCGCGCTCGGCCACCTGCTGTGGGACGGCGACGAGAGCGAGATCGCGCTGCTCGTCGAGGACGAGTGGCAGGGCCGCGGCGTCGGCGGCGCGCTGCTGCGCAAGCTGGTCGAGACGGCCGCACGGACCGGCCGCGACAGCGTCTACGCGGTCACGCGCTCGTCCAACACCGCGATGGTGGCCGCGATGCGCGCGCTCGGCCTGCCGCTGGACTACCAGGTGGAGGACGGCACGCTGGTGATCACCGCGGCGCTGCCCGAGGCGGCGCACGACGACCGGGGGACGGAGCGTCCGCTGCACGTCGCGGGCGCCGCCGACGCCGAGGCCGCCGCCCGGCGCGCCGTCGAGGCACTGCCCTGGATCTGCGGCGGCTCCCGCTGACCTCCTGACCGCGGTTCGGGCCCGGGCGTCAGGGCTTTGGGGCGCTCAGGGCCGCCCTCGACCGCCCCGGGCCGCCCGCGTGCCGGACCGCGCCGACGACGCCGCGTCCGCCGTCACCCGAGCCGCGGCCCGCTGCCCGCCTCCGTGCCCGCCGCGCGGCCCGCGCCCACGGCACCGTCCGCACCGCCCACCGACGCCGCCAGCGCCGCGTCCAGGTCCCGCCACAGGTCCTCCTCGTCCTCCAGGCCCACGGACATCCGCAGCAGCCGGTCGCCCACGCCGCCGCGCCGCCGGTCGTCCGGGCCGACGATGCGGTGGCTGATCGAGGCCGGGTGCTGGATCAGGGTGTCGACGCTGCCGAGGCTGACCGCCGGGGTGATCAGGCGGACCGCGCCGATCACCGCGTGCGGGTCGCCGCGCACCTCGAAGGCGATCATCGCGCCGCCGATCCGCGGGTAGTGCACGGCCGCGACCCTGGGGTCCCCGGCGAGCCGGGCCACCAGCGCGGCGGCGGTCGCGGACGCGGCCCTGACCCGTACCGGCAGCGTGGCGAGGCCGCGCAGCAGCAGATAGCCGGCGAGCGGGTGCAGCACGCCGCCGGTGGCGAAGCGGACCTGCCGCAGCGCGCGGGCGAACTCCTCGGCGCAGGCCACCACCCCGCCGAGCACGTCGCCGTGCCCGCCGAGGTACTTGGTCGCGCTGTGCAGCACGATCCGCGCGCCGGAGGCGGCCGGCCGCTGGAGGACCGGCGTGGCGAAGGTGTTGTCGACCAGCAGCGGCACCTCGCCGCAGGAGTGGGCGACCGCGCGCAGGTCGACCTCGGCGAGCGTGGGGTTGGCCGGGGTCTCCACGACCACCAGGCCGGTGTCGGGACGGATCGCGTCGGCGATGCCCGCCGGGTCGGTCCAGGTGACCTCGGTGCCGAGCAGTCCGGCGGTCAGCAGGTGGTCGCTGCACCCGTAGAGCGGGCGCACCGCGACCACGTGCCGCAGCCCACGCGCCGAGCGGGCCAGCAGGCAGGCGCTCAGCGCGGCCATGCCGCTGGCGAAGGCGACGGCGGACTCGGTGCCCTCAAGGCGTGCCAGCGCGTCCTCGAACCGGGCGGTGGTCGGGTTGTCGAGGCGGCCGTAGACCGGCGGGCCGTCCGGCCGCGCGCCGGTGGCGGCGAAGGCGTCCACCCGGGCGGCCTCGGCGCGGCTGTCCGCCGAGGGGTAGGTGGTGGACAGGTCGAGCGGCACGGCGTGCACGCCGAGCGCGGCGAGGTCCTCGCGGCCCGCGTGCACGGCCTCCGTGGCGAGCGCCCGGTCGGGGCGTCCTGTGGTCCTGGCTGCTCGTGTCTCCATGGCCGCCAGACTGAACGCTCGACGGGACGGACGGGCGAAAGCCCGTGCTACGTTCGGCCGATGACCGATTCCGTCCTTCTCGATCCGGTGGATCTGGAGATCCTCCGGGTGCTGCAGAACGATGCCCGGACCACCTACCGCGATCTCGCCGCGGCCGTCGGCGTCGCACCGTCGACGTGTCTGGACCGGGTCGCCAGGCTGCGCCGCGGCGGTGTGATCCTCGGCCACGAGCTGCGGCTGGACCCGGCCAGGCTCGGCCGGGGGCTGCAGGCGCTGCTGCTGGTGCAGGTCCGGCCGCACCGCAGGGAGCTGATCGACCCGTTCGTGGAGCGCGTGCGGGCCCTGCCGGAGTCGCGCGCGCTGTTCCACCTCACCGGCCCCGACGACTACCTGGTGCACGTCGCGGTCACCGGCACCGCGGACCTCCAGCGGCTGGTGCTGGACGAGTTCACCTCGCGCCGCGAGGTGGCGCGGGTGGAGACCCGGCTGATCTTCCAGCAGTGGGAGTGCGGGCCGCTGCTGCCGCCGCAGCGCGCCGCGGCGGTCGTTACGCGCGACGCGTAAGGCGCCGCCGCACTTATGGTGGTGACGCGGGGGCCCTGTCCGTATCAGGATGGCGGCATGTCCACTACCTCCGGCAGCGCGCTGCCCCGCCAGGTCGCCGACGCCTACGTCGACGACCTCGTCGCCCTCGACCCCATCCTCGGCACCTACCTCGGTGTGCCGGAGTCCTCCCGGCGGCTGCCGGACTTCTCTCCGGCCGGCGCCGACGCCCGCGCCGAGCTGGCCAGGGCCACGCTCGGCCTGCTGGCCGAGGCGCAGGCGCGGCCGGGAGGCGACAGCGACGCCGAGCGGCGCTGCGCCCGGCTGCTGCGCGAGCGGCTGACCGCGGACCTCGCGGTGCACGACGCGGGCGAGCACCTGCGCGCGGTGAGCAACATCGCCGACCCGTCGCACGCGATCCGCGAGGCGTTCACCCTGATGCCGACGCAGTCCGCCGACGACTACGCCGACCTGGCCGCCCGGCTGCGCGCGGTCCCGGCCGCGCTGGACGGCTACCGCGCGTCGCTGGCCGAGGGCCTGGCCCGTGACCTGCCGGCCGGTCCCAAGCAGGTGGAGACCGTCGTCGGCCAGCTCACCGGGTGGACCGGCGGCGGGGACGGCGCGAGCTGGTTCGCCGGGCTCGTCGCGGACGGCCCGCGGGAGCTGCGCGAGGAGCTGGACGCCGCCGCGGCGCAGGCCACCGCCGCCTACGCGGGCCTGCGCGACTGGCTGCGCGACACCTACGCGCCAGGAGTGGCCGGCGCCCCCGACACGGTGGGCCGCGAGCGGTACGCGCTGTGGGCGAACTACTGGAACGGCGCCGACCTGGACCTGGACGAGGCCTACGAGTACGGCTGGTCGGAGTTCCACCGGCTGAGCGGGGAGATGGCCGCCGAGGCCGGGAAGATCCTCCCGGACGCCACGCCGTGGCAGGTGCTGCGGCACCTGGTCGACCACGGCCAGGCCATCGAGGGCGTGGACGAGGTCAGGGACTGGCTGCAGGCGCTGATGGACGAGGCCGTGGCCGCGCTGGACGGCACGCACTTCGAACTCGCCGACCGGGTCAAGCGGGTGGAGTCGAGGATCGCGCCGCCCGGCGGGGCCGCCGCGCCGTACTACACCGCGCCCTCGGAGGACTTCAGCCGCCCGGGCCGCACCTGGCTGCCGACGATGGGGCGCACCCGCTTCCCGATCTACGACCTGGTGTCCACGTGGTACCACGAGGGCGTGCCCGGCCATCACCTCCAGCTGGCGCAGTGGGCGCACGTCGCGGAGAACCTGTCCCGCTACCAGGCGACGGCGGGCATGGTCAGCGCCAACGCCGAGGGCTGGGCGCTGTACGCCGAGCGTCTGATGGACGAGCTGGGCTTCCTCACCGACCCCGAGCGCCGACTGGGCTACCTCGACGCGCAGATGATGCGCGCGAACCGGGTGATCGTCGACATCGGCATGCACCTGGAGCTTCGGATCCCGGCGGACTCGCCGTTCCACCCCGGCGAGCGCTGGACGCCGGAGCTGGCGCGGGAGTTCTTCGGCGCGTACAGCGGCCGGCCGGCGGACTTCGTGGACAGCGAGCTGATCCGCTACCTGGGCATGCCCGGCCAGGCGATCGGCTACAAGCTGGGCGAGCGGGCGTGGCTGACCGGCCGGGCCGCGGCCCGCGCCGCGCACGGCGACTCCTTCGACCTCAAGGCGTGGCACATGGCGGCGCTGTCCCTGGGCTCCCTCGGCCTGGACGACCTGGTGGCCGAGATCTCGGCGCTGTGACCGCCGCGCACCGCCGGTTCCCCCGGCGCGGCGGGTGCGCCGCCCCGGGGGAACCGGCGGTGCGCCCGTGCCGTTACCCTGCTGGTCCCGGGCTCGCGCCGGGCGCACTCCTGCGACGACAAGGCGGTACCCACCGATGACCCTGCACGCTTCCCACGACCGTGGACGGCTGGTGCTGACGCAGGGCCGGCTGATCCTGCGCGAGCAGCTGCCCGAGGACGCCGCCCTGCTGTCCGACGGCAAGCCGGCTTCGCTGACGTGGGTCGACGGCGTGCCCGGCGAGGGGACGGTGGGCGCGGCGATGATGACGGTCGCGGCGTCCAAGGCCGGGGTGTACCAGCCCGGTTGGGGACTGTTCGCGATCGTCAGGGCCGAGGACGGCGTGGCGCTCGGCGGCGTGGGTTTCCACGGGCCGCCGGACCGTGGTGCCGTCGAGATCGGCTACGACCTGTCGGAGTCGGCCAGGGGCGCGGGCTGGGCGACCGACGCGGCGCGGGCGCTGTGCCAGTGGGCGCTGGGCCAGCCGCAGGTCATGGTCGTTCTCGCGACGACCGAGCCGGCCAACCGCCCGTCGCAGGCGGTGCTGGAGNTGTGCCAGTGGGCGCTGGGCCAGCCGCAGGTCATGGTCGTTCTCGCGACGACCGAGCCGGCCAACCGCCCGTCGCAGGCGGTGCTGGAGCGCGTCGGCTTCGAGCGCGTCGCCGATCGCGGCGAGTTGTGGGCGTACGAACTGGTGACGATGCCCGAGTAGGGCGGCGCCCGCGCGCTGCGCGCCGTCTCAGCAGCCGCAGGAGGCCGCCGCCACGGGGGCGGTGAG
>JAJSZB010000750.1:0-1048 GCA_050613715.1 Streptomyces sp. IBSBF 3018
CCAACACTCGGGGCGCCGGGGGGGGTCGGGGGGTGCCCCGACCCCCACGGGCGTCACACGTGGGCGGCCAGGTCGGCGACGACGGTGGCGAAGGACTTGACGGCGATGGAGAGGTGGCCCTCGGCGGGGTCGAGGTGGGCGGTGGCACCGGGGATGCGGGCGGCGATCCAGTCGCCGTGGGCGGCGGGGACCATGCGGTCCCGGCCGCCCTGCCAGACGGCCACCGGCACGGTGATCGCGTCGAGGTCGAAGCCCCAGTCGCGGACGAAGGCGAGGTCGTCGTCGCGCCACCCGGCGATGGCGTCGGGGCCGCTGACGGCAGCGCGGAAGAGTTCGGCCAGGTAGACGGCGTAGTCGTCGGTGAGCACCGCCCGGTCGACCTCGGGGGCCAGGTCGCCGAGCGCCGCGGCGATCTCGTCGGGGCGGACGCCGCCCAGCACCGGTGCCTGCGCCCGCAGGAACGCCGTCAGCGGCTGCTCGCCGGCCCTCGCGGCACCGAACTCCTCGACGTTCTCCGTGCCCATGCCGTCCAGCCAGTCCAGGCCGGGCGCGTCGTGAGGTGCCACGCCGGCCACCGTCGCCGCGGCCACGCACCGTTCGGGCAGCAGCGCCGCACAGGCCAGCGTGTGCGGACCGCCGCCGGACCAGCCGGCGGTCAGGAAGCGGTCCGCGCCCAGCGCGTCCAGCAGCGCCGCGACATCGCCGGCGACCGAGGCGACCGTACGGCCGGGCAGCGGTGTCGACCCCGCGTAGCCGGCCCTGCTGTACGAGACGCAGCGCAGACCCTGCCGGGTGATCGCCTCGGCCATCGGCGCGTACACCGATACCGCCGAGGGCGTCCCGTTGTGCAGCACCAGCGGCACGCCGTTCTCGGGTCCCGTGACCTCGTACTCCAGCGTCCGTCCGTCATCGAGCCGCAGATACGTCATGGTCGCCGACCCTACGCCCGTTCCCGGGCCGGCCCGGCACAGGGCGGGACGCCGGTGCCGGACGGGACGCGGCGCGGGGGCACGGCACCGGGGGCCCCCGGGGCGGCTCGGGCGTGGCG
>JAJSZB010000751.1:0-1224 GCA_050613715.1 Streptomyces sp. IBSBF 3018
CCCCCTGACCCGAGCGATCCAGAACCACGGGCCCCCCGCACCCCAGCCACACCGCGCCGCCAGTTCGCCATGGGCCCAGGGGCCCTCGCCGTATCGGGCCACCGGCCGGGAGCCAGGGGCGCGGGGAACTGCGCGACCGGCCCGCACCGGGCCTGTGGTTCGTCCACGGCCAGGGGGCACCCCCCGCCGCANGCGGGGAACTGCGCGACCGGCCCGCACCGGGCCTGTGGTTCGTCCACGGCCAGGGGGCACCCCCCGCCGCATCCGCCACCGGGCGAAGGCGATCGGACGCCGCGCGGAAGAGATCCGCGACGTCAGGCGAGGTGATGCGCCGCGTAGGAGCGCCAAGGCCGCCAGGCCACCGCGTCGGCGGCAGCGCGCAGCGCCACATCCGGGTCGCCCAGCGCGCGCATGCGGATGACGCGGGCCACCACGCGGTCGACCCCGACGACGGACACGAGCACGCGCTCCGCGTCGTCCCGGTCGACGCCGGGATCGAGCCGGAGCTCACCCCCGACGAGCGCCACGCTGAGCGCCCGCACCGCATCCGCCCGCGGCGACGGGACGCCGAACCGTTCCAGCTCCGCGTCCGCCAGAACCTCCGGCCCCGGGAAGACCCGCAGCGCGCCGCCCGCGAACGGCGCCGCCTCCCCGTACGCCGACGCCACCGCGCCGGCCCACCCGCGCGCCGCCGCGATCCCGTCCGCCGTCGCGACGCCGGGCGCGGCGCCCCCCAGCACGGCGACCACCGCGACCTCCTCCGCGTCCGCCGCGCCCGGCGCCCGCAACCCCGGCCGCGCCGCCACCAGCGGCGCCAACCGCGGGTCCGCGCCGAGGCGTTCGGCCACCGCGTACGGGTCCGCGTCCAAGTCGAACAGCCGACGGGCGCGTTGGGTCGCGGTCGTCAGGTCACGCAGGTCCGCCAGGTGCAGCCGGCACTCCAACCACCCGCCGGCGCCCGCGCGTTCGGCCACCTCGACCACGCCCACGCCGTGCGGCAGCCGCAGCCCGCGCCGGTACGAGCGGCGTCCCGGCGCCCCGACGACCTCCTCCACACCCGGCACCGCGTGCGCCGCGAGGAAGTCGAAGACCTGCCCGCGGTCGTAGGCCCCGCGGTACGCCAACCGCAACGGCACACCACCCGGCAGCCCACCGCTCCCGTCCCCACGACCACCACGGTCACCGCGACCGGCCACGCCACCCGTACCCCCGGCGCCTGTACCC
>JAJSZB010000752.1:0-1021 GCA_050613715.1 Streptomyces sp. IBSBF 3018
CCCCCCCCCCGCCGCCCCCGCGCCGCCCCTCGCCCGACGTGTGTCCATACCTCCAGCCTACCCGCCCTGTGATACCCGCCAGGTATCACTGGATACCGCATCGGTGTTGGCCGCCCGCTCCGGCCCGGCGTGAGCATCGACCGCATGAGCGACACGAACAACACCGAGAACAGCACCGACAGCACGACCGACAGCACCGCCGCCGGTACGAGGACCGCGCTGGTCACCGGCGCGAACAAGGGAATCGGGTACGCCGTGGCCGCCGGCCTCGGCGCCCTCGGCTTCCGCGTGGGCGTCGGCGCCCGCGACGACGCACGGCGCGCGGCCGCCGTGGAGAAGCTGCGCGCGGGCGGCGTGGACGCGTTCGGCGTACCGCTGGACGTGACGGACGACCGCAGCGTCGCCGAGGCCGCCGAGCTGATCGCCCGCGAGGCCGGACGCCTGGACGTCCTGGTCAACAACGCGGGGATCCCGGGCGAGATGGCCCCCGGCTGGTACCAGGACCCGACCACCCTCGACCTCGGCCTGGTCCGCGAGGTCGTGGAGACCAACGTCCTCGGCGTCATCCGCGTCACCAACGCCATGCTGCCGTTGCTGCACCGTGCGGCCTCCCCGCGCATCGTCAACATGTCCAGTTCCGTCGCCTCGCTGACCCGCCAGGCCGACCCGGACACCGAGATCGGCCCGATCATGGCGGCGTACGCGCCCAGCAAGACGTTCCTCAACGGCGTGACCGTGCAGTACGCCCGGCAGTTCGCCGGCACGAAGATCCTGATCAACGCCGCGTGCCCGGGCCTGGTCGCGACCGACTTCACCGGCTTCTACGGGCCGCGCACGCCCGAGCAGGGCGCGGCCACGGCGATCCGGCTCGCCACGCTGCCGGACGGCGGCCCGACCGGCGGGTTCTACGAGGACGCGGGCGTCGTCCCCTGGTGACACCAGGCGTTCCGGCGCGGGGCCCCCCCGGGGGGGGGGGCCCCCCCCCCCCGCGGGGGGGGGGTTTTTAAAAATATAATAACAC
>JAJSZB010000753.1:0-1017 GCA_050613715.1 Streptomyces sp. IBSBF 3018
ACCCAGCAGCCCACCGGCACGCCCACCGCCACCCCCACCGGCGGAAGCGGCACCGGCACCGGCACCGGCACCGGCTCGACCGCGTCCGGCGGCTTCTCGCCCTACGTCGACACCTCGCTCTACCCGGCGTACGACCTGACCGGCGCGATGAAGGCCAACGGCGTCAAGCAGTTCAACCTCGCGTTCGTGCTGGCCGGCGGCGGCTGCACCCCCAAATGGGGCGGCGTCAGCGACCTGGGCAGCGACGCGGTGGCCGCGCAGATCGGCGCGGTGCGGTCGGCCGGCGGCGACGTCCGGGTGTCCTTCGGCGGCGCCAACGGCACCGAGCTCGCCGCCGCCTGCTCCTCGGCCTCCGACCTGGCGGCCGCGTACGGCAAGGTCGTCGACCAGTACAAGCTCACCAAGGTCGACTTCGACATCGAGGGCGCGGCGCTGCCGGACTCCGCGGCCAACACCCGCCGCGCGCAGGCCATCGCGCAGCTGCAGAAGAGCCACAGCGGCCTGGAGGTGTCCTACACCCTGCCCGCGATGCCCACCGGCCTGACCCAGGACGGCATCAACCTGCTCAGCAACGCCAAGAGCAACGGCGTCGACATCCACGCCGTCAACATCATGGCGATGGACTACGGCTCCTCGTTCACCGGCGACATGGGCCAGTACGCCATCGACGGCGCCACCGCGACCCAGGCGCAGGTCAAGAGCGTGCTCGGGATCTCCGACGCCGACGCGTGGAAGAAGATCGCGGTCACCCCGATGATCGGCGTCAACGACGTCAGCACCGAGACCTTCACCGTCGCCGACGCGGGCAAGCTCGCCGACTTCGCCAGGTCCAAGGGCCTGGCCTGGCTGTCGATGTGGTCCGCCACCCGCGACAAGCAGTGCGACGGCGGCGCCCAGACCTGGGCCAGCGCCACCTGCAGCTCCGTCGCCCAGGGCGCCGGCGACTTCTCCAAGGCGTTCAACGCCTACACCGGCTGACCCCGCGGGACCCCGTTCCCCGTAGCCCGACCCCGTATC
>JAJSZB010000754.1:0-1003 GCA_050613715.1 Streptomyces sp. IBSBF 3018
GGGCGGCACGACGCGGCGCGTGGGGGCGCGGCGTACGGCGGCGCCGCGCGGCTCGGTGGGGCGCGAGGCCGAGCGGCTCTTCGGCTCTCCGCCGCGGGAGACCTCGCGGTGACCGGGGCCGATCGTCCTCCGGCGATGGCGACGGTGACGGCAGCCGTGGCGTGCCTGCGGGCGGTGCGGGCGCGCGGGTGGCCGCGGTCAGGCTTGTACGGGCTCGGGGGCGGCGGTGTCCGCGAGCGGAGACCCGGCCGCGGTCCCGGCGAGCGTCCCGGCGGGCGTCGTCGTGGCCGCCGCGGCGATGCGCGCCGCGGCCTCCGTGTGGCCGCAGGGGTGGCAGCCCAGCGCCACGTGGCGGGCGACGATGCCGCGCTCGGCGCGCATCAGGTGCCAGCCGCGGCGGATCAGGAACGGCACGGACTTCCGGCCCTCGCGCAGGTCGCGCACGAAGCGGCGGCGCGCGGTGGTCGAGGGACGTCCGCGCAGGCAGAGCGCGTCGGCGAGCAGGCCGAGCGCGGCGACCCGCCGGGCCACCTCGGCGGCGAAGATCCCCTCGGCGACGAACAGCGGCGCGCCGCCCAGGTCCAGCACGGTCCGGCCGGTGGCGGCGCTCGCGGCGATGTCGTAGACCGGGATCTGCGCGCGGCCGTCCGCGCACAGGGCGGCGATGGCGGCGACCGCGGCGTCGGCGTTCCAGGAGGCGGGGACGTCCCAGTCGGTGCCCGAACCGCCGGGCAGCTCGGGCAGCGTCGGGTCGTCGCCGTCCTTGTAGAAGTCGTCCAGCGCGAGCACCGGGAGGCCGCTGCGCGCGGCCAACGACGATTTTCCGGAGCCCGAAGGGCCCGTCACCAGGATCACCCGCGCCGACTGCCCACTCACGTGTCCACTCACGGGAGTCCATTCTCCCATGCGTTCACCTGGTGCGACACGTTCCGTTCGCCACGTCGTTCCCCGCCGGGCGGGGAGCGGTGGCGGTGGCGGCGCGGGCGGCGGTGGTGGCGGAGGA
>JAJSZB010000755.1:0-993 GCA_050613715.1 Streptomyces sp. IBSBF 3018
CCGCCGCCGACCCCCGCCGCCCGCTGGCCCTCAGCCGCCTGGCCGCCGCCCTCGGCGACTGACCCACCCGCGGCGCCCACCGCGCGTGCCGCGCGCCCGTCCCGCGCATGCGCGCCCGCCGCGGCCCGTGACCGGTCGGCGACGGCGCAGGTGGTGGCACCGGAGGTGTACGGGAGCCGAGGACTCGGCCGGCCCCGGCGCGGGCCGCCGCTATGCCCGGCGCGGGCTCTGGTACGCGCCGGGCGTCTGGCCCATCGTGCGGGTGAAGGTGTCGATGAACGCGCTGGCCGTGGCCCAGCCGCAGCGGTGTGCGGTCTCGGTGACGGTCGCGCCCTCGGCGAGCAGCACCATCGCGTGGAACACCCGCCGGTGGGTCCGCCACTGCGGGTAGGTCATGCCGAACTCGGTGCGGAACAGCCGGGTCAGGGTGCGCTGCCCGGCCCCGGACTCGCGGGCCAGCCAGGCCAGGCCGCGCGGCCTGCTGAGGTCCTCGGCGACCAGCCGGCAGGCGTGCGCCAGCCGCGGGTCGCGGGCCTCGGGCAGCGCCAGCGGACGGGTGCGGGCGCGGCGCAGCCGGTCGGAGAGCACCGCCCTGATCCGGACCGCCTCGCCCGCGGGCAGCCCCGGCTCGGTGTAGGCGACCAGCAGTTCGCGCAGCAGCGGGTCGACGGCGAGGATCACCGGCGAGGCGGTGGCGAGCGGCGCGGGGGCGTCCGGGTCGGCGGGGAAGTTCACGATGTGCAGCGAGCTGCTCCCGTAGACGCGGTGCTCGTGCCAGATCCCCGCGGGCGTCCACACCGCCCGGTCGCGCGAGGCGACCCACGCACCCCGCTCGGTCTGGATCGCGAGCACGCCGGTGCTCACGTAGATCAGCTGGTGGTGGTCGTGGGAGTGGCGCGAGACCACCTCGCCGCCCGCGCGCTGCTCGACGTAACCCGGCACGGGCGCGGGCCGGGAGCCGGGCGGCAGGGGGTCGCCGGGCCGTCCCCTCCC
>JAJSZB010000756.1:0-983 GCA_050613715.1 Streptomyces sp. IBSBF 3018
CTTCCGGGGCTTCCGGTGGGGCGGGGGCGGGGATGGACGAGTCGGGGCCGATGTTCCTGGACGAGGACCCGTCGGCGCCGCGGGCCCAGTTCGGCCGGCCGCCGCAGGTGCCGCAGCCGCGCCCGGCCGACGCCGACCCGTCCGCCGCCTCGGCCTTGTCCGCCGCGTCCGCGTCCGCTCCCGCCCCGCAGACCCCGTACGCCGGCCCGGACAGCGCACCCGGCCGGCAGGACCCCTACGCCGCGCCGGCGCCGCAGGACCCGCGCGCGAACGACCCGCGGGCCGCGTCCGGGGACACACCGTCCTGGCCGCGCGTCCTGCCCCCGAGCGCCGAACGTCCCGCCATCTCATGGGGCGCGCAGGCGCAGCAGCCCGGTGACCGGCCCGAGCCGCGGACCGGCGGCCCCTCGGCCGGTACGACGGGGCCCGACGCGCCGTCCGGTCCCGGTGAGCGCGGGGCCTGGCCCGAGCCGCAGGCCGGCGCCCCGTCGGGCGGTACGTCCGGGGCGAACGCGCCCGCGGGTCCGGGTGAGCGCGCGGCCGCGTGGCCGTCCGCGGCCTCCGCGCCCGCTGAGGGCGGCGCCTGGCCCGGTCCGCAGGGCAGGCCGCAGGTCGTGCCCGAGCAGGGCGCCGGCCCGGCGGGAGACGTGGCCGGTGAGCGCGGCGCGCTGCCGCAGTTGCGGCCGGGGCAGCCGGTGGCGCAGCCGCAGCCCTTCGCCGGGGACGCGCGGCAACAGCCCCTGCCGCAGCCGGGGCACCCCGGTCCGCACGCGCAGCCCCCGGCGCGTTCCGACCGGCCGGGAGCGCTGCCGCAGCCTCGCCCGTTCGGCGCGGAGGCCCAGCCGCAGCCGCAAGCCCGCGGATTGTCGGGTGAAGCCCAGCCGCAAGCCCAGCCTCGTGCGTTTTCCGGTGAAGCTCAGCCGCAGGCGCAGCCTCGGCCGTTCGGTGGGGAAGCCCAGCCGCAGGCGCTCGCCGGGGAGGGC
>JAJSZB010000757.1:0-1744 GCA_050613715.1 Streptomyces sp. IBSBF 3018
GTTCGATCCCGCGTGGGTCGCGACGGGGCTGCGGGCGCTGGCCGAGCGGGCGTTGGCCCAGCGGGCGACGGGGGCGACGGAGGCGACGGAGGACGGTCCGCCCGGCTCGGGCGGGTCGGGGCGCTCCCCCGGCCCCGGCGCCGCAGGTCACAGCGGTTCCGGCGGCTCCGGCGCGGCGGCCCGTTCGGCCGACGACCTGCTCCTGGAGGCGCTGTGGCCGTGGGCGCTGCGGACCGCCCGCGCGCAGGCGGCGCGGCTGCCGCCGGGCGCGGACCGGGACGCGGTGCACGGCGAGACGCTGTGGGAGGTCTACCAGGCCGTCCGCCGCATCGACTGGGAGCGCTACGAGGTCTGGCCCGCGTTCCTCAAGTCCCGCCTGCGGGCCGCGTGGAGCGCCGCCGCCCGCGCGGAGGACCCGCTCACCCGCGGGGAACGCCAGGCGCGCACCGCGTACTTGGCGCGGGTGGAGGCTGAGACGCAGCGGCTGGGCCGCACGTTGACCTCCGCCGAGCGCTACGCCATCGCGCGGCGGCTGCGGCCGGCCGGGGGCACGGTTCCCGTGGTGGCCGGGCGGCGTCTGCTGCCCGCGGCGGGTCCGGGCAGCCCGGCCGCGGTCCTCCAGGCCGCGACCGCGCAGACCACGGCCGTCGAGGAGGAGGACCCGGCGGTCCTGCTCCAACGCGCCTGGCTGCGCAGGGCGGTACGCGTCTGGGTCGCCCACGACCTGCCGCCGGACCTGCGGCGCGAGGTCTCCGTACTGCTCNTCCTGCTCCAACGCGCCTGGCTGCGCAGGGCGGTACGCGTCTGGGTCGCCCACGACCTGCCGCCGGACCTGCGGCGCGAGGTCTCCGTACTGCTCGAAC
The DNA here is from genome assembly GCA_050613715.1 of Streptomyces sp. IBSBF 3018. GTDB lineage: Bacteria > Actinomycetota > Actinomycetes > Streptomycetales > Streptomycetaceae > Actinacidiphila. Next base: position 864 of record JAJSZB010000757.1, read on the forward strand.
GGGACGAGGCCGACCGCATCGGCCACGCGCTGCTGCGCCGCCTCACGCCGTACGCGGGGGCGCTGCACCGGCGGATCGACGACTGACCGCGGTCGGCCGCGGCTGACGTCGGCTCACGAGGGCTGACCGCGGCTGACGACGGCTCAGACCACCGTCGCGGCGGCGCGGGTGTGAGGCGCGGGCCGAGGCTCCGGCAATGCACGCGGATTAGTCCTTCCGCGTGCATTGCGTCGACCCGCGCGGTGAACCGCGTCCGCCATCAGGATTGACCGCCACGACCCGGAAGCACCACGAAACCATGATCGACTCCACCCTCGCGCTGTTCGACCGCGCCTGGACGCCGACCCTGGTCACCGACCCCGCGGGGGTCGTGCGGGACGCCAACCCGGCCGCCGAGCGGCTCTTCGGCCGGCCCGCCGAGAGCGTGACCGGCGCGCCGCTCGACCGCCTGCTCCCGCCGCGGGCCTGCACGCTGCTCGCCACCCGCAGGGCCGCCCGCCCGGACGGCTACGCGGACGCGATCGCGACGGTACGGCGCCCCGACGGCCGGCGGGTACCGGTGCGCGCGGTGACATGGCCGGCCGGGCCGCCGGGCCAGGACGTGATCTGCTGCCTGTTCCCGCTGGTCCCGGCCCCGGTCCCGGCACCGCGGGGCGCGGACGCGGACCACCCGTCGCTCACCGACGCGGAGACCCGCATCGTGGAGGGCCTGGCCGCGGGCCTGACCAACATCGAACTCGGCCGCGAGCTCCACCTGTCACGGCAGGGGCTCGACTACCACATCGACCGGCTGCGCCAGAAGCTCGGCGCCCGCAGCCGCGCCGCCCTCGTCGCCCGCGCCTACGTCACCGGCCTCCTCGACCCCACGACCTGGCCCCCGC
>JAJSZB010000758.1:0-1947 GCA_050613715.1 Streptomyces sp. IBSBF 3018
GGGGTCAGCCCTTGCGGGCGGTGATCTCCTCGGTCAGCTGCGGCACCACCTGGAACAGATCACCCACCACCCCGAAATCCACCAGATCGAAGATCGGCGCCTCCGCGTCCTTGTTCACCGCCACGATCGTCTTCGACGTCTGCATCCCCGCACGATGCTGAATCGCCCCCGAAATACCGTTCGCGACATACAACTGCGGCGACACCGACTTACCCGTCTGACCCACCTGGTTCGCATGCGGATACCACCCCGCATCCACCGCCGCACGCGACGCACCCACCGCAGCACCCAGCGCATCCGCCAACGCCTCGATCACCGCGAAATTCTCCGCACCGTTCACCCCCCGACCACCAGAGACCACGATCGCCGCCTCCGTCAGCTCCGGACGCCCCGTCGACACCCGCGCCGCCCGCGACACCACCCGCGTCCCCCGCGCCAACTCCCCGAACACCACCCCCAACTCCTCCACAACACCCGCGGCAGGAGCAGCCTCCACCGGCGCCGCATTCGGCTTCACCGTCACCACCGGCACCCCCCGCGTCACCCGCGACACCGCCGTGAACGCCGCAGCGAACACCGACTGCACCGCCACCACCCCACCACCATCACCATCGCCGGCGCGCACATCCACCGCATCGGTGATCACACCCGACCCCAGCCGCAACGCCAACCGCGCCGCGACCTCCTTACCCTCCGCCGACGACGACACCAACACCGCCACCGGCCCCACAGCCTCCACCGCAGCCTGCAGCGCATCCACCTTCGGCACCACCAGGAACTCCGCGAACTCCGGCGCATCCGCCACCAGAACCCGCACCGCCCCATGCTCCCCCAACACCCGCGCCGCAGCCCCACCACCCGGCCCCAGATGCACCGCCACCGGCTCACCCAACCGCCGCGCCAACGTCAACAACTCCAACGTCGGCTTACGAACCACACCATCGACATGATCGACAACAACGAGGACTTCAGCCATCANCCCAACCGCCGCGCCAACGTCAACAACTCCAACGTCGGCTTACGAACCACACCATCGACATGATCGACAACAACGAGGACTTCAGCCATCACTACCGCTCCGCTCAGATGAACTTTCGGTTCGCCAGGAACTCCGCGAGCTGCTTGCCGCCCTCGCCCTCGTCCTTCACGACCGTGCCCGCCGTACGCGCCGNGGTTCGCCAGGAACTCCGCGAGCTGCTTGCCGCCCTCGCCCTCGTCCTTCACGACCGTGCCCGCCGTACGCGCCGGACGCGCCGCCACCGACTCCACCGCACTCCACGCACCCGCCAGCCCCACCTCACCGGCATCGATCCCCAGATCCGCCAGACCCAGCGACTCCACCGGCTTCTTCTTCGCCGCCATGATCCCCTTGAACGACGGATACCGCGCCTCACCGGACTGATCGGTCACCGACACCACCGCCGGCAACACCGCCTCCAACTCCTCACTGGCCGCATCACCATCACGCCGCCCCGACACCTTCCCCCCGGCCACCGACACCTGCGACAGCAACGTCACCTGCGGCACCCCCAACCGCTCCGCCAACAACGCCGGCACCACACCCCCCGTACCATCCGTCGACGCCATCCCCGCCACCACCAGATCAAAGCCCACGTGCTCAACAACCTTGGCCAGCACCAGCGACGTACCGATCACATCCGTGCCGTGCAACCCCTCGTCCTCCACATGCACACCCCGGTCCGCCCCCATCGACAACGCCTTGCGCACCGCATCCCGCGCATCCTCAGGACCCACCGTCACCACGGTCACCTCGGCATCGTCCGCGGACTCCGCGATCTGCAACGCCTGCTCCACCGCATACTCGTCCAACTCGGACAGCAGACCGTCCACAGCCTCACGATCAGTCGTCAGATCCTCAGCGAAATGACGATCACCCGTGGCATCGGGCACATACTTCACAGCCACTACGATCCTCAAGCTCACGTC
>JAJSZB010000759.1:0-977 GCA_050613715.1 Streptomyces sp. IBSBF 3018
GTGCGGCGACACCACGACCCCCAGCAGCCCCGGCCCCGCGTGCGCCCCGATCACCGCGCCGACCTCGCTGACGACCAGCCCGTCCAGGCCCGGTACCCGCTCGTGCAGCCGTTCGGCGAGGGCGGCCGCGCGGTCGGCGGCGGCGAGGTGGTGGACGGCGAGGGCTACGCGGCGCGCGCCGGCCTGCTCCACCACGATCTCCTCCAGGCGGCTGATCGCCTTGGACGCCGTCCGCACCTTCTCCAGGAGTTCGATCCGCCCGTCCGCCAGGCGCAGCAGCGGCTTGACCGCGAGGGCCGAGCCGAAGAGGGCCTGGGCGGCGCCGATCCGGCCGCCGCGGCGCAGGTAGTCGAGCGTGTCGACGTAGAAGAACGCCGAGGTGTCGGCCGCGCGCTTCTCGGCCGCGGCCACGACCTCGTCGACGGTGCCGCCCGACGCGGCGGTCTCGGCGGCGGCCAGCACGGTGAAGCCGAGCGCCATGGCGACCATGCCGGTGTCGACCACGCGCACCGGCACGGACGCGTCCTTCGCGGCGACGCTCGCGGCGTCGTAGGTGCCGGAGAAGTCCGCGGACAGGTGGAGCGAGACGATCGCGTCCGCGCCCGACGCCGCGGCGGCCCCGTACGCGGCGGCGAACTCGGCGGGGGACGGCCGCGACGTGGTGACCGGGTGGCGCCGCTGGAGCGCGTGCGCGACGGCCGGCGCGGAGATCTCGGTGCCCTCCTCGAACGCCTCGTCGCCGATCACCACGGTGAGGGGGACGACCGTGATGCCGTGGGCCGACAGGGCGTCGTCGCCCAGGTAAGCGGTGGAATCCGTGACGATGGCGACGTGCGGGGGCATGTCGGGAGGTTACCGGGGCGCAGGTCGGGACGACAGCCGGGGCCGTCCGACCCGCCAGCCCCGCCGCTCGCGCCGCCCACCCGGTCGCACCGCACCGCACGCTCACGCCACCCCGCCGGCTCGCCCGTCTGATC
>JAJSZB010000075.1:0-21880 GCA_050613715.1 Streptomyces sp. IBSBF 3018
GAACCGGGGGTGCCTCGCACGCCATCTCGGTCGTGGAGCGCGGTTCGTTCGCGGTGGCCCGGTGCTCGTGCGGCTGGAAGGGCCCGGCGCGGCGTGCCCGCGACCGCGCGCGGCGGGACGCGACGGAGCACGTGGCGGGTTGAACGGTTCGCCGCGGGCGCGTTGCCCGCAGCGGGTCGCGGGGGCGGGTCGCGGGGGCGCGTACCCGGGCGGGCCTCATAGCCGGTCGGGTGCGTACCCGAGCGGCCGCCGCACGTGTCGGGCATCACAGCCCACCGGCAACCGGAACCCTTGCTTCGGCGTCTTGGGATACCGACGATTCCGGTGGAACCTGATGCGGCGGTGGTGCGAGTGAAGACCGGGACGAACCCGAGCGAGGACGCGGTCCCGAGCCAGGACGCCCCCTCCGACGAGGGCGCGGCGGCGCACGCGGACGCGTTTCCGGGCCCGTTCTCGGGCCCGTTCTCGGGCACGGTCCCCGAGGCCGTCCCCGGCGCGGACGCGATACCGGGAGCGACCGGCGCCCCCGGCGCGGACACCGCTTCCGGGCCGGGCGCGCTCCCCCGCGCGTACCGAAGGGGCGTCACCTCGCTGCGGGCCGACCGCCGCAGCGCGCTGCTGGCCGGCGGCGCCGTGCTCGCCGGCGCGCTGCTGACCGCGTGCACCGACGACGGCGGCAGCACCGACGACGCCCCGCGAAGCCCGAGCGCCTCCGCGACCACCGGCGCCGGCTCCGGCGCTACCGCCACCCGTACCGCGACCGCGCCGCCGGCCAAGGCGGACTGGTCCGCGCTGGGTTCGTCGCTGCACGGCAGGCTGGTCCGCCCCCAGGACCAGGCCTACGCGACCGACCGCCGGCTGTACAACACCCGCTTCGACGGGCTGCGCCCGGCCGCGATCGCCTACGTCACCGGCGAGGACGACATCCGCGCGTGCCTGGACTTCGCCCGGCGCACCGCCACGCCGCTGGCGATCCGCAGCGGCGGCCACTCGTACGCGGGCTGGTCGAGCGGCGACAAGAAGCTGATCGTCGACGTCTCCCGGCTCGACTCGATCCGCCTGGACGGCACGGTCGCCACGATCGGCGCCGGCGCGCGGCTGATCGACGTCTACAGCACGCTGGGCGCCCGCGGCCGTACGGTCCCCGGCGGCTCCTGCCCGTCGGTGGCGATCTCCGGCCTGACGCTGGGCGGCGGACATGGCGTGCTCAGCCGTTCCATGGGCCTGACCTGCGACAATCTGATCGGCGCGACGATCGTGACGGCCGACGGCCGGACCCGTACGGTCTCCGCGGACGCCGAGCCCGACCTGTTCTGGGCGCTGCGCGGCGCGGGCAACGGCAACTTCGGCGTCGTCACCTGGCTGCGTTTCACCACGCACCCGGCGCCGTCCTCGGTCGTCACCGGCTACCTCACCTGGCCGTGGTCGCGGGCCGCCGCGGTGGTCAGGGCGTGGCAGACCTGGGGCCCGGACCAGCCGGACCACCTGTGGTCCGCGCTGCACCTGGACTGCGACGCGGGCGGCGCGCCGACCGTCTCGGTGCCGATGCTGTCCACCGGCTCGCGCTCCGGCCTGTCCGCGGCGGCCGACGCACTCGTCGAGGCCTCGGGCTCCCCGGCGTCGTCGGTCTCGGTGCACACGCACGGCTTCGTGGAGGCGATGTTCTCCTACGCGGGCTGCGAGAGCCGCTCGGTCGCGCAGTGCCACCTGCCGCCGTCGGGCGATCTGGGCCGCGAGACGTACACCGCGCGCTCGGACTTCTACGACGCGGACCTGTCCGCGGCCGGCGTCGACACCCTGCTCTCCCAGGTCTCGCGGCTGTCCTCGCGGTCAGGGAGCGGTACGGGCTCGGTCGCGCTGACCGCGCTCGGCGGCGCGGTCAACCGCCCGGCGCCCACGGACACCGCGTTCCCGCACCGGCGTTCGCGGGTCCTCGCGCAGTACATCGCCTCGGACGGCCTGTCCGCGACCTCGTGGCTGGACACCCTGCACACCGCGATGCGCCGCCACGCGTCCGGCGGCGCCTACGCGAACTACACCGACCCCACCCTGACCGACTGGCGCACCGCCTACTACGGCCCCAACGCCCCCCGCCTGGCCACCCTCAAATCCACCCTGGACCCCACCCACCTCTTCACCTACCCCCAGTCCCTCTAGCCCCACCCGACTGCGGGTCCGGTCCCGGCCCAAGACCACCTCCCGCGGGGCCGCGTCACCGGTTGACGGCCTGGTACTCCCTCACGGTGACCTGCTGCGGGAGGTCGAAGACGCCGTCGTCCAGCTTCCCACCGGTGCCGCCGCTGCCCTTCCAGGTGACCTGCCACGTGATCGTGGCCGTCAGGGTGTACGTCCCGCCGTCGGAGGACTTGCGGTAGACCAGGCCGCACGGCGGCAGCACCGAATTGCCGTCGCGCGGCTGGTATTTCACGCCCACCGAGCCGTCCGGGGCGATCGGGCAGTCACCCGAGGACGGGAAGCGTTCGGCGTACGGCGTCCCGGCGTCCAGGTGCAGGCCCACCGGCCTGGCCGTGGTGGTGGCCCAGATGCCGAGCGAGTTCAGCCGGGCGGTGACCGACACCGGCGGGATGTCCGCGCTGTCCAGCCACGCCCAGATGTTCACGTTGACGGTCTGTGTGTGCAGGGCGTCCGGCGACAGGTTCACCACCTTGTCCGGGATACGCACCCGGTCGTACGCCGACTCCGCCAGGATCTCCGGCGTCACCACCGGCCCGGCCGGCGGCCGTTCACCGTTCAGCACCCAGTCGTCGCGCTCCTTGAAACACGTCAACGACGCCGGATCGCCACGCCGGTTGGGATTCACCTGGCCGTCCCACCAGAATCCCTTGCCGGAGTTCGCGCTCTCGAAGTCCTTGTGCGGGTGCCCGTCGACGTAATAGTCCTTCTGCCCCGCGACCCAGTCCGGCCCCGGCGAGCCCTCGGCCCACACCGCCTCGCGCTCCGCCTTCAACTCCTTCGGAGTCGCCACCGGAGCCACCCAGCACGCCGGCGGCGTCCACCCGCTGACCGCACTGATCGGATTCCCCGCGGGCGGCTCCGCCGGCTCATACGTCACGGCATACGCGGAGGCATCGAGGGTGTGGTCGTGCTTGCCTCCCGTGGTGGTGGTCGTGCTCCGCCCTGCCTCGGCCACCCCCGCACCGGCAATGACCATGACCATGGCCAGGGTTGGTGCCATCACCACGACACGACGGCTCAGCGCCTGCACTTCGGCGCCTCCAGTACGGTGATCTTCGAGGTTTGCCACACCCCGTCCGACGCATCCTTGAACAGCAGCAGGTTGTACTGGTAGAAGTCGCCGATGCTGGGGGTCGTGACCAGTACCTTCCCCGTCTTGAGATCCTTGCTGTAGTTCTTGCTCTGGTCCTCGCAGAAACTCAGCGTTGCCGAGCCGCCCGCCACGAGGCTGACAGCGGCGGAGTAGTAACGGTCGAGGCCGGTGGGTGCCCAGTCCTTGCTGATGTTCTGGCTGATCTGGTCGTGTGCGTAGGTCAGCGCATCGTCGCGCGCATAGAAGAGATACGCGGGATCCTTCAAGTCGTGCGCGGCGGCAGCCCGCGTATAGGCCCTGATGTACTGCTCCCCGTCCTTGAGCACCGCGTCCTTCGTCGCGTCACCCGTACTCGGCCAGTCGAAGGTCATCGTCAGATCCTTCGGCAGCGCCGTGGACGGGCGCTCGACCCCGCCGGACGCGGTGGCGCTCGCCGTCGCCGAAGGAGGAGCAGCCGAGGTCGACGGTGGGGCGGAGGTTGCGATTTTGTCGGAGCTGTCCGAACCGCCTCCGCCGCAGGCGGTCAGGAGCAGGCCTGCCGACGCGGCGAGAGCGACGGCAAGGGGCAGGGAAGAGCGGGTCACGTCGAAGTCCCCCGTGGGTGTCCGATGTCGGGCCGGCGAGCGTAGCCGTACGGCTACGCCCCGGCATCGACACTACCGGCGGAGGCAGACCCTCCGTAGCCCGCTCCCCGACCTGTCCCGATCGTCCCTGCCCGCACGGGCGTTCAGCGGTTCACGGACTGGATCTCGCGGACCGTGACGGCCTCGGGGTACTCCGAGTAGCCCGACGGCAGCGCCGCGCCGCCGTCACCGGCCGCGGTGCCGGGATTCCACCAGACGTTCCACGTGAGGTCGGACGTGAACGGGTACGTACCGCCGTTGCTGGACTTGCGGTACGTGATGTTGCACGAGGCGTTCGAGCTGTTCAGCGCGCCGCCGTTCATCTCGTACGTGCAACTCTGGGGGCTCGCCCACGTCGTCCCCGCGTCGACCTTCAGCCGGCTCGGCCGGGCCGCGACCGTCGCCGCGATGACCTGCCCGTTGGGCTCGGTCAGCGTCGCCGTCACGGACACGGTGTCACCGGTGCCGGCGAAGCTCACCCACGTGGGCAGGTTCACCTTCTGGTTCCCCGGATTCGGGCTCAACGTGACTGCCTTCGGCGGCAGTTTCAGCTGTTTATAGGCCGCCCCCGCGAGGATCTCCGGCGTGATGGCCCCGGCCGGCGGGTCGGCCGGCGGCTCCCACATCCAACCCTGGTCGTACGGGCAGATGTTGTCGAAGTTGTTCAGCTGCGACTCGTCCCAGGTGAGCACCCACCAACTACCGTCGTCGCCCTCGTGGTACTTGTAGGTGTTCATCTCGGACATCTGCTGGTTGTAGTAGTTGTAGACCGTGTCCGCCCGGTCGGCGCCCGCCTGGTTGTAACGCCGGTTGATCTCGGCCTTGAACTGCGCCGGGGTCATGCTCGTGTACCAGCACACCGGAGGCGTGTAACTGGCGTCGGACGAGGTGATGGTGCGGCCGTCCGACGTGACGCCCTTGTACGTGTAGTTCACGTGGGCCACGTAGTTGGTGCCTTTCTGCTCGGCACCGCTCTGGTCCGTACCGCCCTGATCGACGACGTCACCCGCGTACGCCGCCGTGAGCCCCGACCCGAGAACCGATACACAGGCCAGGACCACGACGAGCCCCCGCCCCATATGACGTATCAGGCGACCTGACACTGTTTTGCCCCCTTGACCCACGTGTGATCGAAAACCTGCCACTCGCCCGACGCACCCTTGGACATGACGAGGGTCCAGCGCCTGAAGTCCGTCACCGACGGCGTGGTGACCAAGGCCTTTCCGGTCTTGGCGTCCTTCGAGTAGGCCTTGCGCTGGTCCTCGCAGTAGGAGACGGACATGTTGCCGCCGCTGTTGGCCAGCGACTTCACCACCGGGCTGTAATAGCGGTACGTGCCGGTGATACCGCCCTTGCCCTTGATCTGCGCGATGAGCGAATCGGCGTACTCGGCACCCCGCTCACCGGTCCAGAACCGCTTGAAGTTCGCGGTCTCCTCGGTGCGGGCCTTCGCTTCCTGCTCCAGCACCGCGCGAGCGGCGTACGTCGCGTCCGTGAGCACGGCCTTCTTCGCGGGGTCGCTGTCGTCGAATCCCTGGAACTCCACCACCAGGTCCGACGGCAGTGCGAACGTCGGGGCGTTCGGGCCGGTGGGCTGGGTGGGCGGGGCGGTGGTCGTCGGCGCCGCCGAGGTGGCCGGCGGGGCCGACGTCGCGATCTTGTCGGAACTGTCCGAACCGCCCCCGCCGCAAGCGGTCAGCAGCAGGCCCCCCGCGGCCGCGAGTGCGACGACGACGGGCAGGGAAGAGCGAGTCACGTTGCGGTCCCCCGTGAGTGTCCGGTGTGTCGAGTCGGCGCGCGGATCGATGCCGCCGATGCCGTACGCCTGGACACCGACAGTACCGGCGGCCCGCACGCCGCTGTAGAGCCGTCCCACGATCGGTACGGGTTTGCAGCACGATTCACAACGCCTTCACGGGCCGACGCGCCGGGAAGCGGCGCCGCGCCCGCCGACTGCAGGCGGGACGGCTGGTTCTTTGCCCTCCCTTGCCCGGGAGGCGCTTGTTCGAGTTCCGTAGGATTGAAAGCCTGGTCCATATGACGGATCTCAGGGTCTCGTACGAAACGCTCGAGGAGTCCTCGCGCCATCTCAAGGCGATTCAACGCGAGTTGGACGACACGAAGCACCATCAGGCGGACATCGAGGACTCGCTCGGCTCCGGCGACATGGCGCACGCGATGCATGACTTCGCGAGCAACTGGGACTACCACCGGCACAAGCTGCTGGACAAGATCCAGGCCATGGGCGAGATGACGGAGAAGACCCTGGAAGCCTTCAAGGACGTCGACAAGAAGCTGAAGGACGGGCTCGACAAGCCGGCGAAGGGGCAGCACGGGGAATGAGCAGGCCGTCCGACGCAGAATGGGCCGTACTCGGCGAGAGCGCGGACCCGATACCGGGAGATCCGCAGGAGGTGCGCGAGGAGGCGAACCGGCTGGGCCGGATGGCCGGGACCATCCGCGACCAGATCACCCTGCTCAAGGCGATCGCCGGCGACGAGAACATCGGGAAGTTCGCCGACACGATGCGGGAGACCGCGACCGACCTGCGCGACGGCCTGGAGAAGGTCGCCGCCCGCTACGAACACGTCTCCGGCTACCTCGGCAACTGGGCGGACGACCTCGACCAGTGCCAGGCCGACTCCCTCAAGGCGCTCGCCCGCGCCCAGGCCGTCGCGGCCACCGCCACCGCCCCCGAGGCCGAGCCCGCGCCCGGCTCACCCCCGCCGCACCTCACCGCCGAGCAGAAGCAGCACCAAGCCGCCGCCGACCGCGCCCGCCACGCCGCGCAAGGCGAACTCAGCGACGCCAAACACCAGTTGGCCCGCATCAAGGAACAGCGGGACGAACGCGCGAGCCACTGGAAACAGAAGATCGAGGACACCGAGCACGACGGGCTCAAGGACAGCCGCTGGGACAAGTTCAAGGACTTCGTCCACGAACACGCCGAACTCATCAAGCTGCTGGCCGACGTCTGCACCTGGATCGTCACCGCGCTGGTGATCGTCTCCCTCTTCATCCCCGGCCTCGACATCGCCACCGGCCTGCTCGCCGGGCTGATGCTGGCCGCCCTCGCCGGCCACACCTCCCTCGCGCTGACCGGCGACGGCTCCTGGATCGACGTCGGCCTCGACATCGTCGCGCTCGCGACGCTGGGCTCCGCGACCTGGGCGAAGGGGTTGCTCAAGAATTCCGCCGAGTTCGCCGAGTCCATCGCGAAAACGGTGCGGACGCCGGCGGAGGACATCGGTGAAGACGTCGCCAGGACCCTGACGACGGCGACGGGGCGGATGGAGGAGGTCGGCCGGACCGTGGGGCGGCGCATCATCTCCTCCCTCTCCGGCTACGGCCGCGCCGTCGGGCAGAAGTTCCTCGCCGGAGGTGAGAAGGAGGTCGTCGAGCACCTGGCCAAACTCCGCGCGCTCGCCGAGGAGTTCCCCGACACCCGGCTGTTCCCCAACGCCCTCGCCCGCGGCGCCAGCGTGCTCAACGCGGTGCGGTTCGCCAACGGAGCGGCCAACGTCGCCGACGAGTTCGGCCACTGGGCGGGCGGCAGCGACCTCGTCAACTGGATCGGCAACGGCTTCGAAGGCGGTGTCAGCCACCCGCAGCTGGAGGGTGACACCTCCCCGCACTGGGACACCTTCGGCCGGCTGAAGGAACTGACCACCCAGGAGGTCGGCTCATGACCCCCGTGAGCGGCTACCGGCTCGTGGTACCGAGGGAATGGCGCAAGATCCCCGTGCAGCGCGGCGCCGACCGCGCGATCGCGGCCCTGCTGGACGAGGCGTTCGCCAAGCACAGCCGTGACCAGGTGGCGCAGTACCGCCGGGAGCTGGCGACCCGGTTGCAGGCGCTGGTGGCCCAGGCGCGGCAGAACGCCGGAGTGGACCTCTACCTCCCCTTCGGTCGGCCCGAACGCAACCTGCCGGCCTCCTTCCTCGTCTCGTACGCCGAGTTCGGCAAACCCGACGCCCCCGATCCGCAGCACGTCCTCGCCGAGGTCCTGGCCACCAGCGCGGGCGCCGGCGAGCCGGTGGAGCTGGACGGCACCTCCGGCCTGCGCACCGAGCGGACGTACGACGCCGATCCGGCCCGCGACGTCGACCACCCGTCGCGGCGGGTGGAGTACATCCTCCCGGTCCCGGCCACACCCGACAGCTGGCTCGTCTCGTCCTTCTCCACCGTGGGCGAGGGCGATCCGGACGACCGTACGGCCAAGCTGCTGTGCGCGCTGTTCGACGCGATCATGGGCACCTTCCGGTGGGTCAGGCAGGAGGAGACGGCATGACGGACTTCGACCACCGCACGACGACCGACAACTGGGCCGAGATCGACTACGACCGGGACCGGTGGTTTCCCGTGCCGCTGGCCTTCAAAGGAACCAAGTGGCTGGACGTCGCTGAGTGGGCTTACGACTACGCCTGCGACCGCTTCCTGCGCGGCGGCCGGACGCTCACAAAAAAGGTCGTCAAGAAAGAAGTCCTCCCCTTCGCCGAGCGGCTGGTGCGGGCCCATCACGAAGCCGCCGGCCACATCGCCGGGCACAAGCTCTACATGCACTGCCCCGATTACACCAAAGTTCCGCTCATGCTCGCCGTGGGCCTGTGGAAAACCATGGGCACCTGGGAGGAAGCCATCCAGTACTACGTCTACTGGGGCACCAAGACCGCGACGACGACCCCCGTTGCGGACTGGATCACCACGGAACACCTCGGCACCGGCGTCCGGGCGTACTGGCACGGCGAGTTCGAGGGGCCCTACGACCAGGTCAGCTACATCTTCCGCGACGAGGCGTTCGCCACCGACGTCCACGCCTTCCTGATGGCCGGCGACCACGACCGGTTCGTCGAGGCGCTCCCGGACCTCGACCGGTTCGTGCAGGGCATCCGCTGCATCCCCAGCACGATCCGCGGGAGCTGACCGGCGGGCGGCCCCGCGCCGCCGCCTGCCCTGCCCCGTCTCAGGCGCCTACGCCGCCAGGTCGTTGTCCGTCGCGCTCGGCCGCGCCGCCGCACTCGGCGGAGTCGCCGCCGAAGCCGAAGCCGCCGAAGCCGCAGCAGACCCCGACGCCGCCCCGCCCGCGCCCGCCGCGTGCACCAGCGACGCCGCCCGCGTCCCGCCGACCCTGCGCGCGAGCGCCGTGAACAGCGCCAGCCCCAGCGGCGCGAGCAGCAGCGCCGTCGCCGCGCCGAGCGCGAACCCGCCGATCACGTCGGTGGGGTACTGCACGCCGAGGTAGACCCGGGTGAAGCCCTCCGCGAGCGCGAGCAGTATGGCGACCGTGCCCCAGCCGCGGCTGACCATGAACAGGCCCACCGCCACGGCCGCGGTGAAGGCCGCGTGGTCGCTGACGAACGAGAAGTGGTGGCCGGGATGGATCAGCACGTCGAGGCCGTCGTGCTCGGTGTACGGGCGGGGGCGCTGGACCAGGGCGCGCACCGGCACGGCCAGCAGCAGCGCGACGGCGCCCGCGGCCACCGCCCAGGCCACCCCGGCGACGGCCACCGGCGCCTCGGCGCGCGGGGCCCGGCGGGCCACCCGCCACCAGCACCAGCCGGCCAGCAGCAGGCAGAGGGCGACCAGACCGTACTCGCCGAGGATCTCGACGCCGCGGTCCACGCCGTGCGGCGCCTGCCGGGCCAGTCCGTTGATGTCGCGGAGCAGGCTGATGTCGGGGTTCACGCTGTCGTTAGCGACCTCTGCCATGGCGGTGGTGCCCCTTACCCACATGTATGACCTACATGTACTTGCATGCCGTGCCCTGTCCTGCACGCCGCGCTCACGGCGTCCGCACCCGCGTGCGTGCCTGACGGGCCGTACGGGCCGAGCCGCCGGCTCGCGGCGTCCGCGGGTTCACGACCCCCGGACGGCACAGCCGGTGTGCATCGACTCGTCTGCAACCTCCGTCGCTTGCGTCCCGCGTCATTCTCCCCCGTACAACGGCCGATACGGTATGTAGCGTTCCTGTCTTCGCCAGAAGATCACCAGGCTGTTATGCAAGGGTGACCAGGCCGAACGGACAAATCCGCCCGGATGGTCAACGCTTGGGCCACGACCTCACCATGCGCACTCGTCACACGCGTCACAGCGGCGGGGTGGCGCAGGGCCTCGCGGCAGCAGTCGTCATCAGCCGCCGGCCGTCGCGGCGCGCCCGCGCCCCGCGGGCGTCACACGCCCGTGGCGGTCGGCAGCGCCTGCGCGCCGGCCTGGGTGACCCGCGTCGCGCCGATGTAGTCGGGCGAGTCGATCGGGTCGAACCGGATCACCGCGCCGGTGTGCGGCGCGTCGATCATGTACCCGCCGCCGACGTAGATGCCGACGTGGTGGATGGACCGCGGGTCGTTCAGATCGTAGGCGAAGAAGACCAGGTCCCCGGGGAGCAGTTGGTTGCGCGCGGGGTGCGGGCCGGCGTTCCACTGGTCGTTCGCCACGCGCGGCAGCGTGATCCCGACCGAGCGGTACGACGCCTGGGTCAGGCCCGAGCAGTCGAACCTGCCGCCCTGCGCGGCCGTGCCCTCGCCGCCCCACAGGTACTTCTTGCCGAGCTGCTGCTGCGCGTAGTAGATCGCCGCGGCCGCCTGCTGCGAGGGCGCCACGGTGCCGGCCGGAGCGGCGAAGCTGCCGGCCAGGGTGCGGATGCGCTTGACGTAGTTGCGCGTCTCGGCGAACGGCGGCACCCCGCCGGCCTTGATCACCGCGTAGGCGCCGGCGTTGTACGACGCGAGCATGTTGTCGGTGATGTTCCCCGGCACGTCCTTCACGTACGAGGCGAGTTCGCAGTCGTAGGAGGCGGCGGACGGGATCGCGTCCTCGGGGTCCCACACGTCGGCCTTGCCGTCGCCGTTGGCGTCGATGCCGTGGGTGGCCCAGGTGCCGGGGATGAACTGCGCTATCCCCTGCGCCTGCGCGGGGCTCTGCGCCCGGGCGTCCCAGCCGCTCTCCTGGTACAGCTGCGCGGCCAGCAGCGCGGGGTTCAGCGCGGGGCACAGATTCCCCCACTGCTGGACCAGCGGCTGGTACACCGCCGGCACCGTGCCCTTGGCGAGCGTGACCTGACCGCCGCCGCCCTTGGCCAGCCCGGCCGCGGCCGAGTAGGTGCCCACGACGAGCAGGGCGAGGAACGAAAAGCTCAGGCCCACGCCGATGATGACGGCCAGCCAGACCTTGCGCGCCACGACGTCCCTCCCGCTTCCCGCCCGCGCCGGACCTGCCGACGCCACCGCCCGTGCCGGACCCCGCGCCCGCCGTCACGGCCGCGCCGACCCCGGACTTTCCGGATGTCCCGCTCACACGTTCTCATCGTTGCCCTGGGGTGATGCTCGTGATACACAGAGTAGTCGTCTCTGTCCTTCGAACACCGGTCCACACCCCAGTCTGGGGGTTGCGGGCCGGATCACACGGACGATCCGCCGAGAAAGTCACTCAGTCGACATGCAACAGCGGAATCCTCCGTCAAACTGGAACCTGGCCCCTTGCGCCCCGGCGAGGGAGCCAACTGGTCGAGCGGGGTGGTGAGTTACATGTTCCTGGCAGCCGCGAAGGGCGACATCAACACCATCATCGGTGGCATCGCCCCCGACTGGGGACCCTTCGGTTCCCTCGGCAACGAAGCACGTGTGATGATCGAGGTGGTCATGGCCGCCGCGATCCTGCTGTGCCTGGCCATCGCGATCTGGGGTGCCGCGAAACAGCGGATCGGCGCCACAGCGCTGCGCGACACCTTCAGCGCGGAGCAGGGCAAGGGTCTGATCATCGCCGGACTGACCGGCGTGTTCATCATCGGATCGCTCGGCACGCTGTTCACCATCGTGTACGGGATGGCCGTGTAGCCGCCCCGGCCCACCGGGGGCCCGTACGGCGGCCCGCGCAGCGGTCGTACAGCGCCTCCGACCACGTCCAGGAGCCCGTCCCAGGCTCCATCGCTCCGATCGAGGCTGCGTGCTGATGCCCACTCAACCAAGCAGCGGCGCCGTCCGCGTCACGCGCCGGTCCGGCATGCCCGGCGGCGGCTTCGGTGTGTCTCGTGGAGTGGAGGAACGATGAGCCTCGGCGAGGACGGGCCCGGCACCAGGACGCGGATGCCCGAGCAGCACGCCGGCGGCACCGGGCGCAGGACCCAGCCGCAGCCGCGGCGCGCGCTGATGACGGTGGTCGGCGTGGTGGTGCTGCTGATCGCGGCGCTGGCGTTCGCCAACCGCGGCGGCAAGAGCGACGGCTCCGCAGCGGCGGACGCGACGTCAGGGGCGAAGGCCGGGGGCGCCAAGGGCTCCTCGGCGGCCTCCGCGACCGCGCCGACCGGGCAGCGCCCGGTGACGTCGAAGACCGCGGGCATCCCGGCGGGGTTCGCGCACAGCGTCCAGGGGGCGCAGTCGGCGGCGGCGAACTACGCGGTGGCGCTGGGCGGGGTGGACATGTTCAACGCGGGGCGGCGGCACGAGATCGTGTCCACGATCTCCGACGGCTCCGCCCTGGCCGGCCTGCAGTCCGGCTTCGACCGCGACTACTCCGCCGCCTTCGCGGCGCAGGTGGGCCTGGACGCCGACGGGCACGCCCCCGCCGGGCAGACGTTCGTCAGCAGGACCCTGCCCGCCGGCGCGCGGGCCACGGCGTACGACGACAGCGACAGCACGGTGGCGGTCTGGTGCACCGGCCTGTTCGGCTTCGCCGGCAAGGACTCCACCAAGCCGGTGACGAGCAACTGGTTCACCCTCACCTTCAAGCTGCACTGGAGCGGTTCGGACTGGAAGGTCGTGCAGACCTCCCAGGCCCAGGGCCCGACGCCGGTCGGCGGTGACAACCCGGTGTCCACGGCGGATCAGATCGCGGACGCCGCCCAGGGGTTCGGAGGCTTCACCTATGCCCGCTAGCCGACGCAGGCGCGCCCTCGCCCTGCCGGCCGCCGTCGTCACCGTCCAGGCAGCGGTGTGGACGCTGGCCGCGCGCGCCGCCGCCGATCCGTCGGCGACGCCCACCGCGACGCCTCCGGGTGCCACGCCCTCGCCGAGCGCGTCCACCGACCCGTGCCGGCTCATCTCCGGCCCCGCCAAGGACTACTGCCGCAACGGCACCAGTTCCCACTCCGGCGGCGGATCGAGCCCCACCGACTCCCTCGACCCGCTCACCTCGCTCGGCAAGGGCTGCGCCGAAGCCGCCTCGTGGACGATCGACAAGCTCGCCGCCGCGGTGACGAAGACGACGCAGGTGGACTTCACGAACACCGCGTTCCTGCGGCAGTACGCCGTGGTGTTCGCCGCGTCCACGATCCTGACGCTGATCCTGTGGCTGCTGGCCGTGGCCAAGCGCGCGGTGCGCGGCGTGCCGCTGACCGAGGCGCTGACCGAGGCCGTCGGGTTCCTGTGGCTGACCGTGCTTGCCTCCGCGTTCACCCCGCTGGTGCTGTACACCGTGGTGTCGGCCACCGACGCGGTGACCACCGTGGTGTCCTCGGGCACCAAGTCCGACACGGACGTCTTCTTCGGGTCGTTCTCGGCCGCGCTGAAGAAGGGCGACGACATCGGCGGCGGCCCGATCATGCTGATCGTGGTCTCCATGGTGTCGGTGCTCGCCGCCGGCGTGCTCTGGCTGGAGCTGGTGATCCGCGCCGCGCTGCTCTACGTGGGCGCGCTGCTGGGCACCGCGGTGTACGCGGGCCTGGTGGACAAGAACATGTGGCACCACGTCAGGCGCTGGGCCGGCATCATGATCGCGGTGATCCTGGTCAAGCCGGTGATCGTGATCGTGCTGGGACTGGCCGGCGCGCTGTCGTCCTCCGACGACGGGCCGGACGCGTTCTCCGCGGTCGTCTCGGGCCTGGCCATCATCCTGCTGGCGATCTTCGCGAGCTTCATGATCTACCGCTTCGTCCCCGGCTTCGGCGACGACGTGGTGAACCTGCGCAACGGCCGCAAGGCGGCGGGCGGCGGCAGCCCCGCGCAGGCCACCGCCGTGATCTCCTCGCCCGCCGCCCTGGTCAAGCAGGGCATCAAGACCCACAGCGCCCGCGGCGGCCCGCAGGAGCAGGCCCAGGGCGGCGGCGGCCAGCCCGCCAACCCGATGGCCGGCGGCATGGCCGCGCACAGCTCCCGTACGGGCAGTTCGGGCGGCAGCGGCACCGCCGGCCGCGGCGGCGGCTCGGGCGGGCCGATGAGCGGCTCACCGTTCAGGAGCGGTCCCGGGCGCGGCCCGGGACCGGGCAACAACGGCACCACACCGGGACAGGGAGGTGATCGCCGGTGACGACCCAGCCCTTCACCCAGCCTCGGCGCACATATCTGATCGGCAAGGCGCGGCCGAACGCGATCGTCGGCAAGAACCGCGAGACCGGGGAGATCGCGCTGATCGTCCTCGGCGCCGGCCTCGGCATGCTCTCCGGGCTGCTGATCCCGGTGCTGCTGCTGCGCATCGTCGGCCTGGTCGGCTGGCCGACGCTGGCGCTGGCCGCGGTGTACATGCCGTACCGGCGGCGGACGTTCTACCGCTGGTTCGAGATCAACCGCACCTACCGCCGCACCCTGCGCACCACACCGGTCTACCGGTCCGGCGTGCAGGAGGCCGGCACCCGGCTGGACGGCCGCGAGGTCGAGGTCGGCCCGCCGCCCGGGATCGGCCGGATCACCTGGCTGGCCGCGCCGTTCGGGCCCGACGAGATGGCCGTGCTGCTGCACGTCGACCGGCGGACGGTGACCGCGGCGATCGAGATCGAGGGCCCGGGCGTCGGACTGCGGGACAGCGAGGACCAGGAAGCCCTGGTGGAACGGTTCGGCACGCTGCTCAAGCACGTCGCCAACGGGGACGGCTTCGTCACCCGGCTGCAGATGCTGGCGCGTACGCTGCCCGCCGACCCCGACGCGCACGCCAAGGACGTCGCCCAGCGCGGCGACCCGGACGCCGACCGCTGGCTCAAGGACTCCTACGAGCAGCTGCAGTCCATGGTCTCCACGTCCTCCGAGCAGCACCGCGCGTATCTGGTGGCGTGCATGCACTTCACCCGGGAACTGGCCGCCGAGGGCAACGCGATGGCCCGCGCGACCGCCGGCCGCGGGGTGAAGGTCGACAAGGACGCCGGCCTGGCCGCGGTGATGGCCCGCGAGCTGAACGACATCTGCGCCCGGCTCGCCGAGGCCGACATCCGGGTGCGGCAGCCGCTCGGCCAGGCCCGGCTGGCCTCGCTGGTCCACTCGATGTACGACCCGGACCACCCCATCGACCACATCCAGGCGATGAGCCGCCGCAACACCTGGCCGGCCGAACTCGACGCCACCGAGCCGACGTACCTGCAGGCCAAGACGCGCGAGTCGATGACCCGTGCGCCCTGGAACCACGCCACCGCGTGGATCAAGGAGTGGCCGATGACGCCGGTCGGCGTGAACTTCCTGGCCCCGCTGCTGGTGCACACCCCGGACGTGATCCGCACGGTGGCCGTCACCATGGACCTGGAGCCCACGGACGTGGCGATCGAGCGGATGCTGACCGAGAAGACCAACGACGACGCCGAGGCCAGCCGGGCCGCGAAGATGAACCGGGTGGTCGACCCCCGCGACATCGCCCACCACGGCCGGATCGACCAGCGCGGCGAGGACCTGGCCAGCGGCGCGGCGGGGGTGAACCTGGTGGGGTACATCACGGTCTCCTCGCGCTCCCCCGAAGCGCTGGCGCGCGACAAGCGAACCATTCGCGCCTCCGCGGGTAAGTCGTATCTGAAGCTCGAATGGTGCGATCGTGAACACCACAGGGCTTTCGTGAACACGCTGCCGTTCGCGACCGGCATCCGCCGCTGACGCTCGGACCGACCCAAGGAGGCCGCTGCCATGCCGATGCTGGACCCTCTCGCCGCGATCACGGACGCCTTCACGAGCTTCCTGTTCGGGCGCGTGGAGACCACCCGGCTGCCGGTACGCACCTCGACCGGCCAGGCGCAGGCGGTCTACCTGCCGACCGCCGCGCCCGGCCTGGGCGACTCCGGGGTGATCATCGGCCGCGAGGTCTACTCGGGCAAGGGCTACATCTACGACCCCTTCCAGCTCTACGGCCAGCAGCTGCCCGCCCCGCACTGGCTGGTGCTCGGCGAGTCGGGCAACGGCAAGTCGGCGCTGGAGAAGACGTACGTCCTGCGGCAGCTGCGGTTCCGCGACCGGCAGGTCGTGGTGCTCGACGCGCAGGGCGAGGACGGCGTCGGCGAGTGGAACCTCATCGCCCGCGCGATGGGCCTGACCCCCATCCGGCTGGACCCGATGGCCGCGCTGGACGGCGGCATCAAGCTCAACCCGCTGGACCCGGCGATCACCGTGACCGGGCAGCTGGCGCTGCTGCGGACCATCATCGAGGTGGCGATGGGCCACGGCCTGGACGAGCGCTCCGGCTTCGCCCTGAAGGTCGCGCACGCCCACGTCGCCGAGACGGTGACGGACCGCCAGCCGATCCTCACCGACATCGTGGACCGGCTGCGGCACCCGCTGGCGGAGTCCACCGAGGGCATGAACGTCGAGGTGGACGACGTCCGCGCCTGGGGCCTCGACGTGGCACTGGTGCTGGACCGGCTGGTCGACGGCGACCTGCGCGGCATGTTCGACGGGCCGACCACCGTCGGCATCGACCTGGACTCCCCGCTGATCGTCTTCGACCTCTCGCACATCGACCGCAACTCGATCGCCATGCCGATCCTGATGGCGATCGTCGGCGTGTGGCTGGAGCACACCTGGATCAGGCCGGACCGCAAGAAGCGGATCTTCCTGGTGGAAGAGGCCTGGCACATCATCAACTCGCCGTTCGTGGCACAGCTGTTCCAGCGGCTGCTGAAGTTCGGCCGCCGCCTCGGCCTGTCCTTCGTCGCCGTCGTCCACCACCTGTCCGACGTGGTCGACGGCGCCGCGGCCAAGGAGGCCGCCGCGATCCTGAAGATGGCCTCCACCCGCACCATCTACGCCCAGAAGGCCGACGAGGCCCGGGCCACCGGCCGGGTGCTCGGCCTGCCCCGCTGGGCCGTGGAGATCATCCCGACGCTCACCCCGGGCATCGCGGTGTGGGACGTCAACGGCAACGTCCAGGTGGTCAAGCACCTGATCACCGAGACCGAACGCCCCCTGGTGTTCACCGACCGCGCGATGACCGAGTCCTCGCTCGACCGGGCCGCCGACGTCCAGGCGGAGGCCGACGCGGAGGCCGAGGCCCGCGCCGAGGCGCACGCCGCCGCACAGGTCGCCATGGCCCAGCACGGCGAGCACCCCGACCACCCGGACCATCCCGACCACGCCACACGCATGGCCGGCGACGCGGTGGCGTGACGCGTGGCCGGGCGGAAGAAACAGCAGCAGGGCGGACTGCCGGACGGCCTGGTCGTCACGGTCATCGCCCTGCTGCTGGGCGTGACCCTGCTGGTGTGGACGGCGACCGGCATCTCCGGGCTGCTCGCGCACGGCTCCTGGCCGTCCGGCCTGCACTTCACCCGCACCCCGCGGGCCATGCGGTCGCTGATCGCCGAGCCGCACGACATGCCCGCCGCGTGGCCGCAGACCGACCCCGCCGACCTGTCCGACTCCGGGCTGTTCTGGGGCGTGTTCATCGCCCAGTTCATGGTGCTGTTCGTGCTCGCGGTGCGGTTCTTCAACGCCCTGTCCCGGTGGCGCACCCGCGGCCTGCGCCGGCCCGCCCCGCCGGCGCCCGAGCGCGAGCCCGAGCCCGAGCGGGCCGCGCCGCTGCCACGCCAGCGCAGGGCGGCCCGCGGGCCCGCGGTCGCCAAGGACGACGAGAGCCTGGACGCGTGGTTCCGGACGGTGCCGCGGGCCACGCCGCCGGCAGCGGCCGCGACGGCCGGCGCGGGGGTCGCGGGGTCCGCGGGTGGGCCCAGCGCTCCCGGCGCTCCCGGAACCGCCGCCCCCGGCGGCGACTTCGCGCAGGACCCGCCGACCGCGCACCTGCCCGCGGCCGCCCTCGCCGGCGGCGCGGGCCCCGGCGCCGACCCGGCCCCCGCATCCGCCGGGACCGCATCGAGCCCCATGACCGCCGCCGCGTCCTCCGCGGCCGCCGCGCTCGCCGACGGCGAGGTCTCCCGCACCTACGCCCTCTTCGCCGACCCGCGCGGCGACAAGGGCAAGCAGATCGTGCAGCCCGCGGTGCTCGCCGCGGCGGGACCGGTCGTGGTCACCACCGCGGACCCCGAGACGTACCACCAGACCGTCGGCAACCGCGCCAAGCTCGGCCCCGTCCACGTCTTCGACCCCACCCACCTCCTCGACGTGCCCGGGCGGCTGCGCTGGGCCCCGCACAGCGGCTGCGAACGCCCCGCCACCGCACGCACCCGGGCCGCCGCGCTGCTCGCGCCGCTGCGCACCGAACGCGCCGACGAGGCGATCGTCCACGACACCGCCGCGACGCTGCTGCGCTGCTGGCTGCACGCCGCCGCGATCGGCGGCCTGCCCTTCCGGCAGATCCAGCGGTGGGCGGCGGGCGGCGCCGCGGCAGGCGAGGCCGTACGCATCCTGCGCACCGACGTCGACGCCGCCTCCGGGTGGAGCGGCGAGCTGGAGTCGGTGCTGCACGCCCACCCCGAACGCCGCGACGCCGCCCACGCGTTGATCCGCCGCATCACCGAGCCGCTCGGCTCGGTCCACATCCGCGACGCGTGCAGTCCGGGCAGGACCGGTGGCCTCGATCTGGAATCGTTCACCGCGGAACGGGGCACTCTTTATGTGGTGGGACAACGGGTCGAGGAACCCAGGACCCACCCGGGTGCGATGCCGCTGCTCACCGCACTCGTCTCAAGCGTGGTCGAGCACGGCCGGGGCATGGCCGCAGGGTCATCCTCCGGTCGGCTCGACCCACCAATGACCTTCGTCCTGGACGACGTCGCGGCGCTCGCCCCGCTGCCCGAGCTGCCCGACCTCCTCGCCGAGGGCCATGCCGCGGGCCTGCCCGCGCTGGCCGTGCTGCGCTCCCCCGAACAGGCGCTGGCCCGCTGGGGCGCACCCGTCTGGCAGCACGCCGACCTGCGCCTGGCGCTCGGCGACGAGCACCCGGCGGTGCCGGACGCGGTACGCCTGCGCTGAGCCCGCTTCCGGTCGCCGGGCCGCCGCGCCGAGCACCGCACGCACACCGCGCCCAGCTCACCGCGCCCCCTTCTGCGTTGACGTTTTTACGTTGACGCGCGCCGATCACCGCCCTAGGGTCCGAACCGGCAGCGATGTAAGCGCTTACCCCAAGCGTTCATCCCAAGTGCTTGTCCCAAGCGCTCACCCGAAGCGCTTGCCCGACACGCGGACGAGGAGCGGGACATGGCGGAACCGGACCCGTCGCCACGGCGGCCCCGGCTGGTACTGGCGATGCGCCCGGACATCCTCGACCTGGTCCTCCCGACCCCGGTACGCGCCCGCCTCGACACCCTCGCCGACGTCCACCCGGCCCCCGTCACCGACTGGGCCGCCCCGGACGCCGCCGCGCCGCTGGCCGCCGCCGACGTGCTGCTCACCGGCTGGGGCTGCCCCGCGCTGGACGCCGCCGCACTGGACCGCGTGCCCCGTCTGGCCGCCGTGCTGCACGCCGCGGGCACCGTCAAGGGCCATGTGGGCCCCGAGGTCTGGCAGCGCGGCATCGCCGTCTCCTCCGCCGCCGACGCCAACGCCGCGCCCGTCGTCGAGTTCACCCTCGCCACCGTCTGGCTCGCCGCGCGCAACGCCCTCGGCGCATCCGCCGCCTACGCCCGCGGCGAGCTGCCCACCTACCGCAGCCGCCGCGGCGCCGACGGCGCGACCATCGGCGTCATCGGCGCCTCCCGCATCGGCCGCGGCGTCATCGCCCGCCTACGCGCCGCCCCGACCGGCTTCCGCATCCTGCTCGCCGACCCCTACGTCACCGCGGCCGAGGCCGCCGCGCTCGGCGCGGAGCATGTCGACCCGGACGAGCTGTGCCGGCGCAGCGACATCGTCACCGTCCACGCCCCGGACCTCCCCGAGACGCACCACCTGCTCGACGCCCGCCGCCTGGCCCTGCTCCGCGACGGCGCCGCCGTGATCAACACCGCCCGCGGCCGCCTGGTCGACACCGCCGCCCTCACCGCCGAGTGCGCCGTCGGCCGCCTCGACGCCTACCTCGACGTCACCGACCCCGAGCCGCTGCCCCCCGACCACGCGCTGCACGGCCTGCGCAACGTCCTCCTCACCCCGCACCTCGCCGGCTGCCAGGGCACCGAGGTGCAGCGCCTGGGCGGCTACGCCGTCGACGAGCTGGAACGCTGGACCCTCGGCGAACCCCTGCTGGGCGCGGTGCGCGCGGACGACCTCGCCCGCATCGCCTGACCACAGCGCCTGGCCCCAGCGCCTGAACTCACCGCCTGGCCCCAGCGCCTGGTCGCGCACCCTGGCGCGAACGCCCACGCTGCGCATACTGGGCTCGGGGGCGCGGCACGGCACCGCGCGGCAGGGGGGAACGCCACGTGATATCAGAACCCGAGATGACCGGCGGCTCGCAGACCGCCCCGGCCCATCTGCCCGCGCCCCGCAGCGCACAGGCGCCCCGCACCGCAGATCCGGAGGCCCTCGACGCCGCCGACGCCGCCGCTTTCGACCTCGTCGAAGGCGCGGGCCCCGCCGACGCGCCCGCCCGCCGACGGCTCCCCCGGCACTGGACCTGGGCGCTGACCGCGACCGCGGCCACCTGCGCCCTGTGGGCCGCCGGACTCACCGTCTGGCACCACGCACAACCCGACGGGCCCGACCTGCACGGCTACCAACTGGCCGGCAGCCCCTGCGCCCGCGGCTCGCTGGCCCCGCTGGTCGGCACCTCACCGACCCACGGATACACCAACCCGGCGGTCTTCTCCCACGGCCCGGCCCTGGACCGCGCGGAGTGCTCCGCCGGGACCGTCTGGGACCGCACCACGACCGACGAGCCCCAGTCCTCCACGGTGACCGTCAGCGTGGAACTGCACAAGAAGACCGACCCCCGCGCGGAGTTCGAGGACCAACGCTCCCTGATCCTCCCGTCGCTGACACCCGCCAGCCAGGTGACCCGGGTGCCCGGTCTCGGCGACGAGGCGTACTTCCTCGTCATCGACCCCGACCAGATCGAACTCAAGGTCCTGCACGGCGGCCTGGTCCTCCGGATCTCCTACACCGTCAACCGCGAGGGCACCGCCCAGAGCACGGCCCTCGTCGCGATCAGCCCGGCCGACGGCACCACCATCAGCGAGCTGAACACCACCGCCACACTCCCCGACCTGACCGGCGCCTACCGCAAGCCCCTGATCACCGCGGCCCGCAACGTCCTGGCCAACCTGGCGTCATGACCCGCTGACCCCGGCTCAGGCCCGGTCACGCTCCAGTACGTACTCGTACTCGGTGTACCCCGCGTCCAGCGGCGAGGCCATGGTCCGCCCGGTCGGCCCGAACCCCAGCCGCCGGTAGAACGCCTGCGCCCGCGAGTTCTTCTCGTGCACCCACAGATGCACCCGGTCCGCACGGTCCCACGTCCAGGCGATGGCCGCCGCGAACAGCTTCTCGGCAACGCCCAGCCCCCGGACCTCAGGCCGCAGATAGACGGAGTTGATGCTGTAGTAGTCGGTCCGCTCGGCCACGACCACGGCCAGCCCGACCCACTCGTCGCCGTCACCGCCGACCCGCACGGCGACGAACTGCTGCGCACCCTCACCGGAAGCACGCCGCCGCCACTGGTCGTCGCTCATCGCCGACTCTTCGTCGTACGTCCGGGCGAAGGCCACGGACGCGACGGGATCGAGCAATGCCTCCAGCCGCAGGGCCCGACTCTGCTTCCACTGCGCCGGCGCGACCGGCCGTATCTCGTACCGCATGAGCCGACGGTACAACGCACAAAAGCCCGGGTCCCCCGATTTTCTCGGGGGACCCGGGCTTTGAATGATTGTTCGGCGGTGTCCTACTCTCCCACAGGGTCCCCCCTGCAGTACCATCGGCGCTGAAAGGCTTAGCTTCCGGGTTCGGAATGTAACCGGGCGTTTCCC
>JAJSZB010000760.1:0-962 GCA_050613715.1 Streptomyces sp. IBSBF 3018
GGCTGCCTCCGTGCCCCCGGCCGACCCCACGCCCGCTCCTCCGGCTGACTCCGCGCCCCCGGCCGGGGCTTCGCGGGGGCCGCGGTGGAGTTGGTCGTGGGGGCTGTTCCGGTCGGAGCTGGTCACGGTGTTCCGGCGGTGGCGGACGCTCGCGCTGTTCCTGGTGCTGGCGGGGGTGCCGCTGCTGGTCGGCATCGCGGTGAAGATCGAGACGCGGGACGGCGGTTCCGCGGGGCGCGGCGACGGGAACGGCCCGGCGTTCATCGAGCAGGTCAGCAACAACGGCCTGTTCCTGACCTTCGCCGCGCTGGCCGCGACGCTGCCGTTCTTCCTGCCGATGGCGGTCGGCGTGGTGGCCGGCGACGCGGTGGCGGGGGAGGCCAGCGGCGGCACGCTGCGCTATCTGCTGGTCGCGCCGGCCGGGCGGACCCGGCTGCTGCTGGTGAAGTACGCCTCGGTGCTGGTGTTCTGCGTGGCGGCGACGCTAGTGGTCGCGGTGTCGGCGCTGGCGGTCGGGTTCGCGCTGTTCCCGGTCGGGGACGTCACGACGCTGTCCGGCACCACGATCGGCCTGTCCCAGGGCATGCTGCGGGCGCTGCTGATCGCGCTGCTGGTGGCCGCCTCGCTGGTGGGCATCGCCGCGCTCGGGCTGTTCGTCTCCACGCTCACCGACAGCGGGATCGGCGCGATGGCGACGACCGTGGGGCTGCTGATCACCGTGCAGATCGTCGACACGATCCCGCAGCTGCACGCCGTGCAGCCGTATCTGTTCCCGCACTACTGGCTCAGCTTCGCCGACGTCCTGCGCGCGCCCGTCCAGTGGGACGGCATCGTGAAGAACCTCGGCCTCCAGGCGCTCTACGCCGCGGTGTTCGGCTCCGCCGCCTGGTCCCGGTTCACCACCCGCGACGTCACCGCCTGACCGGCGGTCCCGCCCGCCGCCGCGCCGGAAACGCCCGCCG
>JAJSZB010000761.1:0-960 GCA_050613715.1 Streptomyces sp. IBSBF 3018
GCCGGAGCCGCCGTCCGAACCGTCCGAGCCGTTGCCGGAGCCGCCGTCCGAACCGTCCGAGCCGTTGCCGGAGCCGCCGTCCGAACCGCTGCTGGAGCCACCGTCCGAACCGCTCGTGCCGGCGCCGTCGCGCACCGAGCCGGTGACCTTGCCACCGCGGCTGCCGAAGAAGCACGTCACGCCCCGGTCGCCGCGGTCCCAGGCGGCTTCGGGCGGCATGTAGAAGTAGATGTCCATGCCGTCGGCGAGGCGGCCGTCGCCGAGGTAGTCGTCGGCGTAGTTCCCGCACTTGTCGTTGGAGATCTGCGAGATCCGGTCCACGCCCGGGTAGTCGTCGCCCAGGTCCTGGCCGTCGAGGGAGAAGACCGCGTACGCCTCGGCGTCGTGCTCGTCGCCGCAGGGCACCACGTCCACGGTGGTGGAGCGGTGACCGTCGCCGCCGTAGTCCGACAGCGAGTTGCCGACCGTGTTGAAGCACTGGCCGACCTTGATGTCCTGCACGTCGGTGTTGCCCTCGTCGAACGCGCCGACCACGGCGAGCACGACGAAGAGCGCGACCAGGACCGTGGCCACGCTGTTGATCACGATGCCGGCGATCGCCAGGCCCCGGCCGCGCTGGCCGGTGCGCCGGATCTGCCGCAGGCCGAAGACGCCGAGCAGCAGCGCCACGACCGGCAGGCAGAACGCCGCGAGGGAGACGGTGAGCGACGCGATGGCCAGGCCGTTGGTGCTCTGGTTCTGCGGCGGCCCGGGGTACCAGCCGCCGGCGCCCGGGTACCCGTAGCCGTAGCCGTACGGGCCGGGGGCCTGGCCGGGCGCCGGGTACGGGCCGGGGGCGTGGGGAGCCTGGCCGGGGTACGGTCCGGGTGCCTGGTACGGGCCGGGGGCCGCGTACGGCTGCTGCGGGTAGGGCGGCGGGCCGCCGTAGGGGCTCTGCGCGGGTCACCGGCGGGGCCCGCG
>JAJSZB010000762.1:0-954 GCA_050613715.1 Streptomyces sp. IBSBF 3018
CTGGTCCGGGTGCGGGTGCGCAACACCGGCGCGGGGGCGGGGCGCGGCCGGGACTGGGCTGGCCAGGTGGTAGGGGGCAGCGCCTAGGCTGGACGCCATGAGTACGACGGGGGCGCACGTACCGGACGACGGGGCTGGGGGACGGCCCCGGGCCCGGACCGGCCTGTGGTGGTGGACGCGGCGGCGCAGCTTCCTGCTGGACGCCGCGCTCGCCGCTGTGTCGGCGGTGGAGAGCGCCTTCGAGGGCGCGACCTTCGCGCAGAAGATCGGCGTCGCGGCCGGCGCGGGCGCGCTGTTCGGCGTGCTGGTGGGCGCGGTGCTGCTGCTGCGCCGGCGCCGGCCGGTGGCGGTGGTGCTGGTCGGCATCGCGGTCTGCCCGGCGCAGATGGGCTACATCCTCTCGCTGGTCGGCCTCTACACCCTCGCCGCGTCCGACGTGCCGCGCCGCATCACCGCGCTGCTGGCCGGCATGAACGGCGCCGGCACCGGCATCGTCGTCTTCCTCAGCTTCCAGGGCAGCCTGCGCGACTCCGACAGCGACAGCTCCATGTCGCTGCCGGTGGTGCTGGTCGTCTCGGTGCTCACCGCGCTCGGCCTGACCGCGCCGCCGGTGCTGCTCGGCCTCTACGTACGGGCCAGGCGCCGGCTGGTGGAGAGCCTGCGGGAGCGCGCCGACGGCCTGGAACGCGAGCTGGAGCTGCTCGCGGAGAAGGCGCTGGAGCGCGCCGAGCGGGCCCGCGCCGACGAGCGCACCCGCATCGCCCGTGACATGCACGACGTGGTCGCGCACCGGGTCAGCCTGATGGTGGTGCACGCCGCCGCGCTCAAGGCGGTCGCACTGAAGGACCCGGCCAAGGCGTCGGCCGGCGCGGAGCTGCTCGGCGACATGGGGCGGCAGGCGCTGAACGAGCTGCGGCAGATGCTGGGGGTGCTGCGGGCGGAGCCCGAGGGGGG
>JAJSZB010000763.1:0-943 GCA_050613715.1 Streptomyces sp. IBSBF 3018
CGGGGGCGGTGTGGCCGGGGGCGGTGTGTCCTCGGGTTCCTCGCGCGCCGCACCGCCGAAGGTCGGGGCGGCGGTCCACGGGTCCCAGGGCTCCTCGGCGCTGCGTGCGGCGTCCGCCGACTCCTGGGGCTCGTCCGGGGTTTCGGCCTCCGGGGTCTCGGCCACCGGCTCGGCTCGCGGGTCGGGCTCCTCGGCCCCGCGGCCGAACGTCGGCGGCGCGGTCCACGGGTCCCACGGCTGGGCGCTGCCGGAGCTTTCCGCCGCAGGCTCCGGGGAGGGTGTCGATGCCGTCCCGGACGCGAACTCCCGGTCCCGCGACGGCGGCGACGCCCCCGCCGGTGCCTGGTCGACGTCCCCGGACACGCCACTGTCCGCCTCGTCCTGGCCGCCATGCCCGGCACCGGTCGCGCGCCAGGTCCCGGCTTCAGCCTCGGCCGTGGGCTCGGCCCCTGAACCCTGATCAGTTCCCGGGCCACCCTCGACGTCGGACCCCCGCTCGGTTCCGGGACGCTGCCCGGCCCCGGGCCCGCCTACGGCTCCGGGCTCCTGCCCGGCTTCGGGGTCACGTCCGCTGGCGGGCGCACCCCCGGCTCCGGGCCTCGGCTGAGTCCCAGACTCGCCCACAGGTCCGGGCCGCTGCCCAACTCCGGGCCAACGCTCGGCCGCGGGCTCCTGCTCGCGGGCGCGCTCCGGTCGCGACGGCGCACCCTGACGCCACGCGTCCTCGGCGCGGTCGGTCACGCGCTCGGACTCCGGCTCGCCGCTCTCCGCGGATTCGTGTGGGCGCCGTACGGTCCAGGGCTGCCGACTCTCGGGCGCCGGCGAGCGGGTGACGTGGCGTGATTCGGGGTCCGGAGCGGACGGCGACCGGGAGTCGGAGGGGCGCGCGTCCTCCGGCTCCGCAGGACGCCCGGCCGGGGCCGGGTAAGGCGGGGGCGTCGGG
>JAJSZB010000764.1:0-941 GCA_050613715.1 Streptomyces sp. IBSBF 3018
GGGGAGTCGGGGGCTTCGGTGTCTGGGGCCTCGGTTTCCGGCCCCGGGGACGCGGCGGCCGGAGGCGCGGACGGTGCGGTCGGCGCGGCGGGTGACGCGGCGCGCGGGCGAACGGGGGCCGCGCGGGCGGGAGTCGGCGCGTCCGGGCACGACGCGACGGCGTACGGATCGGCGTACGCGACGGCGTACGAGGGGACGGCGCCGGACGGGATGCCCGCGGCCGGGGGCGAGGCCACCGCGGGCCACGGCGCCTTCGTCCGCGAACTCCTGTACACGCCGCGGGGCGAGCAGGACGCGCCGCCGCCGCCCGCGCTGCTCGGTGTGCGCGAGCCGCTGGCCGGCTTCCCGTCGATCGCGCCCGGCGTCTACGAGTACGCCTTCGACGCCGTGCTGGAGGTCGTCCAGAGCGGGCTGTGGATGCGCCCGCAGGCCGAGCCCGCCGACGGCGACGACGTGCGACGCATCGCGGCCGCCCCCGGCGACCGGCTCTTCCTCTACCACCGCGGCACGCCGGACGTGGCCGCGCGCATGCGGGCGCTGGCCGAGGACGCGCTGTGGCGGCTCGGCGCGGCGGCCCGCGAGGCGTTCGCGCTGCGGCCCGCCGACGATCCGGCCGTCGACACCGGCGCGTGGTACGCCGAGCCGATCGCCGTGCCCGACGCGCACGAAGCGGTGAGCGCGGCGATCCCGCCGCCCGCCCGGCCCGCGGGCACCGCGCCGTGGGCGTCGGGCACGGCCGCGGACGAGGCCGCGGAAGCCGCTCGGGCCGCGGAGGCCGCTCGCGCTGCCGAGGCCGCCGCTCCAGGCGCCGCCGACTCCGCCGCGCCGGCCGCCGAGTCGCGGCACGCGGCCCCCCGCGAGGCGGTCGCGGCGCCCTTCGAGCCCGAGGTGTGGGCGTCCGCCGCGGAGGATCTGGCCGCCCCGGCCCCCCGGACCGCCCC
>JAJSZB010000765.1:0-936 GCA_050613715.1 Streptomyces sp. IBSBF 3018
CCCGGGGAAAATACCCGGGGTTACAGCCCTACTGTTCTGCCGCAGCCCCCGCCCGCTCGGCGGGGCGGACGGCCGGGCGGACGGCGGGCTGCAGGGCGGGGTGGAGCTGACCGCGTACCTGGTCAACGAGTCCCGGGCCAGGCGCCCCGAGCTGGCGGCGGACGAGCTGGCCGCGGCCTGGATACCGCAGGCCCGGCGGGGCGCGGTGCGCGAGCTGTGGGAGGAGTTCGCGGGTGCGGTCTACCCGCACGACGACCTGGTGGTGTCGCTGCGCGGCCGGTTCATCGCGGACACCCTGGCGCGGGCGCTGCGCCGCGATCCCGACACGGTGCTCGTGGTGTGCGGCGCCGGCTTCTCCTCCTACCCGTGGCTGCTGCCGTTCGGCGCCGCGCTGGAGGTGGACCTGCCGGACATGGCGGCGGCCAAGCGGCGGCGGGCGGCCGAGCTGGCGGACTCCGGCCGGGTGCCCGCGGCCGCCGAGCGCGAGGTGCGGCACCTGGCCGCCGACCTCGGCCGGCCGGAGGACCGCGCGCTGGTGGCCGCGCGGGTCCGCGAGCTGGCCGCGGGGCGGCCGGTGGCCTATGTCGCCGAGGGCGTGCTCTTCTACCTGCCGGCGGAGCAGGCCCGCGCGGTGGTGCGGCTCGGCGAGGAGTTCGGCACCACGGCGCTCACCGCCGTCAGCTACTGGCCGGCCGCCGCGGCCGGCAGCGTGGTGCTGGAGCGGCAGCGGCACTGGTTCCGCAGCCGCGGCGTGCCGGAGGAGGCCAGCCACTTCACCCACCACGAGCTGACCGGCCTGCTCGGCGGCGAGGTCGCCGACCTCGGCCCCGAGGACCTCCAGCGCCGCTATTTGGGCAAGGTCGCCGTGCCGGAGTCCGAGCTGATCCCGGAGTACGTGGCGGTCGCGGGGGCCGCTGGGGTCGCGGGGGCCGAGGG
>JAJSZB010000766.1:0-915 GCA_050613715.1 Streptomyces sp. IBSBF 3018
CCCCCCCCCCCCCCCCCCCCCCCCGCGCCCCCCAGGCGTTTACACCCGGACGGCGGCGCCGCCCCCCCCCCCCGCGGGCGTCGGGGCGGGGGCGGGCCAGGCGTCGGGGAGTTCGCCGGGCGGCCGCCACGCGGGCGCCGCGCCGGTCCCCGGGGGCGAGGTGGACGGGTACGGCGTGCCGGCCGGCCGGCCGAGGACGCCCGGCGCGCCGTAGGAGCCCAGGAGGGGCGGGCCGGCCGGCGAGTCGGGCGCGCCGCGCCGCTGGTCGACCGGGCCGAGTTCGGCGCGGTCGCCGTCGCCGGCACGCGCGAAGCCGGCGAGCTGCCGCCGGTAGGCGTCGGACAGCTTGTAGTACGCGAGGGCGGAGCCGGCCCTGCCGTACCGGGTGGCGTCCGGGCGGCCGGACTCGCTGACCACGTCGAGCACTCCGGCGCGGGCCAGCCGGCGCAGCATCCGCTCCACGGCGGACTGGGCCATGCGCAGCAGCGGGTCGATGCCGTCCGCGCCGGTCACGTCGGCGGAGGTGAAGGGGCGGCCCCGGCTGCGCAGCGCCCAGTCCACGACGTGGTAGCCGCCGAGCAGCGCCCGGTCGTCGTCGACCGCGACCCGCCCGGACGCGCCGCGCTCCCCCGCGCGGGTCGCACGGGAGACGACCTCCTCCAGGTCGGCGTAGAAGGAGATCCGCTCCCACTCGGCGTCGTCCACCAGCAGCGACGGCTGGCCGCCGTCCCACACCACCAGCGCGTTGAACTCCTGGAGCAGCCGCCGGGGCACGCCGCGCGCCTTGAAGCGCAGGTAGCCGATCAGACGGTCGAACGCGGCGTCGTCGTCGAGCGGGACGCGGCGGTCTGCCGACGGCCCGGGGAAGGGGGCGGCGGGGGCCTGCGGGGGGGGGGGGGGGGGGGGGGGGGGGGG
>JAJSZB010000767.1:0-913 GCA_050613715.1 Streptomyces sp. IBSBF 3018
GCCCCGGCCGCGCCCGCAGCCCCCGCCGCCTGAGAAACGGGTCCCCCTGATGACCATCGACTGGCACGCCCTCGCCTCGGTCTTCGCCGCGGCCCTGATCTCCACGGTCGCCCTGGTGGGAATCTTCACCCTGGGCATCGTCGGCCTCTCCCGCCCCCGATCCGCCCACTCCACATCAGCCACCCTGCGCACCACGGCCGCCTACGTCTGCTTCGCCGCATGCGCGGCGGCGGTGGCGTACGGGATCCACCTGATCGTGGCGAAGTAGAAGCAACAGAAGCCCCAACGCACCAGCAGCACGCAGACGACGCCCACACGTAACCCACACCGACCGCCGGCACGACCGGCCCGCAGCGCACTCGCGACCGGAGGGGACGGTCCGGGGGTGTCCCCGCAGAACTTCGAAAACAACACCGGCGGAAAGCAGGCAACGAAAGCCGCCACTTTCGAAGTTCGAGGAGATACCCCCGGGCCGGCGCCGACCCACGACACAACGCAGCGCACCCGGCCGGCGCAGCGCCGAGCGTCAAGCCGGCACAACGCCCCCGGCCAGGCACTGTGGAGAACGCCACACTCCGTCCCCGCAGGTCAGCGCGAGGTTGACGCACCACCCCCCACATGGTGAACTGCCCGGAGCCATACGGCGGCAGGAGAGGAAGTCCGGTGCGAATCCGGCGCGGTCCCGCCACTGTCACCGGGGAGTGCGCTCCCACCCCGTACGTCACGGCCGACCCCGGCTGGAAGACCCGGGAGCGCGCAGATCCGGGAGCCAGGAGACTCTCACCGCCGGTCACGTCGAACCAGGGCGCGGACCCTGAGTGAGGACTTCTGCCATGCGCGGCATCGCAGTTCGCAGGCCCGGCCCCGCCCCCCGGCCCATCTCGCGGCCCATCTCCCGGCTCATCTCCAGGCC
>JAJSZB010000768.1:0-913 GCA_050613715.1 Streptomyces sp. IBSBF 3018
GGTGTGGCGGATGACGGGGCGTACGCCGGAGTCGGGGTGGACGCGCTGGTCGGGCGGCTGGGGCTCGCGGCGAAGGTGCGGCTGCTGTCGGGGGCGGCGACGTTCCGGCTCGCGGCGGAGCCGGCGATCGGGCTGCGGGCCGTGGTGTTCTCGGACGGACCCGCCGGGGTGCGCGGCGAGCGCTGGGACGAACGGGACACCTCGCTCGCTCTGCCGTCGCCGACCGCGCTGGCCGCGAGCTGGGACGAGCAACTCGTCGCGGAACTGGGCGTGTTGCTCGCCGCGGAGGCCCGCCGCAAGGGCGTCGACGTACTGCTCGCGCCCACGCTGAACCTGCACCGCAGTCCCCGCGCCGGGCGCCACTTCGAGTGCTTCTCGGAGGACCCGCTGCTCACCGCGCGCACCGGCGCCGCCTACATCCGCGGCGTGCAGTCCGGCGGCGTCGCGGCGACCGCCAAGCACTATGTGGCCAACGACTCCGAGACCGACCGCCTCACCCTCGACGCGCGCCTCGACCAGCGGACGCTGCACGAGGTGTACCTCGCTCCGTTCGAGGCCGCGGTGCGCGCCGGCGTCTGGACGGTGATGTCGGCCTACAACCGGGTCAACGGCGTCACGATGTCCGAAAGCCCGCTGCTGGACGAGCCGTTGAAGGGCGCATGGGGCTTCGACGGCGCGGTGGTCTCCGACTGGGGCGCGGTCCGCTCCACCGAGGCCGCGGCGCTGGCCGGGCAGGACCTCGCGATGCCGGGCCCGCACCCGCTGTGGGAGCAGCCGCTGATCGAGGCGGTGCGGGCCGGCCGGGTGCCGGAGGCAGCGATCGACGACAAGCTGCGGCGGCTCCTTCTGCTGGCCGCACGCGTCGGCGCGTTGGACGTCCCCCGGCCGACCGGCCCCACGACCCCCGCTGGCC
>JAJSZB010000769.1:0-904 GCA_050613715.1 Streptomyces sp. IBSBF 3018
CCGCCCGCCCCCCCCGCCCCCCCCCAGGTCGCATAGGGTGCGCTCCATGACGAGCGCCGACCACCCCCCGACCCCCCGCCCCGTCGCCACCGCGGTCACCCAGGCCGTCCTGCTGGCCGGCGGTCAGGGCTCGCGCCTGCGGCCGTACACCGACGACCGGCCCAAGCCGATGGTCGAGATCCCCGGTACGGGCACGCCGATCATCGGCCACCAGCTGGCCTGGCTGGCCGAGGAGGGCGTCACCGACGCCGTGGTGTCGTGCGGGCATCTCGCCGAGGTGCTGCAGGAGTGGCTGGACGCCACGCCGCTGCCGCTGAACGTCACGACGGTCGTCGAGCACGAACCCCTCGGCCGCGGCGGCGGGTTGAAGTACGCCGCCGCGTCGCTGCCGCGCGCCGACGAGCCGTGGTACGCCACCAACGGCGACATCTGGACGCGCTTCTCCCTGCGCGAGATGGCCGCCTTCCACGAGGAGCGCGACGCCGCGGCGACGCTCGCGCTGGCCCGCCCGCGCATCCCGTGGGGCGCGGTGGAGACCAACGAGTTCGGCCAGGTGCTGGACTTCATCGAGGCGCCGCCGTCGCCGTTCCTGATCAACGCGGGCGTGTACGTCTTCGCGCCGGAGTTCACCTCGCTGCTGCCCGACCACGGCGACCACGAGCGTACGACCTTCCCCCGGCTGGCCCGCGAACGGCGGCTGGCCGGCTTCCCGATCCCGCAGGGCGCGTACTGGCGGGCGATCGACACCGCGAAGGACCTCAGCGAGGCAGCGAAGGAACTCGGCGCCCGCTGAGCCGCACGCAGCCGCACGCAGCCGTACGAGAGGGGGCCGCGCCCGCCTCGTACGCCCGGACCGTACGCCCCCACGCCCGCCTCGCACCGTACGCCCCGGACCGTACGGACC
>JAJSZB010000076.1:0-24536 GCA_050613715.1 Streptomyces sp. IBSBF 3018
ACTGGGTTGATAGGCCGGATGTGGAAGCCCTGTGAGGGGTGGAGCTGACCGGTACTAATAAGCCGAGGGCTTGTCTACATATTGCTGTGCTCGCGTCCACTGTTTGGTTCCCGGGTTGCGAACGGTCGCACCGGTGAACAGAACGCTCAACTGAAAAGTGTGCTTGTTCGCTTGGACTCTGTCGCAGTCCCGCTCCGGTGGGACGGCCCGATAGTGTTTCGGTGGCCATAGCGTGAGGGAAACGCCCGGTTACATTCCGAACCCGGAAGCTAAGCCTTTCAGCGCCGATGGTACTGCAGGGGGGACCCTGTGGGAGAGTAGGACACCGCCGAACAATNGGGAAACGCCCGGTTACATTCCGAACCCGGAAGCTAAGCCTTTCAGCGCCGATGGTACTGCAGGGGGGACCCTGTGGGAGAGTAGGACGCCGCCGAACAATCATTCTGGACCCTCGGTCCTGGCCTGAGCGCTGGGACCGAGGGTCCTTTTGCGTTCCGCGCACGATGCGCGCCCTCCCGTCCGCTACGGGAGACTTGCAGTACAGCAGCACGATCCGACAGGAGTCACGTCGATGTCCAACTCGCCCGAAGACCAGCCCGAACGCCCTGAGCGTCGGGACTCGCGCGGCGGCGGTTTCCGCCGCGAGGACCGACGTGACGACCGCCCCCGGGGCCCGCGCCGCGACGATCGCGGTTCGGCCGGCGGCGGTGGTTACCGTCGCGACGACCGGCCCTCGTACAACCGGCGCGACGACCGCCGCGACGACCGTCCCCGTGAGGACCGGCCGCGCGGCCCGCGTCGGGACGACGACCGCCAGGGCAGCGGCGGTTACCGCTCCAGGGACGACCGCCCGCCGTACGAGCGCCGTGACGACCGCCCGAGGGGCCCGCGCCGTGATGACGACCGCGGCTCCGGTGGTGGCTACCGCCGTGACGACCGTCCCGGCGGCTACCGTCCGCGCGACGACAGGCCGCGCGGTCCCCGGCGCGACGACGACCGCGGCTCCGGTGGTTACCGCCCCCGTGAGGACCGGCCGCGCTATGACCGTCCTCGCGACGACCGTGGCCCCGGCGGTGGTTTCCGGCGCGACGACCGTCCCGGCGGGGGCTTCCGCAGGGACGACCGGCCGCGCGACGACCGCCGCGACGACCGTCCCCGCGGTGGGTTCCGCCGTGACGACCGCCCCGGTGGCTACCGCCCGCGCGAGGACCGGCCCGGTGGCGGCTTCCGCAGGGACGACCGACCGGGCGGGTTCCGCCGTGACGACCGTCCGTCGTACGACCGGCCGCGCGACGACCGGCGCGATGACCGTCAGGGCGGTGGCTACCGTCCGCGTGAGGACAGGCCGCGTGACGACCGTCCGCGTGAGGACCGGCCGCGCTATGACCGGCCTCGCGACGACCGTGGCTCCGGCGGCGGTTTCCGGCGCGACGACCGGCCCTCGTACGGCCGTGACGACCGCAGGGACGACCGTCGCGATGACCGGCGCGGCGATCGCCGTGACGAGCGGCCGCGCGGGCCGCGGCGCGAGGGCGACCGGGACCGCGGCGGGCGTGAGGAGCGCGGCGGTCAGGGCCGGCGTCCGGTCGTGCAGGGGCGCGGCC
Organism: Streptomyces sp. IBSBF 3018; assembly: GCA_050613715.1. Taxonomy (GTDB): domain Bacteria; phylum Actinomycetota; class Actinomycetes; order Streptomycetales; family Streptomycetaceae; genus Actinacidiphila. Next base: position 1,605 of record JAJSZB010000076.1, read on the forward strand.
GGGACGAGAACCGCGGCCGGGACGAGCGCCGGGAGGAGCGGGAGCCCGTGAAGCGGCTGCCGATCCCGGACGAGGTGACCGGCCAGGAGATCGACCCGAGCGTGCGCCAGGAACTGATGAGCCTGCCCAAGACGCTCGCCGAGGACGTGTCGCGCAACCTGGTCATGGTGGCCCGGCTGCTCGACGAGGAGCCGGAGCAGGCGTACGCGTACTCGCGCGTCGCGCTGCGGCTGGCGTCGCGCGTCGCGGCGGTCAGGGAGGCCGCGGGCTTCGCGTCGTACGCCACCGAGCGGTACGCCGAGGCGCTCGCGGAGTTCCGCGCCACCCGGCGGATGACCGGCACGGTCGACCTGTGGCCGGTGATGGCCGACTGCGAGCGCGGTCTGGGCCGCCCCGAGCGTGCGCTGGAGATGGCCGGCGCTCCCGAGGTGCAGAAGCTGGACAAGGCCGGCCAGGTCGAGATGCGGCTGGTCGCGGCCGGCGCACGGCAGGACATGGGCCAGGCCGACGCCGCCGTGGTGACGCTGCAGAGCCCGGAGCTGGCGTCCAGCGCGGTGCACCCGTGGACCGCGCGGCTGCGGTACGCCTACGCGGACGCGCTGCTCGGCGTCGGACGTGAGAACGAGGCGCGCGAGTGGTTCGCCAAGGCGCTGGAGGCCGACCACAACGGCACCACGGACGCCTCCGACCGGCTCGCCCAGCTCGACGGCGTCGAGTTCGTCGACGTGGTCGACGTGTTCGACGAGCACGCGGACGACGACCGTGACCGGGATGCGGACGACCGGGCGGACGGCACGGCGGCGACAGCGGCCGGGACCGCGGCGGCGAATCTGGCCGACGACGGCGATGACGACCAGAACGAACAGGACGACCTCGACGCGGACGATGCCGAGGTCGACCGGGACGACGCGGACGGCAGCGACGACGCTGACGACGACGAGGACGGCCTCGACGCCCCCGAGGAGAAGGACGGGGACGCGGCGTCCACGGACGGCGAGGGTGACGTGAAGGCCGAGGCCGCCGACAGCGACGACACCGCCGGCGCCGGCGCCCACGCCGAGGACGGCGCGAAGGAGAGCGCGGAGCCCTCCGCCGACTCCTCCTCCGCCTCCCCCTCGTTCCTCGACTCGCCGTTCCGCGAGCCGGCCGCCGCGCCCGCCGAGCGCGACGAGGACTGACCGGACCGCGCCTCCGCGCACGGCCGAGGGGGGGGNCTCCCCCTCGTTCCTCGACTCGCCGTTCCGCGAGCCGGCCGCCGCGCCCGCCGAGCGCGACGAGGACTGACCGGACCGCGCCTCCGCGCACGGCCGAGGGCGGCCCCCGCACACCGCGGGGGCCGCCCTTCGTCTGTCCCGGCCGGAGGTGCTCGCCTCACGCCCTCACGCGAGGTCGACGCGCCGTATGACCAGACCGCCGGCCGGCTTGGGCCCGAAGGACGTGGACTTGCGGGGCATCATCACGCCCTGCCGGGCCAGGTCGAGCACCACGCGTTCGCGTACCGGGTGCATCAACACGGCCGTGCCGCCGAGGCGTTCGGCCAGCGCGACGGCCTCGCGCGCGTCGTGGATGTAGCGGATGTGCTCGGGGGAGTCCGGCACCCGCCAGACGTGGTCGAGCAGCAGGCTGTGCAGCACGGTGGCGTCCAGCCGGCGCCAGGACCCCGGGCGGTCGTGCGGCACACAGGCGTCGAGGCGCGCCGGGTCCGGCCGGTCCAGCAGGTGGAAGCCGTCGCCGGCCAGGACGAACGCGTTGCCGTCCGCGGCGGCGTCGGCGAGGGCGGCGAGCGCCTGGTCGAGGTCGCCGTCCAGGCGGCGTACCCGGAAGGCGCCCGCCGCCGCGGCCAGGGCCTCGGCGACGCGCAGGCGCGGCAGGACGCGGTGGATGGCCCGTACCCGCAGCGGGTAGCGGGCGGTGTCGACGAGCAGGACCAGGCCGAAGTCCCAGGGCGTGCCGGGCGGATGGGCCGCCTGGAGGCGGCGGTAGGTGGCCCACCGATGGTGCCCGTCGGCGATCAGCGCCTGGCGGGTGGCCAGGTCGGCGGTGACGGCGGCGAGGTCCGCGGGATCGGTGAGCGCCCACAGCCGGTGCCGTACGCCGTCGTCGGTCGTCGTGGTCAGCAGGGGGGCGGCGGGGCGGCCGGCGTCGGGCCGTCCGGACGCGTGACGTCTGTCGGCGGCCGGCCCGGACACCGCGTCCCCCGGCGTCCCGTCCCCCGCGGGCGCGTCCCCGGCCGCGACGCGTTCGATGACCTCCGCGGTCGCGACCCCGCCGCGGTAGGCCAGCAGCAGCGGTTCGAGGTTCGCGCCGGTCGCGCGCATCAGCGCGGCGCGGTCGGCGACCGGACCGGGCATGACGTCCTCGTGCGGCAGGACGACGCCGTCCTCCGGCGGGCTGAGCCGCAGCGCGCCGATGACGCCGCGCTGGAGGTGGTCGCCGTCGCGCTGTTCGTAGACGTAGAGGGCCGGTCGCGGGTCGGGGGCGAGCACGCCGTCGCGCAGCCAGCGGTCGAGGGTGCGGGCGGCCTTGCGGTGCTGCTCCTCGGCGGTCGCGGCGTCGGGCAGGATCAGCCGGACCACGTTGTACGGGTCGGCGGTCTCCAGCCGGCGCTGCCCGTCGGGGCGCACCACCACGTCGTACGGCGGCGAGGTGACGGCGGCCAGGCTGCCGACCCGCTCGGGCACGTAGCGCAGGCCGCGGAACGGCGCGAGGCACAGCCCGCCCTCCGGCGGCTCCGGGGTCTCCGGGGCGCCGGGCGTGCCGGGAATGCCGGGGGTGTCCATCAGCGCATGGTATGACAGCGCGTGCCGTGCGGGCGGCGGCCATGGGGACGGCGGCCATGGGGGATGATCGGAGCGTCGACGACCCGTGATGAGGAGCGATTCCGCCATGACCCTTCGGACCACGCCGGACGGCAGCACCGAGGCGCTTGACACGGCGTACGACACGGCGCTGCTGGACCTGGACGGCGTCGTGTACGCGGGCGGCGACGCCATCGCGCACGCCGTGGAGTCGCTGGAGGCCGCGCGCGGGCACGGCATGCGGCTCGCGTACGTGACGAACAACGCCGCCCGTACGCCGCAGGCCGTCGCCGAGCACCTCACGCGGCTCGGCGTGCCCGCCGCGGCCGAGGACGTGGTGACCTCCGCGCAGGCGGTGGCCCGGCTGATCGCCGACCAGGTGCCCGCGGGCGCGAAGGTCCTGGTGGCGGGCGGCGAGGGGCTGTGGACGGCGCTGCGCGAACGCGGCCTGGTCCCGGTGGAGTCCGCGGAGGACGGCCCGGCCGCCGCGGTCCAGGGCTACGCGCCGGACCTGCGCTGGTCGCAGCTGCGGGAGATGGCCTACGCGGTGAACGCGGGCGTGCCGTGGTTCGCCTCGAACACCGACCTGACGATCCCGAGCCCGCGCGGGATCGCGCCGGGCAACGGCGCGGCCGTGGAGGTGGTGCGGATCGCGACCGGCGGCACGCCGCAGGTGGCGGGCAAGCCGCTGCCGCCGATGCACCGCGAGACGGTGATCAGGACCGGTGCGCGCCGGCCGCTGGTGGTCGGCGACCGGCTGGACACCGACATCGAGGGGGCGTTCGCGGGCGGCGTCGACTCGCTGCTCGTCCTCACCGGGGTGACCACGCCGGCCACGCTGCTCGCCGCGGGGCCGCGGCACCGGCCCACGTACGTCGGCGCGGACCTGCGGGACCTGCTGACGCCGCAGCCGGAGGTCGGCGCGGCGGACGGCCCGGGAGCGGGCGGCGGCTTCACGTGCGGCGGTTGGACCGCGGTCGCCGACACCGCGTCCGGCGTCCTGCACGTCGACGGGTCCGGCGCGCCGCTGGACGGCCTGCGCGCGCTGTGCGCCGCCGCCTGGACGTCGGCGGCGGACGGCACGTGCGACCTGGACGCGGCGAAGGCGCTGGCGCGGGTCGGCTTCTGAGGCCGCGGGGGCGGGGCAGCCGGGCGCGGTCAGGGCCGGCGGGGCGGGTGGGACGCGTACAGCACGTACACGGCGCAGACGCGGGACGCGTACGGGCACGCACACGGCGCAGACGCGGGACGCGTACGGGCACGTACACGGCGCAGACGCGGGACGGGTGCGGGACGGGCTGTGGCGGACACGGTCCGCCCGAAGCCGGTCAGTCGGCTGCCGCTGCCGCCACCGCCGCCTCCAGCAGGTCGTCCTCCGTGGTGCCGCGGCGCCAGTAGCCGGTGAAGGAGACCCTGCGGCGGTCCAGGCCGCGTTCGCCGACCAGATGGCGGCGCAGGGCGCGGACGCTCGACGCCTCGCCGGCGATCCAGGCGTAGCCGGTGTCGGCCGGGCCGGGCAGCCCGGCGGCCGCGACGCACTCGGTGACGGGGGAGCAGGGGCGTACCAGCCAGGTGATCTCCGCGTCGGCGCGGGTGGCGAGGGCGACCCGGTCGTCGGGGTGGGCGACCTCGATCCAGACGCGTACCGGGAAGCCGGCCGGCAGCGACTCCAGGATGCCGGCGACGGCGGGCAGCGCGGTCTCGTCAGCGGTGAGCAGCGCCCATCGCGCGTCCCGCGGCAGCTGGAACTCGACGCCGCCGTTCTCCTCGACCAGCGGCGCGAGGATGGAGACCGTGTCGCCTGGCGCGGCCTGCTGCGCCCAGCGCGAGGCCGGACCGAGGTCGCCGTGCAGGGCGAAGTCGACATCGATCTCCGGCGGGTCCTGCCGGACCGCGCGGATCGTGTACGTGCGCATGATGCCGCGCACCGCCGGGTCGAGCTCCCGCCACCGCGGGTACCAGTCGAGGTCCAGCACCTCGGGCAGCACCGGCGCGTCCTGGCCGGGCCGCGGCAGGAACAGCTTGAAGCGCTGGTCGCGGCCGCCGCTGACCACCGCGCTCAGCTCGTCGCAGCCGAGCACGACGCGCACCAGCGTCGGGGACAGCCGCCGGGTCGCGACCACCCGCGGGTGGAAGAAGCCGTAGGGGGCGGGGGGCGCGGCCGGCTCGTCGCGCGGCGCGGGGCTCCGCACGGCGGCCCCGGCGTCGGCCCGCGCCCCGGCCTGCTCCTCGTTGACGGTCGTCATGGCGTCAGCTCACCTTCTTCGCTGTGGTGATGGCCTTGGTGAGGGCCTCGATCTGCACGGCGCACTTGGCGTAGGAGAAGATCGGCTCGCTCGGCCAGCCGAGGATCTGCCCGGCCTTGACCGCGGGCAGCTGGCCCCATGTGGGCTTGCCGGTGAGGTCCTTGGGCTGCAGGCTCGCCGAGCGGTTGTCGAGCATCAGCACGTCGGCCTTGTACTTGTCGGCGTTCTCCCAGCTGAGCGTCTCGAAGAAGCCGCCCTCGACCTTGTTCGGCACGATGAAGTCCACGCCGAGGCTCTTGTAGTAGCTGAGGTCGGCGGCCGAGGCAGGGGTGGAGATGTAGAAGGAGTCGGCGCTCGCCGAGCAGGCCAGCACGGTGATGCCCGGGTGGGCCTTGACCGCGGCGCGCAGGTCGGCCGAGGCCTTGTCGAACCGCGCCTTCTGCGCGGCGTTCTGACCGGACGTCATGTCCGCGCCGAGGGAGGCGGCCAGGTCGGCGTAGCGCTGGAGCGGCTCGGTCAGCGGGACCCCGGCGAGGTTGACGCCGATGCTGGGGGCGAGCGCGAGGATCTTGTCGGCGCTCTCCTCGGGCACGTACCACAGCGCGGGGGCCTGGTAGATGTGGCTGATCAGCAGCTGCGGGGCGAGCGAGGCGTACTTCTCGATGTTGAACTCGCCCCAGGCGTTGCCGAGCACGGTGACCTTGGAGACGTCCAGGTCGCCGGCCTGGGCGTCGGGGGAGCCGTCCTTGAGCTTGGTCGGGCCGAAGACGCCGGTGCATTCGATGCCGTAGTCGTGGAGCGCGGCGGCGACGCCGACGTAGGCGACCAGCTTCGTGGGCGCGTGGTCGAGCCTGACGGTCTTCTTGCGGTCGTCGGTGAACGTCCACGGGCCGGAGGGGGCCTTGGCGGAGGACGTTCCCTTGCTGCCGGAGTCGCCGGAACCGCTGCCCGAGCCACTGCCCGAGGAGTCGCCGTCCGAGCCCCCGCACGCGGCGAGGAGCGCGCCGAGGCCGACGGAGCCGCCGGCGGCGAGGAGTCCGCGCCGGGACATTCCGGACGTCACTGCGAAACGGGAGGTATGCATGGGGTTGCCGCTCTGCTCGAAGGTGCGCTTCTGAGAGGTTAGGCTAACCTAACCCTCGTGTTGGTCGATCGTCACTCCCCACCCGCCCGGTCGGAGTCGCCCGCCGGGGCCGCCCGTTCCGCCCGGTTCGCCCGGTCCATCGGGTCCGCCCGGTCCGCCGCGACCGCGGGGCCCGCGCCCGGCGGCAGTGTGCGCCGGACGAACGCCCGCAGGGCCGCCGGGCTGTTGCTGGCCGTCGTGCTGCTCGCCGTGGTCGTCGTCGCCAGCGTCGCCATCGGCGCCCGCGACGTGCCCGTGGACCACGTGTGGCACGGCCTGTTCCACTACTCCGGCACCGACGACGACGTGGTGGTGCGCAAACTCCGCGTCCCGCGCACCCTGCTGGGCCTGCTGGTGGGCGCCGCGCTCGGCATCGCCGGCGCCGCGATGCAGGCGCTGACCCGCAACCCGCTCGCCGATCCCGGGCTGCTCGGCGTCAACGCGGGCGCGGCGGCCGCCGTCGTCACCGGCATCAGCTTCTTCGGGATCGACTCGACCACCGGCTACGTCTGGTTCGCGCTGATGGGCGCCGCGCTGGTGGCCACGCTCGTGTACGCGGTCGGCGGCAGCAGATCGGCCACGCCGGTACGGCTCGCGCTGGCCGGCACCGCCGTCACCGCGCTGCTCCAGGGCTGGACCAGCGCCGTCGAGCTGACCGACAACGTCGCGCTGGACCGGATGCGGTTCTGGCAGGTCGGCTCGCTCGCCGCGGCCGACATGTCGACGGTGCGCCATGTCGCCCCGTTCATCGCGGCCGGCGTGCTGCTCGCGCTCGGCACCGCGCGTCCGCTCAACGCGGTCGCGCTCGGCGACGACACCGCGCGCGGCCTCGGCGCCCGCCTCGGCCGCACCCGGCTGCTGGTGATGGTCGCGGTCACCCTGCTGTGCGGGGCGGCGACCGCGGCCTGCGGCCCGATCGTCTTCGTCGGGCTGATGGTGCCGCACGTCGTACGCGGCATCACCGGGCCCGACATGCGCTGGATCGTGCCGTACGCGGCGGTGCTCTCGCCGGTGCTGCTGCTCGGCTCCGACGTGATCGGACGCGTCGTCACCCGGCCCGCGGAGCTCCAGGTCGGCATCGTCACCGCGGTGCTGGGCGGGCCCGTCTTCATCGTCCTCGTCCGGCGCCGAAAGATGGCAGAGCTGTGAGCATGCGCAACGCGACACCGACATCCGCGACACCGACATCCGCGACACCGACATCCACGACCCCGACATCCACGACCCCGACACCTGCGACGTCGGACTCCCCGCCCGCGGGCTCCGCTCCCGGCCCGGCGAGTGCGGCTTCCCGGTCCGCGGGCTCCGCGACGGCCGCCGTCCCCGAGCGCGGCGGGGCGCGTGCCCTCGTGCTGCGCCGAGGCGCTTTGTCGATACGCGGCGACCGGCGCGCGCTCGTCGTCTGCGCCGCGCTGCTGCTGATCGCGCTCGCCGTCGCCGTCGTGCTGATCGGCACCGGCGACTACCGCATCAGCCCGCCGGACGTGGTCCGTTCACTGACCGGGCACGGCGACGCCGGCCAGGACTTCGTGATCCGGCAGCTGCGGCTGCCCAGGGTGGTGGTGGCGCTGCTGGTCGGCGCGGCGCTCGGCATGGCCGGTGCGGCCTTCCAGACCGTGTCCCGCAACCCCCTCGGGAGCCCGGACGTGATCGGCTTCGGCCAGGGCTCGGCGGCCGGCGCGCTCGTCGTCATCGTGCTGCTCAAGGGCACGTCGGTGCAGATCGCCGCCGGCGCGGTGGCCGGCGGCCTGCTCACCGGCCTCGGCGTCTACCTGCTGGCCTGGAAGCGCGGGGTGCACGGCTACCGGCTGGTCCTGGTCGGCATCGGCGCGTCCGCGGTGCTCTCGGCGGTCAACAGCTACCTGCTGGTCAAGGCGGACTTCGTGGACGCGGCCAGGGCCGTGGTGTGGCTCACCGGATCGCTCGACGGCCGCGACTGGGACCAGGTGTGGCCGCTGCTGATCGCCTGCGCCGTGCTGATGCCGGTGCTGGTCCTGCACGGCAGGGCGCTGCGCATCACGGAGATGGGCGACGACACCGCGCAGGCGCTCGGCGTCCGCGTCGAACGCACCCGGCTGGTCGTCGTGCTGGCCGCGGTGCTGCTGACCGCGTCCGCGACCGCCGCGGCCGGGCCGATCACCTTCATCGCGCTCACCGCGCCGCAGATCGCCCGCCGGCTCACCAGGTCGCCGGGCGTGGCGCTGGTGCCGTCCGCGCTGATGGGCTCGGCGCTGCTGGTCACCGCGGACTACGCGGCACAGCGCGCCTTCGGCTCCGGCGAACTCCCGGTGGGCGTCGCCACCGGCGTCCTCGGCGGCGGCTACCTGCTCTGGCTGCTCGTCGCCGAACGCAGGGCGGGCCGGATATGACCGGACGGCCGACGAGCAGGCCGCCCACGAGCAGGCGGTTCTTGAGCAGGCGGCCCACGGGCGGGCGCGACGGCACGCCCCCGACGCCGCCGCGCCCCCACGACTCCCGGGAGAACTCCAGCATGACCCGTACCACCGACAAGCCCGCGCCCCCGTCCGAGTCCTCGACGCCCCCGTCCGAGTCCACGGCGTCCTCGGCGGCCGCCGTGTCCGCCGCGCATTCCGGGTCCGGCCCCGCATCCGCCGCGCCCGGTCCCGCCGGCACCCACCACCGGCTGGCCGCCGAGTCCGTGACGCTCGCGTACGACCAGCGCGTCATCGCCCGCGAGCTGTCGGTCGAGATACCCGACCGGTCGTTCACGGTCGTGGTCGGGCCCAACGCCTGCGGCAAGTCGACACTGCTGCGCGCGCTGGCCCGGCTGCTCAAGCCCACCGCCGGCCGGGTGCTGCTGGACGGCCGGGCGATCGGGTCGCTGCCCGCCAGGACCGTCGCCCGCACGCTCGGCCTGTTGCCGCAGACCTCGGTCGCCCCCGACGGCATCACCGTCTCCGGCCTCGTGGCCCGCGGCCGCTACCCGCACCAGGGCCTGCTGCGCCAGTGGTCGGCCGAGGACGAGCGGATCGTCGAGGAGTCGATGACCGCGACCGGCGTCTCCGCGCTCGCCGATCGCTATGTCGACGAACTCTCCGGCGGCCAGCGGCAGCGCGTGTGGATCGCCATGGCGCTCGCCCAGCAGACCCCGTTGCTGCTGCTCGACGAGCCGACCACGTACCTCGACATCCAGCACCAGATCGACGTCCTCGACCTGTGCGCCGACCTGCACGAGCAGCGCGGCCGCACGCTGGTCGCGGTGCTGCACGACCTCAACCAGGCGGCGCGCTACGCCACCCACCTGATCGCCATGCGCGAGGGCCGGATCGAGGCGCAGGGCCCGCCGGCCGAGATCCTCACCGCCGGCCTGGTCGAGCGCGTCTTCGGCGTACGCTGCCGGGTCGTCGAGGACCCGGAGAGCGGTACGCCGCTGGTGATCCCGGCCTCCCGGCGCGGCCCGCGCGGCGCAGCGGCGGCCGCGCCGGCGGAGGACGGGGCAGCGGACAAGGCGGAGGACAAGGCGGAGGCCAAGGCGGAGGCCAAGGCGGAGGACAAAGCGGAAGGCAAGGCGGCGGACGCGCCCGGGGACGCCGCACAGGACGCGACCGCGGGGGAGGGGCCCGGCGAGGCCCCCGGCGTCACAGGAGGGAGCGCAGCCGCAGGACGTCCCGCAGGCTCGCCTGCACCCTGACCCTGCCGCTGCCCCACGCCTTCGCGAAGTTCAGGTCACCGGCCACCATCGCCACCAGGTCGTCGCCCTTCATGGACAGCCGGATCTGCGCCTTCTGCGCGGGCTCACCCTGAACGGTGACCACGTCGCGGACCCGCCCGTCCGCGAGCCGGCCCGTGAAGGTGACGTCCAGATCGGTGATCCGGCAGCTCAGCGAGCGGTCGAGCGCCGCCGCGTCCTTCGCCGAGCCCTCGGCGCCCGCCAGGTTCGCGGCGAAACGGTCGAGCGCGCTGCGGCACTCCTCGACGGTGGCCATGGGTGCGGTGTCCCCCGATCGTGCGGTCGGTCGCGCGCGGCCCGCGGGCGCGGTGCGCGTCGTACGGCGCCCAACGGCGTCGTACGGTTCGGATCGTACGGCCGGAGCGCGCGGGCGGCCGCGTGCCAGGACGCCGTCCCCGGACCGCGCGCCCGGAGGCGGTAGCGTCGTGACCACACGCAGGACCGGCACGACATCGGTACGGCGTCGGTACGACACGAGCCGAGGACAACGACGAGGCGAGGAGTGAGGGCGATGCGGGACGCGCTGCGTACCTGTCTGCAGATCGCGGGCGGCCTGACCGAGGCCACCAGGCGCCGTACGGTCGACGCGGCCAGGGACCTGCTGGACCAGGCGGGGATCGACGTCGCCGCGGTGCAGCAGCGGATCAACTCCGTCGTCCCCGCGGAGGTGCAGGCGCTCGCGGACGAGCTGATGGCCACCGGGCGGGCCAACCGCGACCTGCTGCTCGGCATCGTCCGCGACGAGGTCGACAAGGCGATGAGCCGGATGGGCCGGATCGCCGACGAGGTCACCAAGGTCGGCGTCGTGCTGGAGACGCTGGAGCGCCGGGTGCGCAACCTGGAGTCGCCCGACCCGGCCGCCCCGGCTCCGCCGCCCGCCGCGCCGAAGCCCGCGCCGCCGGTCGAACGCGTCCGCGTGGAGCCCGAGCCCGAGCCGGCGTCGGAGCCGCAGGCCGGACCCGGTGCGGAGCGCCCTGCCGCGGCAGCCGCCGGGCGTCCGGCGCCCGCGAAGAAAGCCGCGCCCGGCAGGAAGACGGCCGCCGCGAAGAAGGCGCCGGCGAAGACCGCCGCCAAGAAGACCGCGACCCCGGCGAAGAAGGCCTCGCCCGTGAAGAGCGCCGCGGCCCCCGCGAAGAAGGCGGCGGCCGAGCAGACCGCGGCCAAGAAGAGCGTCGCCAAGAAGACCGCCGCCGAGAAGGCCCCGGCCAAGAGCGCGACGACCGTGCAGGCCGCCGCGGCGAACAAGGCCGCCCCGACCACGCGGGCCGCCGCCGCGCGGAAGGCGACCGCCGCGAAGAAGGCACCGGCGAAGACCGCCGCCAAGAAGACCGCGACCCCGGCGAAGACCGCCGCGCCCGCGAAGAAGGCCGCGGCGGCCAAGAAGACGGCCACCGCGGGGAAGGCCGCTCCGGCGAAGAAGGCGGCGGCGAAGAAGACCGCGGCCAGGAAGACCGTCGCAGAGAAGGCCGCGCCCGGCACCCCGTCCGCGGCGCCCACCTCGACCGCGCCGAGCACCCCGCCCGCGCCGCACATCGGGTCCGCCGATGAGTGAGCCGTACGACCTGCCCGCTGTCCTCGCCGGCACCGGACGGACCGCCGAGTCCGCGCAGGCGCCCGGCCGTACCGACGCGCCGGACCACCCGGGCTCCCCGGTCCAACCGGACCAGCCGGACCAGCCGGATCGCCCGGACCACCCGGATCAGCCGGAACGACCCGAGTCGTATCAGCAGACCGCGCCGTCCGAGCCCGAGCCGGAGCCCGAACCGCTGGGAGTCGCGCTCGGGCAGACCGGGAATGCTGACGTGGACGCCGCGGTTGAGCGGCTGCGGGACGCCGACGAGCTGCCCGTGCACGCGCACATCGAGGTGTACGAGGATGTGCACGGGGGGCTGCGGGACGCGCTGAGCGCGCTGGACGAGAACAGGGGCTGAACCGTACGTGCCACGACGCCGACTCGACGCCGAGCTGGTGCGCCGTAACCTCGCGCGCTCCCGGGAGCACGCGAGCCAGCTGATCGCCGCCGGGCGGGTCACGGTGGCCGGGGCCACCGCGACCAAGGCGGCCACCCAGGTCGAGACCAGCGCGGCGCTCGTCGTCGCGCGGGACGCCGACGAACCCGACTACGTCTCGCGCGGCGGCCACAAACTGGCCGGCGCCTTCGCGGCGTTCGTGCCCCGCGGCCTGGTCGTCGAGGGCCGCAGGGCGCTCGACGCGGGCGCGTCCACCGGCGGCTTCACCGATGTGCTGCTGCGCGCGGGCGCCGCCGAGGTCGTCGCCGTCGACGTCGGCTACGGCCAGCTCGCCTGGTCGCTGCGCAGCGACGCGCGGGTCACCGTCAAGGACCGTACGAACGTACGCGAGTTGACGCCGGAGGTCATCGACGGACGGCTCGCCGAGCTGGTCGTGGGCGACCTGTCCTTCATCCCGCTCGGCCTGGTGCTGCCCGCCCTGGTGCGGTGCGCGACGCCGGACGCCGACCTGGTGCTGATGGTCAAGCCGCAGTTCGAGGTCGGCCGGGAGCGGCTGGGCAGCGGCGGCGTGGTGCGCAGTACGAAACTGCGCGCCGAGAGCGTGCTGAACGTCGCCCGCCAGGCCGGCGGCCTCGGCCTCGGCGTGCTCGGCGTGACCGCCAGCCCGCTGCCCGGGCCGTCGGGGAACGTGGAGTATTTCCTGTGGCTGCGTGCCGGCGCCCCCGCGCCGGACCCGGCCGAAGTCGACCGTGCTGTGGCGGAGGGCCCCCGGTGACCGAGACCAGTCCAGCGCGGGACCGCACGGTCTTCCTGCTCACCCACACCGGCCGCGACGCCGCGGTCCGCAGCGCCGAACGCGTGGTGCACGGGCTGCTCGGCAACGGCATCGGCGTGCGGCTGCAGGAGGACGAGGCGGTCGACCTGACGCTCACCGACGCGGTCGAGCTGATCGCCGAGATCGGCCCGGGCGCGGTCCAGGGTTGCGAGCTGATCATCGTACTGGGCGGCGACGGCACGCTGCTGCGCGGCGCGGAGTTCGCCCGCGCCTCCGGCGTGCCGATGCTCGGCGTCAACCTCGGCCGGGTCGGCTTCCTCGCCGAGGCCGAGCGCGACGACCTGGACAAGGTCGTGGACCGCGTGGTCAGCCGCGCGTACGAGGTCGAGGAGCGGATGACCCTCGACGTGCTGGTCCGCGTCGACGGGCACATCGTGCACACCGACTGGGCGATGAACGAGGCGTCGGTGGAGAAGGCGTCGCGCGAGCGCCTGCTGGAGGTCGTCACCGAGGTCGACGGCCGCCCGGTCTCCGCGTTCGGCGGTGACGGCGTGGTGTGCGCGACGCCGACCGGCTCCACCGCGTACGCCTTCTCGGCCGGCGGACCCGTGGTGTGGCCCGAGGTGGAGGCGCTGCTGATGGTGCCGATCAGCGCGCACGCGCTGTTCGCCAAGCCGCTGGTGACCTCGCCGCGCTCGGTGCTCGCGGTCGAGGTGCAGCAGCACAGCCAGCACGGCGTGCTGTGGTGCGACGGCCGCAGGACGGTCGAGCTGGCCCCTGGCGCGCGGGTCGAGGTCAGGCGCGGTGCAGTCCCGGTACGGCTGGCCCGGCTGCACCACGCGTCGTTCACCGACCGGCTGGTGGCGAAGTTCGCGCTGCCGGTCGCGGGGTGGCGCGGGGCGGCGCGCTGAGCCGCGAAGGCAGCTGACCGTACGCAGCTGACCGGGCGCCGCCGGCGGGGCGCGGCCCGTGCCGTCCGCGGGCCGCCCCCGGACCCTCCGCCGGCTTTCCGCGGGCCGTCCCCGGACCCTCCGCGGGTCGCCGCGCGGGTGGGGCTGGGCGGGCGGACCGCAAACCTCGTATGGTCGTACCCGTGTTGGAGGAAATGCGGATCCGGTCGCTGGGAGTCATCGAGGACGCCGTGGTGGAGCTGTCGCCCGGCTTCACGGCGGTGACCGGCGAGACCGGCGCGGGCAAGACCATGGTCGTCACCAGCCTGGGCCTGCTGCTGGGCGGCCGGGCCGATCCCGCGCTGGTGCGGATCGGCGCGGACAAGGCGGTCGTCGAGGGCCGGATCTCGCTGCGGCCGGACGCGCGCGCCGCGGTGCGCGCCGAGGAGGCAGGCGCGGAGCTGGAGGACGGCGAGCTGCTGATCAGCCGCACGGTGTCGGCCGAGGGCCGGTCCCGGGCGCACGTCGGCGGGCGTTCCGTGCCGGTCGGGCTGCTCGGCGAGCTGGCCGACGACCTGGTGGCCGTGCACGGCCAGACCGACCAGCAGGGGCTGCTGCGCCCGGCCCGCCAGCGCGAGGCCCTCGACCGCTACGCCGGCGACGCGGTGGCCGCGCCGCTGGTGAAGTACGGCTCCGCCTACCGCCGGCTGCGGGAGGTCGCGGCCGAGCTGGACGAGCTGACCACGCGGGCCCGCGAGCGCGCTCAGGAGGCGGACCTGCTGCGGTTCGGCCTGGAAGAGGTCTCCGCTGCGGACCCGCAGCCCGGCGAGGACGCGGAACTGGCCGCGGAGGCCGAGCGGCTCGGCCACGCCGAAGCGCTCGCCTCGGCCGCCACCGTCGGCCACGCCGCGCTGGCCGGCAACCCCGAGGACCCCGAGGGCGTCGACGCCGGCACGCTGGTCGCCGCCGCGCAGCGCGCGCTCGACGCGGTCAGCGCCCACGACCCGGTGCTGGCCTCGCTCGCCGCGCGGCTCGGCGAGGTCGGCATCCTGCTCGGCGACATCGCCGGGGAGCTCGCCGGGTACGCCGACAACCTCGACGCGGACCCGCTGCGGCTCGCCGCGGTCGAGGAGCGCCGCGCGGTGTTGGCGCACCTGGTCCGCAAGTACGGCGAGCCCGGCGCGGTCGGGCGCCCCGAGGGCGGCGGCGTCGACGCGGTGCTCGCCTGGGCCGAGACCTCCGCGTCGCGGCTGGCCGAGCTGGAGGGCGACGACGACCGGATCGGCGAGCTGACCGCGGAACGCGACGCGCTGCGCGCCGAGCTGAGCACCCTCGCCCAGGCGCTGAGCGACGCCCGGGCCGAGGCCGCCGACCGCTTCGGCGCCGCGGTCACCCAGGAGCTGGCCGAACTCGCCATGCCGCACGCCCGCGTCACCGTGGAGCTGCGGCAGACCGAGGCGCCGGACGCCGAGCACGGCGTGGACGTCGGCGGGCGCGCGGTGGTCTTCGGGCCGACCGGCGCGGACGAGGTCGAGCTGCTGCTCGCGCCGCACCCCGGCTCCGCGCCGCGGCCGATCGCCAAGGGCGCGTCCGGCGGCGAGCTGTCGCGGGTGATGCTGGCCGTCGAGGTCGTCTTCGCCGGCTCCGATCCGGTGCCCACGTACCTCTTCGACGAGGTCGACGCCGGGGTCGGCGGCAAGGCCGCGGTCGAGGTCGGCCGGCGCCTGGCCCGGCTGGCGCGCACCGCGCAGGTCGTCGTCGTCACCCACCTCCCGCAGGTCGCGGCGTTCGCCGACCGCCAACTGCTGGTCGAGAAGCGCAACGACGGCTCGGTCACCCGCAGCGGCGTCACCGTGCTGGAGGGCGAGGAGCGGGTCCGCGAGCTGTCGCGCATGCTCGCCGGCCTGGAGGACTCCGAACTGGGCCGCGCCCACGCCGAAGAACTCCTCGCCGCGGCCAAGGCCGCCCGCTGACCTGCGCGCCGCCGCGCCCTGGCACAGCGCCGGTCACACCGGTCACACCGGTCACACCGGTCATGCCGGTCACGAGGGCGCACCGGGGTGCGTACGCGCTCGCGCCCCGCCGTCGCGGGTGGGACCGGGCGCGGATGCCTCATGTGGACGGGGCGGGTGTCGTGAGCGCGCCGGGTGCCGGCGCTCCGGGCGGGCGGGTGTGGGTGTGGAGGGAGACGTGCGGATGAGTGTCAGGAATGCCGTGTCGGTCGGGGCCTCGGCCGCCGCCGCCACGCGGGCCGCGTACCGGCAGCTGCGGGCGCGGCCGCCGGTGGAGGCGCGGATGTGGCAGCGCGCCAACCACGTGGGGCGCGGTGTGGAGCTGTACGGCGGGCTGGCCGCCGCCGCGGGGGCGGCGGCCGCGATGGCCACCGCGCGCGGACTCACCGCGCGCACCCGGCTCGCGGCGGTCGGGGCCGCGCTGGCGGCGGGGGCGTGCGGCGCGTACGACGACCAGAAGGGCTCGCCGGACGAGCGCGGCTTCGCCGTGCACCTGGGCGCGCTGCGCCACGGCCGGATCACCTCGGGCGCGGTGAAGCTGCTGGGCATCGGCGCGGCGGGGCTGGCCGCCGGCGGCCTGCTCAAGGCCCGCCCGCTGGACCGGGCGCTGGCCGGTGTGGTCGTCGCGGGCGCCGCGCACGCGGTGAACCTGCTCGACGTGGCCCCGGGCCGCGCCGCCAAGGGCGTGCTGGCGGCCGGCCTGCCCGGGCTGCTGCGCCGCGGCCCCGGCGCGCTGCTGGCCGCCGCGCCGCTGGGCGCCGCCGCGGCGATCCTCGGCGACGACGTGGGGGAGCGCACCATGCTCGGCGACGCCGGCGCCCACGCGCTGGGCGCCGCGCTCGGCGCGGCGGTCGCCGCCGCCAACGGCCGGACCGGCCTGTTGCTGCACGCCACCGCGCTCGTCGCGGTGGCCACGGCGGGGGAGCGGTTCGTCACCGGACGGCGGCTGTGGACGGCGCCCGGGCTGCGCCAACTCGACGCCTGGGGGCGGCGGACCCACCCGTACGGGTGATCCGCGGCCGCGGGGAGCGGGCCGGACGCCCCGGGGGGCTGCAAAGCCCTGGCCCGGGCCTGGCATCCTGGGACCGGCCGCACACCGGGCCGGGCCGCCTCCGCGGACCGGCCCACCCCGCACGCCCGCGGCCGTTCCAGCCTCCCGCACGCCCACGCGGCGCGGCCGTCACGGACCCCGGCCCGTCCGGCTCCGCACCGCGCCCAGCACCACCTAAGCACCGCCCCGCACCGTCACTGTCCAGCACCGCCCCCGCCCGACCCCACACCGCACAGCCCGCCAGCCCGTCAGCCCGCACACCGCCGTACCGGCGCCGACCCAGGAGCAGCAGTCCGCGTGAGCAGCAGCACCCCGCACCCCGTCCAGGGGCCGCTGCACGTCGTGCACGTCATGGGCACGGCGGCCGCCGGCCATGTCGGCTCGCTCGTCCGCGGGTTGGCGGCGCGGGGCGTGGAGGTCACGGTGTGCGGGCCGGCCGCGGTGGAGCGCGAGCTCCGGTTCACCGACGCCGGCGCGCGCTTCCTGCCGGTCGAGATCGGCAACGGCGGCGCCTCGGACGCCGCCGCGGTGGCCGCGCTGCGCGCCGCCTGCGCCGGCGCCGGGGCGGTGCACGCGCACGGCCTGCGGCCCGCGGTGCTCTCCGCGCTCGCGCTGGGCGGCCGCCGCACCCCGCTCGTCGTCGGCTGGGCCGGCACCGAGTCCGGCGCCGCGGGCGGCCGCCGCGGGATCGGGCTGCGCTGGGTGGAACGGCGGGCGCTGCGCGCCGCGTCCGTCGTGCTCGGCGTGTCCTCCGAACTCGTGGACCGGGCACGGGCGTTCGGCGCCCGCGACGTACGGCTCGCGCCGCCCGCGCTGCCGCGTCCGGCGCCCAGGCCGCCGCGCCCGCCCGCCGAGGGCGACCGGCAGCGGCAGAAGACGCGGGCCGAATTCGGCGCGGTGGACCGGCCGTTGCTGCTCGCGGTGGGACGGCTCGAACCGCACAAGGGCTACGACCTGTTGCTCGACGCCGCCGCACGCTGGGCCGTGCACGATCCGGCCCCGCTGGTCGCCGTCGCCGGCGAGGGGTCCCGACGCGCCGCGCTGGAACGCCGGATCGAGGCCGAGCGGCTGCCGGTGCTGCTGCTCGGCCGCCGCGACGACGTGCCCGACCTGCTGACCGCGGCCGACCTCGTGCTGCTGCCCAGCCGTTGGGAGGCCCGCGCGCTGATCGCGCAGGAGGCGCTGCACGCGGGCGTGCCGCTGGTCGCCACCGACGTCGGCGGCATCCGCGAACTCGTCGGCGAGGCCGCGGTCTTGGTGCCCGCAGGCGACGCGGAGGCGTTCGCCGGCGCGGTCACCGCGCTGCTCGCCGACCCCGCGCGGCGTACCGCCCTCGCCGTGGCCGGCCGCGCCCAGGCGGCGACCTGGCCCACCGAGGACGACGCGGTCGCCCAAGTCCTCAGCGTCTACGACGAGATCACCCGCCGCTGAGCCGCGGCCCTCCGCTACGCCCGGAACGCCCCCGCCGCCGTCAGCCGCAACGCCGTGTCGATCAGCGGCACATGACTGAACGCCTGCGGGAAGTTGCCGACCTGGCGCTGCCTGCGCGGGTCCCACTCCTCCGCGAGCAGGCCGAGGTCGTTGCGCAGCGCGAGGAGCTTCTCGAACAGCCGCCGCGCCTCCTCCACCCGGCCGATCATCGCCAGGTCGTCGGCGAGCCAGAACGAACAGGCCAGGAAGGCGCCTTCGTCGCCGGGCAGCCCGTCGAGGTTCTGCCCGCCGTCGGAGTCCGCGGACGAGGTCGGATAGCGCAGCACGAAGCCGTCCTCGGTGGACAGCTCGCGCTGGATCGCCTCGATCGTGCCGATCACCCGCTTGTCGTCCGGCGGCAGGAAGCCCATCTGCGGGATCAGCAGCAGCGAGGCGTCCAGTTCCTTGGAGCCGTAGGACTGCGTGAAGGTGTTGCGCTCCCGGTCGTAGCCCTTCTCGCACACGTCGTAGTGGATCTCGTCGCGCAGCTCGCGGAACCGTTCCAGCGGCCCGTCGACCTCACCGGACTCGATCAGCTTCACCGTGCGGTCGACCGCGACCCACGCCATCACCTTGGAGTGCACGAAGTGGCGGCGCGGTCCGCGCACCTCCCAGATGCCCTCGTCCGGCTCGTTCCAGTGCTTCTCCAGGTAGCGGATCAGCTTCAGCTGGAGCACGCTCGCGTAGTCGTTGCGGGTCAGGCCGGTCATGTGGCCCAGGTGCAGCGCCTCGGTGACCTCGCCGTACACGTCCAGCTGCAGCTGGTGGGCGGCGCCGTTGCCGATCCGCACCGGCGCGGAGTTCTCGTAGCCGGGCAGCCAGTGCAGCTCGTTCTCGCCCAGCTCCCGCTCGCCCGCGATGCCGTACATGATCTGCAGGTTCTCCGGGTCGCCGGCCACCGCGCGCAGCAGCCACTCGCGCCAGGCCCGCGCCTCGTCGCGGTAGCCGGTGCGCAGCAGCGAGGACAGCGTGATCGCCGCGTCCCGCAGCCAGGTGAAGCGGTAGTCCCAGTTGCGCACGCCGCCGATGTCCTCGGGCAGCGAGGTGGTCGGCGCGGCGACGATCCCGCCGGTCGGGCCGTAGGTCAGCGCCTTGAGCGTGATCAGCGAGCGGATCACCGCCTCTCGGTAGGGCCCGCTGTACGTGCACTGCTCGACCCACTCGCGCCAGAAGTCCTCGGTCGCGCTCAGCGAGCCCTCGGGGTCGGGCAGCGCCGGCTGCGGCTTGTGCGACGGCTCCCAGCTGATGGTGAAGCACAGCCGGTCGCCGGGCGAGACGGTGAAGTCGCTGTACGTCGTCAGGTCCTCGCCGTACGTCTCGACATCGGTGTCCAGCCAGACCGAGTCGGGACCGGCCACCGCGACCGTACGGTCCCCGACCTGCTGCACCCACGGCACGATCTGCCCGTAGGAGAACCGCATCCGCAGCATCGAGCGCATCGGGACGCGGCCGCTGACGCCCTCCACGATGCGGATCAGCTGGGGCGCGCCGTCGCGCGGCGGCATGAAGTCGATCACCCGGACCGTGCCGCGCCAGGTGTCCCACTCCGACTCCAGGACCAGCGAGTCACCGCGGTAGCGGCGGCGCGTCGCGGCCGGCGGCTGCCCGTCCTCGGGGTCGGCGGGGCCGATCCGCCAGAAGCCGTGCTCCTCGGTGCCGAGCAGCCCCGCGAAGACCGCGGGCGAGTCGAACCTCGGCAGGCACAGCCAGTCGACCGTGCCGTCGATGCAGACCAGTGCGGCGGTCTGCATGTCGCCGATGAGTGCGTAGTCCTCGATACGCCCTGCCACGTGCCACTCCAGTCGAACACGGCGCCGCCCAGCCGGACGGCCTTGCGGTCTAAGGGATGAATGCGGGGTGGATCTGTTCTGGATCTGGTCTGGATCTGCGCCGAGCCGGTCGATCCGGAAGTGGGCGGGGATGGTGCCGTGCCGGTCGCTCGCGCAATGCGTTCGAGCAGAATACGTCCTCGGGACCCCAGGTGTGCGCCTCACCTGGATCTTCGCCGAGTCTGTTCGGACTTGAGTTCAAAATCGCAGGTCACAGCCCTGGAATTGGGTGTTCCGGCTCAGCGGAACACTGGATTCCGCCGCTGTGGGGCGCGATCAGCCCGCGGATTCGCGGGCCCGCGAGTGCTGCCGTGACAACCGTGTCCCGGCGCGCCGCCCGGCCTCTGCGGCGCCTTCGCCGCAAGGTCCGCACATCTCGCACACGAGCCTCTCACATCGCCGCGCGCGGGCGTCGGCACCGATACCGGGCGTCGGCGCTGATACCCTGGTAGCCCGTGGGCCGGTGGGCTGAACCACTGAACCGCCGCGACGGCGCTCCCGGTACGGAGGCCGTCCCGACCCTCACCTCGCGACCACGGGAGCCCCCTCTTGGCAATTGCGCCGAAATCCACGACGACCAAGCACATCTTCGTCACCGGCGGCGTGGCCTCCTCGCTCGGCAAGGGGCTGACCGCGTCCAGCCTCGGCGCGCTGCTGAAGGCGCGCGGCCTGCGGGTCACCATGCAGAAGCTCGACCCGTACCTCAACGTGGACCCGGGCACCATGAACCCGTTCCAGCACGGCGAGGTCTTCGTCACCGACGACGGCGCCGAGACCGACCTGGACATCGGCCACTACGAGCGCTTCCTCGACGTCAATCTCGCCGGCTCCGCCAACGTCACCACCGGGCAGATCTACTCCTCGGTGATCGCCAAGGAGCGGCGCGGCGAGTATCTGGGCGACACCGTGCAGGTCATCCCGCACATCACCAACGAGATCAAGTCCCGCATCCGGCGGATGGCCACGGACGACGTGGACGTGGTGATCACCGAGGTCGGCGGGACCGTCGGCGACATCGAGTCGCTGCCCTTCCTGGAGTCGGTCCGCCAGGTCCGGCACGAGGTCGGCCGGGACAACGTCTTCGTGGTGCACATCTCGCTGCTGCCGTACATCGGCCCCTCCGGCGAGCTGAAGACCAAGCCCACCCAGCACTCGGTGGCCGCGCTGCGCAACATCGGCATCCAGCCCGACGCGATCGTGCTGCGCGCCGACCGCGAGGTGCCCACCGCGATCAAGCGCAAGATCTCCCTGATGTGCGACGTGGACGAGGACGCGGTGGTCGCCGCGATCGACGCCCCCTCCATCTACGACATCCCCAAGGTGCTGCACACCGAGGGCCTGGACGCGTACGTGGTCCGGCGGCTGGACCTGCCGTTCCGCGATGTGGACTGGACCCAGTGGGACGACCTGCTCAAGCGGGTCCACGAGCCGGCGCACGAGGTCACCGTCGCGCTGGTCGGCAAGTACATCGACCTGCCCGACGCGTACCTGTCGGTCACCGAGGCGCTGCGGGCCGGCGGCTTCGCGAACAACGCCCGGGTGACGATCAAGTGGGTCACCTCCGACGACTGCAAGACCCCGGCGGGGGCCGCCGCGCAGCTGTCCGGCGTCGACGCGATCTGCGTGCCCGGCGGCTTCGGCGACCGCGGCGTGGAGGGCAAGGTCGCCGCCATCACCTACGCCCGCGAGCACGGCGTCCCGCTGCTCGGCCTGTGCCTGGGCCTGCAGTGCATCGTCATCGAGGCGGCCCGCAACCTGGCCGGCATCCCGGACGCCAACTCCACCGAGTTCGACCCCGCCACCGCCCACCCGGTGATCTCCACGATGGCCGAGCAGCTGGACATCGTCGGCGGCAAGGGCGACCTCGGCGGCACCATGCGGCTGGGCATCTACCCGGCCAAGCTCGCCGAGGGCTCCATCGTCCGCGAGGTCTACGGCGACGAGCCGTACGTCGAGGAGCGGCACCGCCACCGCTACGAGGTCAACAACGCCTACCGCGCCGAGCTGGAGAAGAAGGCCGGCCTGGTCTTCTCCGGCACCTCCCCGGACAACAAGCTGGTGGAGTACGTGGAGTACCCGCGCGAGACCCACCCCTACCTGGTCGCCACCCAGGCGCACCCCGAACTGAAGTCCAGGCCGACCCGGCCGCACCCGCTGTTCGCCGGCCTGGTCAAGGCGGCGGTGGCGGGCCTTGCGGCCCGCAAGGACACGGCGGGCGCGGGCTCCGGCACGGGCGCCGGCTCCGGATCGGGGTCCGGGTCCGGGTCCGGCTCATCCTCCGCGGCACCGACGGCCCCGGTCGCGGCCGGGCAGGAAGGCTGAACCGAGCATGCTGACCGACACCCCGCAGGAGTGGCGGGTCAAGGCCACCTCCACGCCCTTCACCGGCAAGAAGACCGGTGTGCGCACCGACGAGGTGGTCATGCCGGACGGCAGCACCGCCGTCCGCGACTACCAGGTGCACCCCGGCTCGGTCGCGGTGCTCGCGCTCGACGACGCCGGGCAGGTGCTGGTCATCAACCAGTACCGGCACCCGGTGCGGCACAAGCTGTGGGAGATCCCGGCCGGCCTGCTCGACGTCCCCGGCGAGAACCCACTGCACGCCGCCCGGCGCGAGCTGTACGAGGAGGCCCACGTCGAGGCCGCGGACTGGCGGGTGCTGGTGGACATCTTCCCCTCGCCCGGCGGCTCGGACGAGGCGGTACGGATCTTCCTGGCGCGCGGCGTCACCGAAGCGCGCGGCGAGCGCTTCGAGGTCTCCGAGGAGGAGGCCGACATGGAGACCGCCCGGGTCCCGCTGGCCGAACTGGTCCAGGCGGCGCTGGCGGGCGAGCTGCACAACACGTGCATGGTCACCTCCGTGCTGGCCCTGTCGGCGGCGCTCGCCGCGGACAAGGGCGACGGGGTGAGCGGCATCGACGCGCTGCGTCCGGCGGACGCGCCCTGGCCGGCCCGGCCGTTCACGCCGTGACGGTGGGGACGCGGTCCGGGAGCGCCGGGAGGTCCGTGCCGGCGGTCTGAGGGAGCGGGCTTCCCGCGGGGGCGAGGCGGGCGCGGTCGGCTGCGCGGGGCGGGCG
>JAJSZB010000770.1:0-896 GCA_050613715.1 Streptomyces sp. IBSBF 3018
CCCCCAACGCCGCCCCCCGCACCCGGCTCGCCGCCGGGCGTTGCCCCTCCCAGGCCGGCTGCGCGCCGGGCGTTGCGCCCCTCGGGCCGGCTGGGCGCTGGGCGTTGCCATCAGAGGCCGGCTGGGTGCTGGGCCTGCGCCTCAGGGGCCGGCTGGGCGCTGGGCGTTGCCGTCAGGGGCCAGCTGGGCGCCGGGCCTGCGCCTCAGGGGTTCGCTGGGCGCTGGGCGTTGCCATCAGGGGCGCGGGGAACTGCGCGACAAGCCACCGCGGTGCTGCGGGTCGTCACCGGCGGGGAGGGGTTGTTGCTGTCGTGTCCGGACCGCCGGGCCGGTGGGTGGCTGGTCGCGCCGTTCCTCGCGCCCCTGGGGGGTTGACGCTCGGCGTCTTGCGAAAGGCGCTCGGGGTCGGCTGGGCGCTGGGCGTTGCCCTTCAGGGGCGCGGGGCTGTGTTTTCTGTGCGGCTGGCGCCGCGTGGGCGCGACCAGCCCACCGCGGTGCTGCGGGTCGTCACCGGCCTGAGGGGGCGATTTCTGTCGTAGACGGACCACCGGCAGGGGCGGGTTGACGCTCGGCGCTGAGCCGGCCTTGGGGGCGGCCGGGGGACGAGGCGCGGCGTTGGGGTGATTGGGGCGCAGCGCCCAGCGTCATGTGCTGCCGCCGGGGCCTCCGGCGAGGAGATCCGCGGTGATGGCCGCGGACATGCCCGCGTGGGGGAGCCCGCCCCCGGGATGCGCCCAGCCGCCGACCACGTAGAGCCCGCGCAGCGCCGCCCGGTTGGGCGCCCGCACGAGCGCGCCGTCGAGCCCGGGCAGCGTCGGCGCGGGAACGGACCCGCCGGGCGAGCCCGTAGCGCGCTCGGCGTCCGCGGGCGTACGCACCTCGCGCCACAACTCCCG
>JAJSZB010000771.1:0-895 GCA_050613715.1 Streptomyces sp. IBSBF 3018
AGGTGAGGCTGACCGGGGCCCCGGGTGAGGCCGGGTCAGTGGCCGAGGGGTCGGCCGGGGGCGGCGGGTGGACGCCGACGAGGATCTGCTCGCCGTCGGTGAGGGTGCGGGCGAGGTTGAGGGCGGTGGTGTCCGTACCGGGCAGCGGACCGCCTGCCGCGGCCAGGGCGTCGGCGACGCGGGCGCCCTTGGGAAGGCGGCGCAGGCCGGGCTTCGCGACCTTGCCCGCGACGTCGACGGTGACCTGGACCACGGCCGCGGGCTTCGCCGGCCCGACCTCGGGCGGAAGGCGTGCGGGCGCGGCAGCCGTGGGCGGCGGGACCCGTACCGCGTGGGGACGTCCCGACCAGTAGTGCTGGAAGGCCAGCCCGCCCGCGGCGACCAGCACGACGGCCAGCGCGAGCACCGTCCTGAACTCGAAGCCGCAGCGCACGAACAGCCAGGTCCGCAGTCGACCGACCGGCCCGTCGCCGAAGACGGGCGCGCCGGGCAGCGGGTCGGCCAACCGGGCGTCGGGCGCGGCCGCCGTGTCGAAGATCGCGGCTGCGCGCTGCCGCATCGCCTCCGCGCGTTCCCGTTGCCCATCCCGGCCGCGGGAGGAATCCGGCGCGCGGCGCGGTGCATCCAGCGAATCCGGTGCATCCGGTGAATCCGGTGAGTGCGCGGAATCCGCTGAACCCGTTGCACCCGTCGCATCCGCCTTGTCCGGGCGGTCGATGACGTTCTGTCCGATGTATGCGTTCATGTCTCGATGCTGGACCCGCACCGCACACAAAGATGATCTTGCTTGAATTCTGTGGACAACCCGCCGATTGTGGACAACTCCGCCACCCGTGTGGGTGACACGCCCCCCGGTCCAGCACCCGCCGCTACCCCCGATCCGCCTGGCCCGCCC
>JAJSZB010000772.1:0-891 GCA_050613715.1 Streptomyces sp. IBSBF 3018
GTGCAGCCCCGGGTTGACCGGCCCGGCCACCCCGCCGACGCCGTACGCGACGGCGAACACGCCGACGAGCAGCAGCGCGAACAGCCCGAGGAGGACGGACGGGTGGAGGTCGCCGCGGGCGGCGGGAGCGGGTGGCACGGGTGTGGGTGACGCGGGTGTGGGTGGCACGGGAACTCCGGGAAGGGGAAGGGTCGGTCGGGTGGGGCCGTGCGAACGGCCGTGGTGTGCGGGGGCGTTGTACGTCACGGGGTCGCGCGGCTGCCGGTCACGGGAGGTGCGGGCGCGCTACGGGCTCGCGGGGTCGTGGGCCGCGTGCCGTCGGAGGGAAGTTGCGGGCCGCCGGGCCGTGTGTCGCGACGCGCTCGACTCTCCCGCAGGCCATGGGCCTTCAGCTGCCCGGGCGGACGACGACGGCCCGCACGCGTATCGTGCCGCTGCCCGCGAACCGCAGGTCGAAGGCCACGTGGTCGCCGAGCGCGAGGCCGCGCGGGTTCGGGATCATCACGTCGGTGCCGTACGGCGTCATGGACAGCCGGGCGCCGGGACGCAGCAGGACGCCGGCGACACGCTCCATGTGCCCGGCGCCGGCCGCGACGGCCGTCCGGGTGAGCATGGCGGGGCCCAGACCCGGCGAGCTGACGCCCAGCAGCGTGTCGGCGGACCCGCCGGTGTTGCGCAGGTCGAAGAACGCCGCCGTGGCCTCGGAGTTGGACGGCAGCAGCAGCCGGCCCCCGCTCACCTCGATCCGCGCGGCTGGTGCGCCCGCCGCGCCCGTCGAGGCGTACAGCGACAGCGCGAGCAGCCCAGCGGCGCCGGCCGCGACGGGAACCACCGCGCCACGCAACCCCCGCACGAAGCCAGGGACATCGCCACTCCCGGCGGGGAGGGCGC
>JAJSZB010000773.1:0-888 GCA_050613715.1 Streptomyces sp. IBSBF 3018
CGGCGAGGTGGTGTTCGTCGTCGTGGGGGCGGTAGCCGCTGGTGACGGCTTGTAGGAGGGCGATGGCTTCGGGTTGGGGGAGGGTGCCGAGGGTGAGGCGGTGGGCGCCGTCGCGTACGGCGAGGCCGGACAGGCGGCTGCGGCTGGTGATCAGGACGAGGTTGTTGCCGCTGCCGGGCAGGAGGGGGCGGACCTGGGCGGTGGTGGCGGCGTTGTCCAGGACGATGAGCATGCGGCGTGGGGCGAGCAGGGAGCGGTAGAGGGCGGCGGCGTCGTCGGGGTCGTGGGGGATGTCGGTGGTGGGGATGCCGAGGGCGCGCAGGAAGCGGTGTAAGGCCTGCTGCGGGGTGACGGGTTGTCCGGGGTCGTAGCCGCGGAGGTTGACGAAGAGCTGGCCGTCGGGGAAGTGGTCTTTGGCCTGGTGGGCCCAGTGCAGGACGAGGGAGGTCTTGCCGGCGCCGGCGGTGCCGGCCACGACGTGGACGGACACGGCGGCCTGTTGGGCGTCGCGGTCTGCGAGTACGGCGTCGAGCCGGCCGAGTTCGTGGCTGCGGTTGACGAAGGCGTGGACGTCGGCGGGCAGTTGGCGGGGGGCCGGGCTCTGCCCGGGCGGGGGTTGTGTGTGGTGGAAGTGGATGTCCCCGGTGACGTTCCCGGCCTGCACGACATCGCGCGAGGACCCCGACAGATCGTTCCGCGAGTCACGATTCCCCGTGGACACACCCACCCCCGCCTTCGTCCGCGCCGCTCGGGCCGCCACCGCGCCTGTGACGCACGGTCACATGAAACGGTACAGCGCGCACCGGAGCCTGTACGCAGCGCATCCACGCCAACCCGCTCACCCCGAGCCGGGGGGCGGGGGCCGGCGGCCGCGGGGGGGGCGGGGGT
>JAJSZB010000774.1:0-864 GCA_050613715.1 Streptomyces sp. IBSBF 3018
CCTGGGCGGATTTCGAAGGCGGTTATTCCTGCGGCGGGGCTGGGGACCCGGTTCCTGCCGGCGACGAAGGCCACGCCCAAGGAGATGCTGCCGGTGGTCGACAAACCGGCCATCCAGTACGTCGTGGAGGAAGCCGTCGCCGCCGGCCTGACCGACGTCCTCATGATCACCGGCCGCAACAAACGCCCCCTGGAAGACCACTTCGACCGCAACTACGAACTCGAAGAAGCCCTCTCCCGCAAAGGCGACGCCTCCCGCCTGGCCCGCGTCCGCGAATCCTCCGACCTGGCCACCATGCACTACGTCCGCCAGGGCGACCCCCGCGGCCTGGGCCACGCCGTCCTGTGCGCCCAGCCCCACATCGGCGACCAGCCCTTCGCCGTCCTGCTCGGCGACGACCTCATCGACCCCCGCGACCCCCTCCTGACCCGCATGACCACCGTCCAGCACCAGCACGGCGGCAGCGTCATCGCCCTCATGGAAGTCGACCCCGACCACATCCACCTCTACGGCAGCGCCGCCATACAACCCAC
Source organism: Streptomyces sp. IBSBF 3018 (assembly GCA_050613715.1). Classification (GTDB taxonomy): domain Bacteria; phylum Actinomycetota; class Actinomycetes; order Streptomycetales; family Streptomycetaceae; genus Actinacidiphila. The sequence continues at coordinate 534 of JAJSZB010000774.1, forward strand.
CCACGAACCCGACGTCGTCCGCGTCACCGGCCTGGTCGAAAAACCCGAACCCGGCCAGGCCCCCTCCCACTACGCCGTCATCGGCCGCTACGTCCTGGACCCCGCCGTCTTCACCGTCCTCGCCCACACCCCACCCGGACGCGGCAACGAGATCCAGCTCACCGACGCACTCAAAACACTCGCCACCCCCGGCCACACCGGCGGACCCGTCCACGGCGTCGTCTTCACCGGACGCCGCTACGACACCGGCGACCGCGCCGACTACCTCCGCACCATCGTCCGCCTCGCCTGCGAACGCGACGACCTCGGCCCCGACTTCCGCACCTGGCTG
>JAJSZB010000775.1:0-858 GCA_050613715.1 Streptomyces sp. IBSBF 3018
GGGGGAGTTGGGGAGACGGGCGTGCGGGCTGGACGGGTGTTCTAACGTGACCACGGGGGGAGTCGGTGCGTGGTCGGGCGGTTACCAAGGGTGGGGGCGGGCGCAATGGCGGGTACGTGGGAACCGTTGACCGACCGCATCCCCGTGGACATGCGGCGGCTCGCGACGCAGCTGCGGCGGATGAAGGACCGCAGCGGTCTGACCGTTCCCGCGCTGGCCGCGCGCACCGCGCACTCCGTCGAGGGCTGGGAACGCGCCTTCGCCGCACGGCAGTTGCCCCCGCTGGACGCCGTGGAGGTGCTCGCGCAGGCGAGCGGCGCGGACTACGACCGGGTCGGCGCGCTATGGAAGCTCGCGCAGAAGGCGAGCGCCGGCAGCGGTGACCGCGGGCGCGGCCGTCCCGTGCCGCACCCGGACCCGCTGGACCCGCTGGCCGCGGAGGATGGCCTGCCCGGGCGCGGGCGCCGCGTGCTGCTGCTCGTCGCGGTGGCCGTGCTGGCCGCCGCGGCGCTGGTCGGTGTGATGCTCACGGCGCGTACGGGCGGCGGCGGGGCGCCGGACGGCAGCGCGCGCCCGACGATGGACGCGTCGTCCGTGCCGGAACGTTTCGCCTCTACGGCGGGCGGTGCGGGCGCGTCCTCCGGCGCGTCGACCTCGGGCGCGTCTTCGGGCACGGCGTCGTCGGGCACGTCGTCCGGCGCGGCCGGGGGAGCCGCGGCGCCCGGCGACACCCCGTCAGCGATGGGCTCGGCCGTCCCCGAGAGCACGCGGGGCGCGGCCCCCACCGCGCCGGGGTCCGCGGCGTCCGCCTCCTCCGGCGCAGCCGGCCCGGCCGGCGCCACGCCGACACCCCCGCCC
>JAJSZB010000776.1:0-844 GCA_050613715.1 Streptomyces sp. IBSBF 3018
CCGTGGGACACCACCCGCCGCTCCCCCCGCGGCGCCTGCCCGCCCCGCTGCCGCGGTCCGCGACCGCCGTCTCCCGTGGCGTCGCCGGGCGATCGGGCGAGCGCTGGCAGCATGGGGGGCATGGACGAGAAGATCAGCACTGGCGAGATCCTCGGCGCGATCGAGGGCGGCGGGCTCGGGGACTGGCGGAGGCTGGCGCAGGGGATCGCCGCGCGGTACCGCGTGGGGGACGCGCGGGACGGGGCCGCGTTCACGGTCGCGGTCGCCGACCTGGCCGCCGCGGCCGGGCGGGAGCCGGAGGTCCGGCTGGGCGCCGGGTTCGTGGACGTCGCGCTGTACACGGTCGACCCGGACGGCGGCGGGCGCTGGGTCACCGCCCGGGACCTGGAACTGGCCCGCGCGATCAGCGCGTCAGCCGCCGAGCGCGGGCTCACCGCGGCGCCCGGCGAGGTCGCGCAGGTGGAACTGGCGCTGGACACCGCCGACGACGCGCGGATCGCCCCCTTCTGGTCCGCGCTGCTCACCGGCGACCCGGGCAACGTCGTGGCCGACTCGGTCCTCGACCCCACCGGCCGGGTGCCCGCCGTGTGGTTCCAGCGCACCGAGCCGCACACCGCGCCGCGCCAGCGCTGGCACCTGGACCTGTGGCTCGCGCCCGAGGTCGCGCAGGAGCGCATCGCCGCGGCGGTCGCGGCCGGCGGCACGGTCGTCGACGACGCCGAGGCCCCGTCGTTCACCGTCCTCGCCGACCCGGACGGCAACAAGGCGTGCGTCTGCACCGCGCTGGACCGCCGCTGACGTCACCGGGTCGCCGGACGGCGTCGCCCCCGAAAGCCGCCCGGCC
>JAJSZB010000777.1:0-839 GCA_050613715.1 Streptomyces sp. IBSBF 3018
TACCCGCAGGACCCGGCGGACGGCGGCGCGGTGGTGGCCGGCGTCGTGGACGCGGAGGGCGTCGGGGAGGCGGTGCGCGGCGCGCGGACGGCGCGCTCGGTGACGGGCGCCGCGGTGGTCGCCGTGGCGGGCTCGGCGTCGGCCGGCAGTGTCACCTCGGGCGCGTCGGACGCGGTGTCGGGGAGGGCGTAGCCGGTGCTGTCCTGCTCGTCGCTCATCACCTGCCCGGTGACCGCCACCGCCCCCGCGGCCAGCGCGGACGCGGCGACGGCCGCCGCGGCGACCACGATGCGGCGTCTGCGCCTGCGGTGCCGGCCGTGCGCGGCCGCCGCGGCCCGCTCGGCCACCGTCCAGCCGTCCGGGTCGTGCCCGTCCGCCGCCCCGGCCACGGCGTACCCGTCGCGGTCGTACGCCTCGTCCCCGTACGCGCCGTCGTGCCCGTCACCGGCGCCGTACGCGCCGTACACGCCGTGGGAGCCGCCCGCGCCGCCGTCCGCCGGGTCCTGCGGGTACTCGCGGCCCGCGTACCGCTCCGCGAACAGGCCCAGGTCCGCGATGGCCGGGCCGTCCGCGCCGTCCGCGGCCGCGCCCGGCGGCGTCAGCAGGGACCGTACGGTCGTCGGCTCCGCGTCCGGCTCGCCGGGCTCGCCGACGTAGGGGCGGATGCGCAGCGGGTGGAAGCCCTCGGTCGCGGCCAGGTCGGCGGCGCGTTCCGCGGAGCGCTCGGCCGCGCGGACCTCGCCGCCGTCCTCCGCGCTGCCGTAGGGCTCGTACGGCTGGTAGGGCTCGAAGGGGTCGTACGGCCGCTTGCCCGGGACGATCCGCGTCGGGGGCAGGGG
>JAJSZB010000778.1:0-835 GCA_050613715.1 Streptomyces sp. IBSBF 3018
GCCGGGGGGAACCGGCCGGGGGGCAAGTGGGCCGCGGCGGCCCGTCTCGTGGCCGCGGCGTGCCACGGGGACGCTGGGGGACGCCGTCATGCTGCGTATCCGTTTCACCGACCGCGATCTGGCCCGGGTGCGGGTCGCCGACGGGGTCGATCCGCTGTGGGAGACCGTGCTGGCGACGCACCAGTTGTCGTCGGCCGCGCGCGGCGGCGACCGCGCGTACGGCGCCTGGCGGCGCCGGGCCCGGGCCGAGCTCGCCGACCGGCGGCTGAGCGGCACGCTGCGGGCGCTGCACACGCTGGCGCCGCCCCGGGCCGGCTACTTCCCGGACTTCCTCACCCCCGAGGGCTCGGCGGGCGGGCTGGCGGCGGGCCTGGACGCGCTGTGCGGCACGCCGCGCGACCGGCTGGCCGCCGAGATGACCCGTACGTTCGCCGGCCGCCCGGTCGTCGCGCCGTGGTGCCGCGACCTGGCCCGCGGCGACCGGGACCGGCTGGCCGACCTGGCGGACGGTGTGGACCGGCTCTACCGCGCGGTGGTCGCCCCCGGCTGGAGCGCCGCGGAGTCCCTGGTGGAGGCGGACCGGGCGGTACGCGCCAGGGCGCTGCGCGACGGCGGCGTGCACGGGCTGCTCGCGTCCTTCGCGCCGACGATGCGCTGGCAGCCGCCGACGCTCCTCGTCCCGTACTGCGAGAGCCGGGACCTGTCGCTCGGCGGGCGGGGGTTGCGGCTGGTGCCGTCGCGTTTCTGCTGGCGGATGCCGGTGGCGCTGGGCGATCCGGGGCTGCCGCAGGTGCTGGTGTATCCGGCACTGGCGGGGACGGCGGGGGGCGTGGGC
>JAJSZB010000779.1:0-833 GCA_050613715.1 Streptomyces sp. IBSBF 3018
GCCCCGCCGGAAGCCCCCGCCCCGCGGTCCCTCAGTCCTTGCCCAGCCGGGGGCCCGGCGCCTCGTCCGGCGGGTTCAGCTTCAGGGCCGCCGACTCGATGGCGATGTCGCGGGTGAGCGCCGCCAGGTCGTCCGCAGCGAACCGGCGGGCGCGGTCCTGGGCGGCCCAGCGCAGGGAGTCCGCGCCGTGGGTGATGCGGTGGGTGCGGTCGGCGAGGTCCGGGAGCAGGGAGCGGACGCGTTCGCGGTCCGGCTCACCCTCCAGCAGGCGCAGTTCGCCGTCGAGGGCGCGGGCGTGGTCGTTGAGACGGGCCATCAGCCCGGCCGCCTCGGCCAGCGACGCGTCCTCGCGCCTGCCCTCCTCCAGCGCGCGGAACGTGCTGTCGATCGACGCACGCAGCTCAAGGCGCAGCCGGGCGATTTCGCCGGCCGGGCCGGGCGTCGTCCAGCTGCGGGCGCGCAGCCGGTTGTCCTCCACCAGGCGGCGCGCCTGGGTGGTGCTGCGGTCGATGCCGTCGCGCACCCGGCGCTTGACCGCTCGCGCGGTGCGCACGGTGGCCACGGTCGCCAGCGCGGCGAAGATCAGGAAGAGCAGGAGGACGATGATCCCTGCGGTCTCCACGGGTCGCTCCTCTCCCGGCCGGAACGACGCCCGGCCCCGCCCCTGCGACGGCGGCGCCCGGCACGCCCGCGGCCCGTCCCGCCGCCCGGCGCGGCCTCGGCGTCGCTCAGCGCGGCCTCGACGCCGCCCGCGCCGTCCTTCCACCGTAACCGCAAGGGGCGGGTCCCGAGGCCCACCCGGCCCCTGAACCCGCCCCTAGGGGTTGCCGCAC
>JAJSZB010000077.1:0-21680 GCA_050613715.1 Streptomyces sp. IBSBF 3018
GACCCGTGGCCCGGGGGCCGGGCCACGGGTCCGGGCAGGTCGGCCCGGCCGCGGGGAGGACGGCCGGGCCCCCGGCCGGCCCGGCCGCGGGGAGGAACGGAACGGCCCGGCCCCGGGCAGGACGGCCGGGCCGCGGCCGTCACAGGGCGTCGGGTCCGCGCTCCCCGGTCCTGACGCGTACCGCGGTGTCGACCGGCAGGCTCCACACCTTGCCGTCTCCGATCTTGCCCGTCCTGGCCGCCTTCACCACCACCTCGATGAGCTGGTCGGCGTCCGCGTCCTCGACCAGGACCTCGATGCGGATCTTCGGCACCAGGTCGACGGTGTACTCCGCGCCCCGGTAGACCTCGGTGTGGCCGCGCTGCCGGCCGTAGCCGCTGGCCTCGGTGACGGTCAGGCCGTGCACGCCGAACGCCTGCAGGGCCTCCTTGATCTCGTCCAGCCGGTGCGGCTTGACGACGGCGGTGATGAGCTTCACGCGTCCACCTTCTTGCTGGTAGCGGTCTCGACGGCCGCGGGGGCCGCGTTGCGGCCGGCCGAGCCGACCCCGGTGAAGTCGTAGGCGGTCTCGGCGTGCTCGGCCTGGTCGATGCCGCTGACCTCGATCTCCTCGGGGACCCGGAAGCCCATGGTGAGGTCGATGCCCTTGGCGAGGATCGCGGAGACGACCAGCGAGTAGCCGAGGACGGAGAAGACGCCTATGGCCTGGATGCCGAACTGGTGCCAGCCGCCGCCGTAGAAGACGCCCTTGACGTCCTGGCCGACGCCGCCGGTGGCGAACAGGCCGATCAGCAGGGAGCCGATGATGCCGCCGACCATGTGGACGCCGACCACGTCGAGCGAGTCGTCGTAGCCGAAGCGGAACTTCAGGCCGACCGCGGCCGCGCAGGCGACGCCGGCGATGACGCCGACCGCGATGGCGCCGAGCGGGCTGACCGAGGCGCAGGACGGGGTGATGGCGACCAGGCCCGCGACCGCGCCGGAGGCGGCGCCCAGGGTGGTGAACGAGCCGTGGCGCAGCCGCTCGTACAGCAGCCAGCCGATCATGGCGGCGGCGGTGGCGATCTGCGTGTTGATGAACACCGTGGAGGCGACGCCGTCGGAGGTGATCTCCGAGCCGGCGTTGAAGCCGAACCAGCCGAACCACAGCAGGCCGGCGCCGAGCATCACCCAGGGCATGCTGTGCGGGCGCATCGGGTCGCGCTTGAAGCCGACCCGCTTGCCGATCACGAGGATCACTCCGAGGGCCGCGGCGCCTGCGTTGATGTGCACCGCGGTGCCGCCGGCGAAGTCGATGACGCCCTTCTGGCCGAGCCAGCCGCCGCCCCAGACCCAGTGCGCCACCGGGAAGTACACGACCGTCGCCCACAGCACGATGAACAGCGACCACGCGGTGAACTTCACCCGGTCCGCGAGGGCGCCGCTGATCAGCGCGGGCGTGATGATCGCGAACATCAGCTGGAACGCGGCGAACGCGAAGATCGGCGTGCCGGTGCTGCCCCACAGGTCGTCCGGCGCTATGTCGCGCAGGCCGAGCCAGTTGGTGCCGCCGATGAACCCGCCGTGGTCCCCGTCGAAGGCGAAGCTGAAGCCGTAGCCGGTCCACAGCAGGGTGATGATGCCCAGACTGATGAAGCTCATCATCAGCATGTTCAGGGTGCTCTTGACCCGGACCATGCCGCCGTAGAAGAAGGCCAGGCCCGGGGTCATCAGCATCACGAGCGCGGAGCTCAGGAGCAGAAAGGCGGTGTTGCCGGAGTCCAGCTTGGGCGCATCCGCGGCCAGGGTGATGATGGCTGGTGCCATCGGCGTCTCCTCGTCATCCGGAACGGCCCGTGCGGGCGGTGCAAAGGGTGGGCCGGTTTTCGCCATGAGGTTGGCTCAGCCGGGTTTCCGCCGATGCTGCCCGGTGTTTCGCGGCCGTGACGAAGAAGTCGCGCGTGTTACGCCGGGATGAACCGTCCCGGCGGTGTGGTGAGGGATGTATACGGGTGATCCCGGGTGACGCGTGGGGTCACCCGGGTGCTCACGCGGACTCGGCGACCTCGGGGAGTTCCACCGCGAGGCGCTCGGCGAGCCGGGCGACCTCCGGCACCTCGCCGAAGTCCCGGACGGCGGTCTGCGCGGTCTTGCGGATACGGGTGTTCACCCGCTCGGAGCGGATCCGCTTGGCGACGCTGATCGCGTGGTCGGTGCAGTGCGCGGCCTGCTCGGGCTCGCGCATCAGCAGGTGCACGGTGCCCATGCCGACCAGGTTCAGGGCGTACGCCCGCTGGTGCACCCGGTCGTCGCGGAAGCCGTCGACGGCCTGCTGCATCTCGGGGCGGGCCAGCGAGGCGTAGGTGGGGCTGCGGCCGGCGACGTAGGCCAGGTCCCGGTAGGAGTGCGCGTTCTCCGCGTGCAGTTCTGCCTCGGTGAAGAAGCTGATCCAGGCGGGGTCCTGGTCGGGCTGGGCGTCGGCGAAGGTGTCCTCGGCCAGCCGGACCGCGCGGTGGCACTTGTTGACCTGGCCGAGGTTGGCGTAGGCGCGGGCCTCCAGGGAGTGCAGCATCGCCTGCGTGGTGGCGCCGGCGGTGTCGCGGCTGCCGTACTGGGCGAGGTGGATCAGCTCCAGCGCGTCGTCCGGCCGGTCCAGGTGGATCATCTGCCGGCTCATCGAGGACAGGATGAACGCGCCCAGCGGCCGGTCGCCGGCCTCCTTGGCCGCGTGCAGGGCCAGTACCAGATACTTCTGCGCGGTGGGGTGCAGCCCCACGTCGTAGCTCATCCAGCCGGCCAGCGCGGCCAGGTCGGCGGTGATCCGGTACAGCCGGCGCGCCACCGGTTCGGGGTGCTGCTCCTGCAGCAGGTCGGTGACCTCGTGCAGCTGGCCGACGACGGCCTTGCGGCGCAGCCCGCCGCCGCACTGGTTGTCCCACTCGCGGAACATCGCGGTGGTGGCCTCCAGCAGCTCCAGCTCCTGCTCGGACAGCCGGGAGGGGCGGCCGGGGCCGTCCTTGGGCGCGCCGAGCACGCCGGTCGTGCCGCCGCCGGCCGGGCCCTGCGCGGTGGGCACCAGCCAGCGCTGCATGGGTTCGAGCAGCGCGGGTCCCGCCGACAGCGCGAGGGAGGTGCCGAGGAAGCCGCGGCGGCCGAGCATCAGGTCGCTGCGGGAGAACTCGCTGATCAGCTGGACGGTCTGCGGCCCTGCCCAGGGCAGGTCGATGTCGCCGCCGGCGGGCGGCTGGTGGGCCGAGCGCAGGCCGAGGTCCTCGACCGGCACGACGCAGCCGAAGCGCTCGGAGAACAGCTCGGACAGGATGCGCGGGATCGGCTCGCGCGGCTGCTCGCCGTCCAGCCAGCGGCGCACCCGCGAGGTGTCGGTGCTGACGTGGTGGGCGCCCAGCTGGCGCGCCCTGCGGTTGACCTGGCGGGCGAGCTCGCCCTTGGACCAGCCGCTGCGCACGAACCACGAGTTCAGTCGTGCGTTGGGCTGCTTCTCGGCTGTCCCGCCCACGGTCGAGCCCCCATCCCGCTTGTGTCGTCGGCCCCTTGCCTGCCAGGGGCGGTCGGGTCGCGTGGCGCGTGCCGCCGGATCGTCACCGGACGCGCACCGCAGGGGCGGTGCGCGGCGCCCGTGCGCACCGCGTGTGCGTTGTGTGCGTGCCGTGCAGGTGTGCCGATCACGTGTGCGATACGCCGGTGCCTCCGGCATAACCGACGAGACGCGTGTCCCACGCCGGGACCCGTCGACTCAAAGTAGTCCCCCGGTCACCACTGGGCGACTGCAATTGCAGAATCGCCACCATTCGCCACCCCCACGGATGAACTCGGGTGCGGTGACAGGCGATTCACTTGACACATGCCCGGCGAACGAGGTCAGGCGCATGCGTAACCATCGGCGGCGGCGATCCGTTGGAGGTGACATGGTGTTCACGATCGGCAGCATGCGGCAGATGCGGGCGGGTGCGGCCGTCGCGGCTGTCGCGGAGTACACCGGACGGTTCGGCTGGGCGGTGGCGCCGGGTGCGCGCGCCGGCCGCGGCGGCGGCGCCTGCTCGTGCGGCGACGCGGCCTGCGCGCGGCCGGGCGCGCACCCGCTGGCCTTCGCCGGGGAGATTCCCGCGGGGGCCTGCGGCGAGGAGGCCGCGCGGGCGTGGTCGCGGGTGCCGGGGGCGGCGGTGCTGCTGCCGGCCGGGCGCGCCTTCGACGTGATCGACGTGGCGCAGGAGCCGGGGCGGCGGGCGCTGGCCCGGCTGGAGCGAATGGGGCTGCACGTCGGCCCGGTGCTGCTGACGCCGGCCGGACGGGCGCAGTTCCTCGTCGCGCCGGGCGCCGCGCAGGAGATGCCGCAGCTGCTGTACCGCATGGGCTGGGACGACGCCGAGCTGGACCTGCGCTGCCTCGGCCCGGGCGACCACGTGACCGCTCCCCCCTCCGACCTGGGCGGGCTCGGCCCGGTCCGCTGGCTGCGCGAGCCGCGGCCGGGGCTGCGCGGCGCGGCCCAGGCGCCGCCGGAGGCGCGGCTGCTGCTGGGGACGCTGGCGTACGTGTGCCACCGGGCGCGGGTCCACGCGTGAGCGGGGCGGGCCGACGCGGGGCGGAGGGGTCCCGGGCCACGGCTGAGCGCTGACGGCTGGCTACTGGCTACTGACCGCCGACCGCCGACGCCGGACGGCATACGTAAGGGGCGCCCACCCAGGGTGGACGCCCCTTACCGCTCGGCGCGTTGCCGCGTCGCCGCTACTCGCCGATCAGCGCGTCCACGAACGCCTCCGGCTCGAACGGCGCGAGATCGTCCGCGCCCTCGCCGAGGCCGACCAGCTTGACCGGCACGCCCAGCTCGCGCTGGACGGCGACGACGATGCCGCCCTTGGCGGTGCCGTCGAGCTTGGTGAGCACGATGCCGGTGATGTCGACCACCTCGGCGAACACCCGCGCCTGCACCAGGCCGTTCTGCCCGGTGGTGGCGTCCAGCACCAGCAGCACCTCGTCGACCGGGCCGTGCTTCTCCACCACCCGCTTGACCTTGCCCAGCTCGTCCATCAGGCCGGTCTTGGTGTGCAGCCGCCCCGCGGTGTCGATGAGCACGGTGTCCGCGCCCGCGGCGACGCCCTCCTTGACCGCGTCGAACGCCACCGAGGCCGGGTCGCCGCCCTCGGGGCCGCGCACGGTGCGCGCGCCGACCCGCTCGCCCCAGGTCTGCAGCTGGTCGGCGGCGGCGGCGCGGAAGGTGTCGGCGGCGCCCAGCACCACGCTGCGGCCGTCGGCCACCAGGACGCGGGCGAGCTTGCCGGTGGTGGTGGTCTTGCCGGTGCCGTTGACGCCGACGACCAGCAGCACGGCCGGGGCGTCCTCGCGGCCCTCGGTGTGCAGGGTGCGGTCCAGCGCCGGGTCGACCAGGGCGACCAGCTCCTCGCGCAGCAGCGCCCGCAGCTCGTCGGGGGTGCGGGTGCCGAGGACCTTGACGCGGGTGCGCAGCCGGTCCACCAGCTCCTGGGTGGGGGCGACGCCGACGTCCGCGGTGATGAGGGTGTCCTCGACCTCTTCCCAGGTGTCCTCGTCCAGCCGCTCCCGGGAGAGCAGCGTGAGCAGGCCCTTGCCGAGGGAGTTCTGCGAGCGCGACAGCCGCGAGCGCAGCCGGACCAGGCGGCCGGCGGACGGCTCGGGCTGCTCGATCGGCGCCGCTTCGGGGAACGGCACCTCCTCGGCGGCCTCGGGCGCGGCGGTGGCGCCGGCCGCGGGCAGCGGGACGTCCTCCAGGGTCCTGCGGGACTCCTCCCGCGGGGTCTCGGCCTCCTCGCCGACCTGCGGCTCGGCGGGAGGTGCGGTGACGTTCGGGGCGCTCGGCGGGGCGGGCGGCAGCGGCCGGCGCTTCCTGCGCCGGCTGCCGATCACCAGCCCGCCGGCCCCGAGGATCACGACCAGGGCGATGACGACGGCAAGGATCACGATTTCCATAACCCCCCCAGTATGGGTGCTGGCCGCCGCACCCTAGCCCATCTCCTCCAGCGTCTTGCCCTTGGTCTCGCGGACGAAGAGCAGCACGAAGGGGATGGAGAGCACCGCGAAGCAGCAGTAGATGACGTAGGTGGCCGACAGGTTCCAGTCCGACAGGCTCGGGAAGCTGGCGGTGATGGCCCAGTTGGCGATCCACTGGGCGGCCGCGGCGACGCCGAGCGCGGCGGCGCGGATCTTGTTCGGGAACATCTCGCCGAGGAAGACCCACACCACGACGCCCCACGACAGCGCGAAGAACAGCACGAAGCAGTGCGCGGCGACCAGGGCGACGGTGCCCTGGGTGTTGGGCAGCGTGTCGCCGTGCCGGGAGGAGAACGCCCACGCCTCCAGGGCCAGCGCGATCGCCATGCCGGCCGAGCCGACCAGGGCCAGCGGCCGGCGGCCGATCCGGTCCACGAAGATCATCGCGATGACCGTGCCGATGATGTTCACGATCGAGGTGGTGAAGGAGTAGAAGAACGAGCTGCTGGGGTTGATGCCCACCGACTGCCAGAGCGTCGAGGAGTAGTAGAACGCCACGTTGATGCCGACCAGCTGCTGGAACGCGGACAGGCCGATGCCGATCCAGACGATCGGCAGGAAGCCGAACCGGCCGCCGAGCAGGTCGCTGAAGCTGGCCTTGTGCTCGCGGTGCATCGCGGTGCGGATCTCGTCCACCCGCGCGTCCAGGTCCGCGCCCTCGCCCTCGACGTCGGCGAGCACCTCGCGGGCGGCGCGTTCGCGGCCGACGGTGAGCAGGAAGCGCGGCGACTCGGGGATGGCGAAGGACAGCAGCCCGTAGATCACCGCGGGGATCACCATCACGCCGAGCATGACCTGCCAGGCCTCGACGCCGATGAGGTGGCCGCGCTGGTCGCCGTCGGCGGCGTTGAGGATGCCCCAGTTGACCAGCTGGGAGACGGCGATGCCCAGCACGATCGCGGCCTGCTGGAAGGACGCGAGCCGGCCGCGGTAGGCGGGCGGGGCGACCTCGGCGATGTAGGCGGGGCCGATGACCGAGGCCATGCCGATGGCGAAGCCGCCGATGATCCGCCAGAACGCCAGCTCCCACAGGGCGAACGGCAGCGCGGAGCCGATGGCGCTGACGGTGAACAGCACGGAGGCGATCTGCATGCAGCGGATGCGGCCGATGCGGTCGGCGATCCGGCCGGCGGTGGCGGCGCCGATGGCGCAGCCGATCAGGGCGATCGCCACGACCTGGGCGAGGGCCGCGGACCCGATGTGGTAGCGGTCGCGGATGGCCTCGACCGCGCCGTTGATGACCGAACTGTCGTAGCCGAAGAGGAAGCCGCCCATGGCCGCGGCGGCGGTGATGAAGACGACATGGCCGAGGTGCTCCGGATGGCCGGCGGGCTGCGCCGTCCCCGTTCCTCGTGCGGTGCTGGTCAAGGTGGTCTCCTCTGGCTCTGCGGAGGCGCTCCTCAGGTGCTCCTCGGGCGTCGGCGGCAGGCCGTCGCGGCCGGAACCCTCCCGGTGAGGGTTCCGATCACCACAGTCTCGGCCGCCCGCAACCGGGGCACCACTCGAACCGCACCGCCCGCGGGAGGGCTCAGGCGCTCTTCTGCCTGCCGTCCCGCAGCCGCTGGCTGATCACCTTGGACACCCCGTCGCCCTGCATGGATACGCCGTACAGGGCATCGGCGACCTCCATCGTGCGCTTCTGGTGGGTGATGACGATCAGCTGCGAGCTCTCCTGGAGTTCCTCCATGATCCGGATCAGTCTCTGCAGGTTGGTGTCGTCCAGCGCGGCCTCGACCTCGTCCATCACGTAGAACGGGCTGGGCCGTGCCTTGAAGATCGACACCAGCATCGCCACCGCGGTCAGCGAGCGCTCGCCTCCCGACAGGAGCGACAACCGCTTGACCTTCTTCCCGGGCGGCCGTGCCTCAACCTCGACACCTGTGGTGAGCATGTTGTCGGGGTCGGTGAGCAGCAGCCGGCCCTCGCCACCTGGGAAAAGCCGGGAGAAGACGCCCTCGAACTCGCGCGCGGTGTCGTGGAAGGCGGCGGTGAACACCTGCTCCACCCGCTCGTCCACGTCCTTGACCACCTGGAGCAGGTCGGCGCGGGTCTTGCGCAGGTCCTCCAGCTGCTCGGTGAGGAACTTGTGCCGCTCCTCCAGGGCCGCGAACTCCTCCAGCGCCAGCGGGTTGACCTTGCCCAGCTGCTGGTACGCCTTCTCCGCCGCCTTCAGCCGTTTCTCCTGCTCGGCGCGGACGTACGGGCGCTGCTGGTTGCGCGGGTGCTGCGGGTCCTCGGGCAGCACCTCCCCCTCGGCCGGCGGCGAGGGCGGCACCATCTGGTCGGGGCCGTACTCGGCGACCAGGCCGGCCGGCTCCATGCCGTGCTCCTCCAGCGCCTTGGCCTCCAGCTGCTCGATCCGCAGCCGCTTCTCGGCGCCGAGCACCTCGCCCTTGTGGACGTCGCCGGTGAGCCGGTCCAGGTCGGACTTCAGCTCCCGGCCGCGGCGCCGCTCGGCGCCCAGTTCGGCCTCCCGCTCGGCGCGGGCGCGCTCGGCCTGCTCCCGCTCCGCCTCGGCGCGGGCCAGCGACACCTGCACGCAGTCCAGCAGGGTGCGGGCGCCGGCCACCACGGCGGCGGACACCGACGCCTCGTGGGCCAGCCGGGCCCTGCGGCGCTCGGCGCGCGCCCTGCTCTCGCGTTCGGCGCGGGCCGCCCGGTCCAGGCCGTCGGCCCGCCCGGCCAGGCCCTTGACCCGCTCCTCGTGGGTACGGACCTGGAGCCTGGCCTCCATCTCGGTCTGCCGGGCGTTGGCGCCGTCGGCGGCGAGCCGGTCGCGCAGGTGGGTGTCCGGCTCCTCCTCGCCCGGCTCCTGCTGGGCCTCGCCGAGCCGGTACGACAACTCCTCAAGCTCCTCGCGGGCCGCGGCCAGCGACTCCTCGGCGCGGACCACCGCGGCGGCCGCGCGGTCCGCCTCGCCGGCCGCGGCGCGCGCCTGCCCGCCGTACCGGCCCAGCTGCTGGGCGACCGACGCCTTCTCCTTCTCCGCGGCCCTGCGCCGCCGCCCGGTCTCGTCGACCGTGCCGGCCGCGGCGGCCCGGTGCTCCTTGGCCCGCTGCTGCTCGGCGGCCAGCTCCGCGCACTGGGCCTCCAGCCGCTCCAGCTCGGCCTCGGCCTCGTCGACCTGCGCCTGGACCTCCAGCACGCTGGGCGCCTTGGCGCTGCCGCCCACCGCGGTGTGCGCGGCCAGCACGTCGCCCTCGGCGGTGACGGCGGTCAGCCCGGGGTGCGCGGTGACCAGCGCCTCGGCGTCCTCCAGCGCGTCCACCACGGCCACCGCGCGCAGCAGCCGCCGCACCGCGGCCCGCAGGGAGCCGTCCGCGGTGACCAGGTCGGCGGCCCAGCGGGCGCCGGGCGGCGCGGGCCCCTCGGGGTACGGCTCGGGGTCCGGCGCCCCGGCCAGGATCAGCGCGGCCCGGCCGGCGTCGTCCTTGCGCAGCAGCCGCAGCGCGTCGGCGGCGGCCGCCGGCCCGGAGACGGCGACGGCGTCCGCGGCCGCGCCGAGCGCGGCGGCCACCGGGACCTCGTAGCCGGGCGCGACCCGCAGCAGCGTGGCGGCCGGGCCGAGCACGCCGGACAGCGCCGGGCTGCCCTCGCCGTCGCCGGCGAAGCCGGTGCCGCTGGCCAGCAGGGCGCCGGTGCCGTCCTTGCGGCGCAGCGAGGGCGCCAGGGCGTCGCGGCGGGCGGCGACGGCGGCGCGACGGCGTTCTGCCGCGGTGGCGGCCTCGCGGGCGGCGGTGAACGCCTCGTCGGCGGCGGCCTGCTCGGCGCGCGCGGCCTCGTACAGCGCCTCCAGCTCCGAGTCGTCGGCGTCCAGGCCCTCGACCTGGGCGCGCAGCTCCTCGTAGTCGGCCTGCGCGGACTCGGCGCGCTCGCGGGCCTCGTCGCGGGCGGCGGCGAGCCGGCCGATCTCCGCCTCGGCGGCGGTGGCCTTGGAGCGGGCGGCGTTGACCTGGCCGCCGAGCCTGGCCAGGCCCTCGCGGCGGTCGGCGATGGCGCGGGCGGCGGCCTTGAGCCGGTTCTCCTCCTCGGCGAGCCGGCGCTCCAGCTCGGCGCGGTGCCCGACGGTGTCGTCCAGGGCCCGCTGGGCGGCCTCCAGCGCCTCGGCCAGCTCGGCCTCCTGCTCGCGGATCCTGGCGGCCTCGCGCTCCATGTCCTCCGGGTCGCGGCCGCGCCGCTCGTCGGCGGGCTGCGCGGTGGCGTGCCGGTGCCGCTGCTCGGCCAGGCCGACGGTGCCGCGCACCCGCTCGGCGAGCTGGGACAGCTCGTACCAGGTGGACTGGGCGCGGTTCAGCCGCGGGGTCAGCGCCCGGACCTGCTCCTCCAGCACGGCCTCGCGGCGCAGCGACTCGGCCAGCTGCGCCTGGACCACGTCACGGCGCTCCTTGAGCGCGGCCTCGTCGGCGATCTCGGTGCGCAGCGCCTCGCGCAGGGTGACCAGGTCGTCGGCGAGCAGCCGCAGCCGGGCGTCGCGCAGGTCGGCCTGGATGACCGCGGCGCGGCGGGCGACCTGGGCCTGCCGGCCGAGCGGCTTGAGCTGGCGGCGCAGCTCGCCGGTGAGGTCGGTCACCCGGGCGAGGTTGGCCTGCATCGCGTCCAGCTTCCGCAGCGCCTTCTCCTTGCGCTTGCGGTGCTTGAGGACCCCGGCCGCCTCCTCGATGAAGGCCCGGCGGCCCATCGGGTCGGCGTGCAGCACGGAGTCCAGCTGGCCCTGGCCGACGATGACGTGCATCTCGCGGCCGATGCCGGAGTCGGAGAGCAGTTCCTGGATGTCCAGCAGCCGGCAGGTGTCGCCGTTGATCTGGTACTCGCTGCCGCCGTTGCGGAACATGATGCGGGTGATCGTCACCTCGGCGTACTCGATGGGGAGCACGCCGTCGCTGTTGTCGATGGTCAGCGACACCTCGGCGCGGCCCAGCGGCGGGCGGCCGGTGGTGCCGGCGAAGATGACGTCCTCCATCTTGCCGCCGCGCAGCGACTTGGCTCCCTGCTCGCCCATGACCCAGGACAGCGCGTCGACCACGTTGGACTTGCCGGACCCGTTGGGGCCGACGACGCAGGTGATCCCGGGCTCGAAGCGCAGGGTCGTCGCCGAGGCGAACGACTTGAACCCGCGCAGCGTGAGGCTTTTCAGATGCACGCCGGTCGACTCTACCCGGCTCCGCCCGCCGTTCCCGGTTTCACTGATGAACGTGCAGGGCACATCAGACGTTAAGGAGCGGGGCAGGGCGTGGAGGGGAGGGCGACGGGGGACGGCCGACACGACGCGAATACGACGCGGATACGACGAAGGGACGCCGAAGCGTCCCTTGTGGATGCCGCAGATTCGCGTACTGCAGCTCTCAGGCGGTGTCCGGGACACCCGTCCGGCGGATCGCGCCGGATCAGGCGAGGACAGGCTCCGCGTGAGAAACGCCGATGCCGTCGAGCAGCGAGTCCTCGCGCGACGCGACAGTCAGCGCGTCGTTCTCGGCCTGCATCCGGAGGAGCTCGGATTCCAGGTCCTGAACGCGCTGCTGCAGCCTTCGCATCTCGGCGAGGAGTCGCGGGTCGGGACCGCCGACGTAACCGAGAAGCGCCTTTGCCATGATGGATGGTCCTCCACGCTGAGTGACCGACCGAAGCGATGGTGGGTCGTGGGTGAGGGGTAGGCTCCCGCGCGCACGGTTTCAGGGTGGCCGTCACCGCTACGCGACATCTGTGAGAGTCACGATGCGCGGGGCTTCCAGCGTCTCACCAAATGGGGGGACGGTCAACACGATCACAGCCCAGGCGTCGGGTCCGCCTCAGAATGCACGGCGCTGGACGCTGCCGCGGGCCACCCGGTCGGGCACCGAGATCATTCTCGATGGGGGCAGCCTGACACGGCATCCGTCATATGGCAACAGTCTGTGCTCACCGGATCTCGAATCCGGGATAGCCGCCTCTGGGAACCCCCCAGATCTCGGTCACGCCGTCGACACGTCCGGGCGTGTCGCCGTGCCGCAGCCAGTCGAGCAGGCGTTCGCAGTCCGGCTGCGGGCCCTCGGCGACGACCTGCACCCGGCCGTCGTCCAGATTGCCCGCGTACCCGTGCAGCGACCCGATCTCCAGCGCGGTCGCGCGGGTCCACCAGCGGAAGCCGACGCCCTGCACCCGGCCGCGCACCCAGGCGGTGAGCCGGACATTTTCGTTCATGTACGCCATGCAAGGCAACGTATCGCCTCCCCGTCGCCCCTCCCGGCGGCCGCTTCCGCACGCATCGGCCCCCGCACCGGCCGTCATTCGCTACAGTCGCCCCGCAACGACAGTTCACTCGTTCGGATGAACTCGGATGAACGCAGCGCTGCGGGGCCGTTCCGGGGGCCGGGGCCGTGCGCGGTAGCGGTGTGAGAGTGGGGAGCGGGAGATGGGGCGTCACAGCCGTCACGCGGTGCCTCCGGCGCCGCCGCAGGCGCCGGGCGGCCACCGGGGCACACGCAGGCACCACCCGGTACGCACGGGGCTGCTCGCCTCCTCGGCCGCGATGGCGGTCGGCGCGGTCGCCACGTCCTCCGGGATGCTGACGGGGCTGTCCTCACAGCTGAGCGACACGCTGCACTACGCCGAGGGCGACCCGACCGGCACGCAGGCCGAGGGCACCGACGTGGCGAGCGCCGGCAGCGACTCCCCCTCGCCGCTGGGCGGCACCACCACGGCCGCGCCCGACCCCTCCGCCACCGGCGGCGGCGCGCCCTCGACGGGCCACCCCGGCCGTACCGCGCCGGCGAGCACCTCCCCCGGCGGCGCGCGCACCACCGCGAAGCCGGCCCCCACGGCCACCCGCACCGCGGCGCCCGCGCCGACGCCGACGCGCACCACCGCGGCCCCTACCACCCCGGTGGTGACGACCCCGCCGGCGCCCACCGCGCTGCCGACCACGCCGCCCGCCTCGGCGAGCGTGATCCAGGCCGCGCGGGCGCAGATCCTGTCGCTGGTCAACCAGCAGCGGGCCACCGCGGGCTGCAAGCCGCTCAGCGCCAGCTCGTCGCTGGACGGGCTGGCCCAGGCGTTCAGCGACGACATGGCCGCGCGGGGCTTCTTCGACCACACCGACCCCGACGGCAAGACCCCCTGGGACCGCGCCAAGGCGCTGGGCATCAGCAACCTGGGCGGCGAGAACATCGCCCGCGGCCAGGCCGACGCGCAGGCCGTGATGGACGCCTGGATGAACAGCCCCGGCCACCGCGCGAACATCCTGAACTGCGACTACACCACGCTCGGCGTCGGCATCCACTACGGCCCCGACGGGCCCTGGTGGACCCAGGACTTCGGCTTCTGAGCCGCGGGCCGGACCGCTGAAGCTTTCCTTTCGAAAGCGCTGTGCCGCGGTTACCCTGGGGGGATGACCGAACCGGCCGGGGTGCCTGACGCCGTGGACCCGTTCGACGTGTTCGACGTGTTCGCGCGGGGGTGCCCGTCGCGGGAGACGCTGGGGCACGTCACCGGGCGCTGGGGCGCGCTGACGCTCTCCGCGCTGGCCGAGGACGCGCTGCGGTTCAACGAGCTGCGCCGCCGGGTGGACGGGGTCAGCGAGAAGATGCTCTCCCAGACGCTGCACGCCCTGGAGCGCGACGGGCTGGTGCTGCGGGACGCCCGGCCGACCAATCCGCCGCACGTGGAGTACCGGCTCAGCCCGCTGGGCGCGGACACCGCGCGCCGGCTGCTGGCGCTGATCGAACTCGTCGAGGGGCGGATGCCCGAGGTGCTGGCCGCGCGCGAGCGCTACGACGAGGCGCGGGAGCGTTACGACGAGGCGCGCGGGCGCGAGACGCCCGGGGTGCGGGGGGCCGCCGCGCGCTGAACGGCCGCGGTGGCGGTGCCGCCCGTGCCGCGCGGCGCGGGCTGGCAGCGCGGGCAGAAGTAGCTGGAGCGGTTCATCCAGGCGCGCCGCCTGATCGGCGTCCCGCACCGGCGGCACGGCTCGCCCTCGCGCCCGTACGCGTCCAGCGACCGGTCGAAGTAGCCGGACTGGCCGTTGACATTGACGTAGAGGCTGTCGAAGCTGGTGCCGCCGGCGGCCAGCGCGTCGCCCATCACCGCGCGGATGTGGCCAAGGAGTTCGGCGGTGCGCGGCCGGGTGAGGCCGGCGGTGGGCCGCTCGTAGTGCAGCCGGGTGCGCCACAGCGCCTCGTCCGCGTAGATGTTGCCGACCCCGCTGACCAGCGACTGGTCCAGCAGGGCCCGCTTGATCGTGGTGCGCTTGGCGCGCAGCGCCCGGTGGAAGGCGTCGTCGTCGAACGCCGGGTCGATCGGGTCGCGCGCGATGTGCCGCAGCGGCAGCGGCAGCCCTTCGGGGTCGCCGGGCACGCATGCGTGCAGCGACACCCCGCCGAAGGTCCGCTGGTCCACGAAGCGCAGGTCGGTGCCCTGGTCGTCGCGGAAGGTGAACCGCACCCGCAGGTGCGTCTCCGGCGCGGCGTCCTGCGGGCGGATCAGGAACTGCCCGCTCATCCCGAGGTGCGCCATCAGCGCGAGCGGCGCGTCGCGCTCCCGGTCCGCGTCGGACGCGTGGCCGTCCCCGGCCCCGTCTTCGCTTCCGTCTCCGCCGTACCTGGCGCCGTCCCCGTACGCGTCGCGCTCCCGCGGGCCGCCGGGCAGCGGCACCCACAGGTACTTGCCGCGGCGGCGCGGCTCGCCGAGGGTGACGCCGCGCAGCGCGGCCGCGAAGTCCGCCGCGCCGGCGAGATGCCGCCGCACCGCACGCGGGTGCAGCACGGCGACCTCGTCGACGGTGCGGCCGGCCGCCCAGCGGGCCAGGCCGCGCCGCACCACCTCGACCTCGGGCAGCTCCGGCACCGCGTCAGCCCGCGGCCTTCGTGGACGACGGCGACGGGCCGGACGCCGTAGACGCCCCGGACGCCTCCGACGACGCCGACGGTCCGGACGACGCAGCGGCGGCGGACGATCCCGCACCCGTCCCGTTGGCCGCCGCGCCGGGCGCGGAGCCGGGCGCCGCGCCCGACCCGTCACCGGAGGCGTCGGCCGACGCCTTGCGGATGGCGCGCCAAGCCGCCTCGGCGGCCTGCTGCTCCGCTTCCTTCTTGCTGCGGCCGGTGCCGGCGCCGTACTCGACACCACCGACGCGGGCGGCAGCCCTGAAGGTCTTCTCGTGGTCGGGGCCGGACTCGGTGACCGCGTACTCGGGCACGCCGAGTCCCTCGGTCGCGGTCAGCTCCTGCAGGGACGTCTTCCAGTCCAGGCCGGCGCCCAGGTTGGAGGACTCCTCGATCAGCGGGTCGAAGAGCCGGTGCACCAGCTCGGAGGCCGCGTCGAGGCCCTGGTCCAGATAGACCGCCCCGATCACCGCCTCCAGGGTGTCGGCGAGGATCGACGCCTTGTCCCGTCCGCCCGTGCCCTCTTCGCCCCGGCCGAGCCGGATGAACGCGCCCAGGTCGAGCCCGCGGCTGACCCCGGCCAGGGCCCGCGAGTTGACCACCGCGGCCCGCAGCTTGGCCAGCTGGCCCTCGGGCAGGTCCGGGTGGGTGCGGTAGAGGGTGTCGGTGACCACCAGGCCGAGCACCGAGTCCCCGAGGAACTCCAGCCGCTCGTTGGTGGGCAGCCCGCCGTTCTCGTACGCGTACGAGCGGTGGGTGAGCGCACGCACCAGAAGGGCGGGCTCGAGGGTGTACCCGAGCCGCCCTTCCAGGAGCGTGTGGGACGAGGCTCTGTCCGTGCCGGCCTTCTTGTGCGACGCGGCCGCGTCGGGCGTTGAGGACACTGGGCCTGTCACCTGCCGATCAGACCTCGAGGACCTGACGGCGGTTGTAGGTGCCGCAGTTCGGGCACGCGATGTGCTGCAGCTTCGGCTCGTGGCAGCGCTCGCACGCCACCAGGCTCACGGGCGCAGCCTTCCACTGCGAACGGCGGTGGCGCGTGTTGCTGCGCGACATCTTCCGCTTGGGAACAGCCACGGCTACTTCTCCTGCTCGTCGTCGGAGCCGTCTCCGGCACCGTTCTTGTTCTGGTCCTTCAGGTCCTGCAAGGCCGCCCACCGGATGTCGGTGACCTCGTGGTGGTGGTCCGGGTCGTCCGCGAGCCGCGCCCCGCACTGGGAGCACAGGCCCGGGCAGTCGTCCCGGCACACCGGCTGCAGGGGCAGCGCGAGCACCACCGCGTCGCGCAGCACCGGTTCGAGGTCGAACAGGTCGTCCTCGAGCTGCGGTGTGTCGTCCTCGTCCTCGGCGTCGTCACCGGCTTCGTCCCTGCGGGCGGTCCGGGTGTCGGCGTCGGGGTAGGAGAACATCTCCTGGAAGTCCGCGTCGAGCTGCCACCCGACGGGCTCCAGACACCTTACGCACTCCCCCTCGACCGGTGCCTGGGCGGTACCGGTGACCAGTACGCCCTCCATCACCGACTCCAGGCGGAGGTCCAGCGCGACGTCCACGCCTTCGGGCACCCCGATGACCCCGGCGACGCCGAGGTCCTGGGGGGCCGGCACCGAGCGGGAGACCTTCTTCATCGCGCCAGGACGACGGCCCAGCTCGTGCGTGTCGAACACGAGCGGGTCACGGTGGTCGAGACGGGCGTTCAGGGCTTCCTGCTTTCATCGGTACGGCCGTCCGCGGGCCCGGGAGGTCCCTGCGGGACTCCTCCGGCAGCGGGCAGGCCGAAGCGCCGGCGATTCACACGGCTGGAGTGGACAGGATACTGGACGCGCCGCCCCCGCCCAAACGCGCGCATCGGCGCAGCTCCGCGGGGTCGGCGGCCGGGCCCGGGAGCCGACCGCACGGTCCGGCGGAGCGGCCGCCGGGCCTCACAGCCCCTGTTCCAGCTCCCGCAGCCGGTTGAGGTCGATCATCCCGGTGTCGAAGAAGCTGGTCTCGTCCAGCGCGGCCGGCTGCGGGACCTGCCCCTGCTGGCCGTGCTGGGAGTGCTGGGAGTGCTGGGAGGGGCCCTGCTGGTACGGGAGCGGTTGCCCGTACGGGTCGACCGGCTGCCCGGTGTGCGGGTCGTAGCCCTGCTGCGGGTAGCCGGTGTCGTAGCCCTGCCCGCCGCCCTGCTGGTCGTAGCCCTGCGGGAGCTGCTGCGGCACCGGCTGCGCGTACGGGTCCGCGTAGCCGGCCTGCTGGTCGGCGTAGGGGTCCTGCTGGTCGGCGTAGCCCTGCGGGGCGTACTCGGGCTGCTGCGGGTAGCCGTAGGCCGGTTCCTGCTGGGCCGCGGGCTGCTGCGGCGGGGCCTGCGGGACTGCTTGCGGGACGGCCTGCTGCGGCTCGTAGCCGTACTGCGCGAGGTCGGCCTGCCCGGAGTCGGCGGGCGCGGCGAGACCGGCGAGGTATTCGGCGTCGGACTGGCGCAGCCCGCCGCCCTCGGCCGCGTCGGCGGCGGCGATCTGCGCGGCCAGGTCGTCGATGGGGTTGTGCCCGGTCAGCTTGAGCCGGCCGCGGCCGACCGCCTCCAGGGTCTTGCTGAGCACCGCCTCGAAGGCGCGCATCTTGGCGTCCACGTACTCGTCGGCGCGCCGCCGCAGCGTCTCGGGGTCGCTGCTGCGCTCGGGGGCGTCCGGGTCGTCCTCGGCGTAGCCCTGGCCGTCGTCCCCCGCGTACGGGTCGAGGCCGAGCAGCTTCTCGCGGCCCCGGTCCACCGAGCCGATGGTCTTGGTGAGGACCACCTCGAAGTTCGCCAGCTTGCTGTCGACGTAGTCGTCGGCCTCGGCGCGGATCTCGTCGGCCTCGCGGCGGGCCTCGGCGAGGATGCGCTCGGCCTCGTCCTGGGACTGCCGGGCGATCTGGGTGTCGGAGACCAGCGAGCCGCGCTCGGCGTGCGCGGACTCGATGATCCGCTGGGCCTCGGTGCGGGCCTGCTGGACCATCTGCTCGCGGTCGCCGAGCAGTTCCTGGGCCTGCGAGAGCGACTCGGGCAGCGCGGCGGACACCTCGTCGAGCAGCGCCAGCAGCTCGGCCCGGTTCACCACGCAGGAGGCCGACATCGGCATCGACCGGGCGTTCGCCACGGTGGCCGCGATCTCATCGAGCTTCTTCTGGACGTCCACGGGCGGAAGCCTACTGCTGCTTCAGCTTGGCGTTCAGCGAGTCGAGGACCTGCGGGGGCACCAAGTGCGCGACGTCGCCGCCCCATTGGGCGACTTCCTTGACCAGGCTGGAGGACAGGAAGCTGTAGGCGGGGTTGGTGGGCACGAAGAGCGTCTCGACGCCGGTCAGGCCCATGTTCATCTGGGCCATCTGCAGCTCGTAGTCGAAGTCGCTGACCGCCCGCAGGCCCTTGACGATGGCGGGGATCTCGCGCTGCTTGCAGAAGTCCACCAGCAGTCCGTGGAACGACTCGACCTTCACGTTGCCCAGGTCGGAGGTGACGGACTCGATCAGCTCGATCCGCTCCTCGATGGTGAACAGGCCCTTCTTGGCCTGGTTGATCATCACGGCCACGTGGACCGTGTCGTACAGCCGGGCGGCGCGGGCGATCACGTCGAGGTGTCCGTTGGTGACGGGGTCGAAGGACCCCGGACAGACTGCGCGGCGCACAACTGGCTCCTCTCCGGACGGGCTCATGACCCGTCGGTAACGTCGGCGGCGCGACCGTACCAAAGGGTCGCCTCGCCGTAGCGCCGGGAGCGCAGCTCCTCGAAACCCTCGGGCCAGTGGAACGTTCCGCCACGGGTCCTGCGCTCCACGGTGACCAGCGCGCGGGCGGTCAGCCAGCCGTTGGCGGTGAGTGTGAGCAGAATCTCCCGCAGTTCGGCGTCCGGCACGTCGTAGGGCGGGTCGAGGAAGACCACGCCGTACGGCTGCGCGGGGGCGGGTCCCGCGGCCGTCTTCTCGGCCCGGGCGGCGCGCACCTCGGCGCCGGGCAGGCCCAGCGCTGCGGCGTTCTCGCGCACGGTGCGGGCGGCCCTGGCGTCGGCCTCGACCAGCAGGACGTGGGCGGCGCCGCGGGACAGCGCCTCCAGGCCGACCGCGCCGGAGCCCGCGTACAGGTCGAGCACCCTGGCTCCGGCGAGCGGGCCGTGCAGCGCCTCCCAGGTGGAGAAGAGCGCTTCCCTGGCCCGGTCGGAGGTGGGCCGGGTGCCGGTGCCCGGCGGCACCGCGAGGCGTCGTCCGCCGGCCGCGCCGGCGATCACGCGGGTCATGAGCTGCTCACGCCCCGACCATACCGGCCGGGCGGGGCTCGGTTCCTGTCCGACCGGCGCGGCGGCGGGCGGGCGGTGTGCCGACCGCCGGCGGGCTCAGCCCTTGTCCAGGTACTCCTCGCGGTCGGCGTCGAGCAGGCTCTGCAGGGCGCTGCGCAGGTCGGGGCTGCCGGTCAGCTCCGGGTCGGCGCGCACCAGCGCGACGGCCTCCTCACGGGCCGCCTCGATGACGTCACGGTCGTCCATCACGGCGAGCACCCGCAGCGAGGAGCGGCTGCCGGACTGGGCCTGGCCGAGCACGTCGCCCTCGCGGCGCTGTTCGAGGTCGATCTCGGACAGCTCGAAGCCGTCCAGGGTGCGGGCGACCGCGTCCAGCCGGGACCTGGCCGGGCTCGCCTCGGGCGCCTCGGAGACCAGCAGGCACAGGCCGGGCGCGGAGCCGCGGCCCACCCGGCCGCGCAGCTGGTGCAGCTGCGAGACGCCGAAGCGGTCGGCGTCCATGATCACCATGGCGGTGGCGTTCGGCACGTTCACGCCGACCTCGATCACGGTGGTGGCGACCAGGACGTCCACCTCGCCCGCGGCGAAGCGGCGCATCACGTCGTCCTTGGCGTCCGGCGCCATCCTGCCGTGCAGCGGCTCGACGCGCAGGCCCTTGAGCGGTCCCGCGGCGAGCTGTTCTGCGACGTCGAGCACCGCGAGCGGGGGCCGGCGCTCGCCGTCGTCCGCGCCGTCGGCGCCCTTCGCGGCCCCGGAGCCCTTCCGGCCGGCCTTGGCGCCCCTGCCGTCCTCGGCCTCGTCCTCGTCGCCGATCCGCGGGCACACCACGTACGCCTGGTGGCCGCCCTCGGTCTCCTCGCGCACCCGCTCCCAGGCGCGGGCCAGGAAGTGCGGCTTCTCGGCGGCGGGCACCACGTGCGTCGCGATCGGTGAGCGGCCGGCCGGCAGCTGGTCGAGCACGGACGTCTCCAGATCGCCGAAGACGGTCATCGCGACCGTGCGCGGGATCGGCGTCGCGGTCATCACCAGCAGGTGCGGCGGCTGCGCGGCCTTGGCGCGCAGCGCGTCCCGCTGCTCCACGCCGAACCGGTGCTGCTCGTCCACCACGACCAGGCCGAGGTCGTGGAAGGCGACCTTGTCCTCGATCAGCGCGTGCGTGCCGACGACGATGCCGGCCTCGCCGGTCACCAGGTCCAGCAGCGCCGTGCGGCGGGCGGCCGCGCCCATCGAGCCGGTCAGCAGCACGACCTTGGTGCCCAGGTCCGAGCCGCCGAGCATGCCGGACTCGGCGAGGTCGCCCATCATCTCGGTGATCGACCGGTGGTGCTGCTGGGCGAGCACCTCGGTGGGCGCGAGCATCGCGGCCTGGCCGCCGGCGTCCACCACGCCGAGCATGGCCCGCAGCGCCACCAGCGTCTTGCCCGAGCCGACCTCGCCCTGGAGCAGCCGGTGCATCGGGTGGTCGGTGGCGAGGTCGTCGAAGATCTCCCGCGAGACCGTCCGCTGGCCGTCGGTGAGGGTGAACGGCAGCCGGGCGTCGAACGCGGCGAGCAGGCCGTCCTGGGCGGGCCGGCGCGGTACGGCGGGCAGCGCGGCCTCGTCGGCCCGCCGCCGGGCCAGCGCGACCTGGAGCACGAACGCCTCGTCCCACTTCAGCCGGTGCCTGGCGGCGGCGATGTCGTCCTTGCTGCGCGGCCGGTGGATCTTCTCCAGCGCCTCGGGCAGCGGCAGCAGGCCGCGCGTGGCGCGCAGTTCCGCGGGCAGCGGCTCGCCGACGCCGCTCCAGCCGGTCGCGCCGAGCGAGTTGAGCGCGGTGTCGACGGCCTGGGCGATGCGCCAGGAGGTGATCTGCTTGACCGCGGGGTAGAGCGGGATCAGCCGCCCGGCGAACGCGTCGACCGCCTGCGCGTCCTGCGCGTCGTCGCCGTCCTCGGCGTCCAGCAACTGGTAGTCGGGGTGCGCGAGTTGGCGCACCCGATTGAACACCGAGACCTTGCCGGAGAACATCCCGCGCCGCCCCGGGATCAGCCGGTGCGCGTGCGCGTGGGCCGCCTTGCTGAAGAACACCAGCGTCAGCGAGCCGCTCCCGTCGGTGACCACGACCTCCAGGCGTACGCCCTTGCCGCCGCCGTACGTCCGCTTGTCCGCCTTCGCGATCCGCGCGACCACCGTGGCGTACTCGTCCACCGGCAGGTCCGCGAGCCGGGTCAGCTCCCCGCGCTCGGCGTACCGCCGTGGGTAGTGGTGCAGCAGATCACCCGTGGTGTGCAGCCCGAGGTGCTCGCCGAGCACCTTCGCGGTGCGGTCGCCGACGAGCTTGCGCAGCGGTTCGTCGAGAGGGTTCATCCCGCCCATCCTCCCCCACCCCACGGACACCCGGCCGTAACCCCGCGGGGCCGGTCGCGGAGGGGCTCCCCGCCGCGGGCCCGACCGCCCGGGCTACTCCACGCCGATGTGGAGGAGGACGGGGGTGCGGCCGCCGTCGTAGGTGAGGGTGTCCACGGCCAGGTGGGTGTCGCGGACGTGGGCCTCCAGGGCGGGGGCGAGGTCGGGG
>JAJSZB010000780.1:0-831 GCA_050613715.1 Streptomyces sp. IBSBF 3018
GGTCGGGGGGGGCGGCCCGGGTCGGTCGGGGCGGCCGTCTCGGCCACGCGACGGCGGGACGGCCGGGACGGGCGGTCACCCGTCCTTGACGACGATGCCGAGGGTCGCGGCGAGCGCGGGCGCGAGGTCGAGGAGCTGGGTGGAGCTGATCAGTGCGCCGCGCAGGCTGTCGTAGCCGTCGGCCAGGTCGACCGCGACGGCGCCGCGCAGATCGGCCTTCTTCAGCGTGGCGCGGCCGAGCTTGACCCGCTCCAGCCGGCTGCCGGGGAAGGTCACACCGTTCAGCGCGGCCTCGCCGAGGTCGACGTCGCGCAGCACGCAGTCCTCGAAGGCGACGTCGTGCAGCTGGGCGCCGCGCAGGTTGACCGAGTCGAGCTTGCAGCGGCGCAGCACCACCCGGCGGACGACCGAGCCGAACGCCTCCACGCCGGCCAGCGAGCAGCCGACCAGCGCGGAGTCCACCCAGTTGGTCTCGGCGAGCGAGACGCCGGTCAGCCGGGTGCCGTACGCCCACAGGTCGTTGAACCGCGAGCGGCGCAGGCTGACGCCGGAGAAGACGCAGTCGGTGACCGCGGACTCCAGGAAGCGCGAGCCTCCCGCCTGTTCGCCGTCCTCGAAGGACAGCCGGTCGAAGTGGACGGTGTCGTAGTCGCCGTCGACGGCCAGCGGGCCGGTGTGCGGGCGCAGCAGGTCGGCGTACGGCAGGTCGGCGAGTTCCTCCGCGACGGTCACGGCCGCCAGCCTACGTCGCACGGCTGACGGCCGCCGGGCCGGGCGGTGACACGGCGGGCGGCGGCTGCGTGGGGGGCCGGCGAGGGCCGCGTGGAGGGC
>JAJSZB010000781.1:0-831 GCA_050613715.1 Streptomyces sp. IBSBF 3018
GGTCAGGACGCGGGCGGGGGCGCGGATCGCGCGGACGCGGGCGGGGGCGCACGCGCCGTCCGGGACGCGGACGGGGGTGCGCGCGCTGTCCGGGACGCGGGTCGGCCGCCGTATCCGGGCGCGCACGCCTCCGCTAGGGGCCGCTGACGCACTCGCGGCCCATGCGCGTGCCGGTACGGGGTAGGCGGGCTCCAGCGGGCCGCCCGCGCGGGGCCGTTCGGGTGAGCCACGCGGATGCGCCGCCCGTCTGACCGGGCGTCAGGGCGCGCGGCGCGAGAATGCGGACGGCGAACGGAGTTCGGCGGTGGCACCCGGGACGGGAAGGTTGCGCAGCGCGGTGATCGAGGTCGCCGCGTGGTGGGCGGTGCTGTGCGCGCTGACCGTGGTCGCGGTCGGCCGGCTGGACACCGTCGAGTACGTGGTCGCGGTCGCCGCCGGGTGCGGTGCCGCGCTGGCCGTGCGGTGGGTCAGGCTCGCCGCGGGCGTGGACGTCGGCGGCCTGCGCGGCGCGGGCCGCGCCGCGCTGCTGCTGCCCTGGTCGGTGCTGCGCGGGTTCGCCGTGCTGCTCGTGGCGCTGGTCCGCCCGGCCGCGGCCCCCGCGGGACTCCGCCGGACGGTGGTACGCGACGGCGCCGGCCCCGGCTGGGCCGCTCTCGCGCTCGCCGCCTCGCCCGACACGTGCGTGGTCCGCGCGGAGGACGGCGGCGCCGTCGTGCTGCACACGCTGGGGGCCGCGCGGAGCCCGATGGAACGCGCGCTCACGGAGGCGGCCGGGCCGGGGGAAGCGGGCGGACCCAGTGGTCGGGGTGGCCCGAGGGATCCGGGTGGATC
>JAJSZB010000782.1:0-810 GCA_050613715.1 Streptomyces sp. IBSBF 3018
TCGAGGTGTTGCGGCGGGGGGCCGGGGCGGTGCCCGGGACCGTGTGGGCGCCGGTCCGGCGGTCGGGGGCGGTTCCCACGGTTCTGCTGGGGCACGGCGGCAGCGGGCATCGCCTCGGCGAACGGATCGCGTCGCTGGCCGCCCGGTTCACCTCGGCCGGTTGCGCGGCGGTGGCGATCGACGGGCCGTACCACGGGGAACGCGTGCGCTCGCCGCTGACGCCGGCGGAGTACCAGGCGCGGATCGCCGCCGAAGGCATCGGCACGGTGCTCGACCGGATCGCCGGCGACTGGGTCGCCACCAGCACCCTGCTCGTGGAAGCCGGTATCGCCGACGGCGCGCGGCTGGCGTACCTCGGGTTGTCGATGGGCACCCGGTTCGGACTGCCTACCGCCGCGGCTCTCGGACCGGCGCTGCGCTGCGCCGTCTTCGGGAAGTTCGGCCTCCAGCAGGCCGCGGCCCTCGACCCGGCGCTGCATGCCCCGGAACGCGCACTGCGCGACGCCTCCCGCATCACCGCGCCGGTCCTCTTCCATCTGCAGTGGGACGACGAGATCTTCCCGCGCGCAGGACAACTCGCCCTCTTCGACGCCTTCGCCGGCGCCGAGAAAGAACTCCACGCCTTCGCCGGCCGCCACGGCCACACCCCGCACCACGCGCCCGACCTCTGGACGTCGTTCATCACGCGCCACGTGACGTCACCGCGCAGCGGCGAACCGACGAGCCCCTGAGACACCGACGCCGCGCCGGACACCCGGACACCATCTGCTCGCACCGGAACCCCCGCCGCGCGCCCGCCCGCCCCCCCCC
>JAJSZB010000783.1:0-769 GCA_050613715.1 Streptomyces sp. IBSBF 3018
CGCGCAGGGCGCGGCCGCCCCACCCTGACCGCCCGCGCCCGCCGCGCCCTGCGCGCCCGCCCGGACCGGGAACAGCGAGTACACCCGGCCGGTCTGCGCGGTCACCCGGTGCGGCGCCGGCCGTCCGGTGCGCACCGCGGCCTGCTGCGCCCCGGCCAGCTCCGCGCGCACCGGCGGCGGCAGCGCGCGGCCCGCGCCGCCGATCTCCCGGCCGGTGGAGGAGAGCACCCACGCCCGCAGGTCCAGGTCGCCGGCCAGCAGGTCGAGCACCGCGTCGGGGCCGCCGCCGGCCGGGCCGGACGCCATCAGCCGCCGGTGCCGGTCGACCACCGCGGCCAGGTCCCCGGCCCGCTCGGCGGACACCTGCCGGACCACGTACTCCGTCACGGTGGCGAACGCGACCGCGTCGTCCACCGCGAACAGCGGCAGCCGGTGCCGCGCGCAGGCCTGCGGCAGGTCGTCCGGGACCGCGGCCAGATCCGCCTCGCCGGCCGCCAGCGCGGCCACGCCCGCGGCCGCCAGGACGCGCACGAACTGCTCGGAGTCCTGCGGGCCGCGCCGCCAGGCCAGGCCGGTCAGCACCAGCTCGCCGCCGGTCAGATAGCGGCTGGGGTCGCGCAGGTCGGTGGTCATCACGCCGCGGACGGTCCGGTCCAGCTCCTCGGCGCTGCCCAGCAGGCGCAGGCCCAGGGCTTCGGTGTCCAGCAGTGCGCGCAGCCGCATCGTTCGCCGCCTCGTGGTGGCAGGAGTCCCGGGCGGGGCTCCCGGC
>JAJSZB010000784.1:0-756 GCA_050613715.1 Streptomyces sp. IBSBF 3018
GCGGAGCAGGGGGTGGCGGAGCAGGGGGTGGTGGAGCAGGGCGCGGTGGGCGCGGGCCGGGGCGGCGGCCGTGGCGAGGTCGCGGACCGCGTGGTCGAGGCGGCGGGTGAGGCCGCGCAGCCCGGCCGGGTCGGGTTCGTCGGCGCGCGCCGCGGCGAGCAGGTCCTGCAACGCGGCCAGGGCGCGGGCGGTCCGGGCGCGCAGCACGGTCTCGGTGCGCAGCGGCAGGACGAAGTAGGCGGCGGCGATGCCGCAGGCCGAGCCGACGAGGATGCCTTCGGGGCGTTGCAGGAGCAGCGCGGAGCCGCTTTCGCCGTCGAGGCCGTAGAGCACGGCCAGCAGGCTGGTGACGCAGAACGCCCAGGCGGCGTAGGTGACGTCGCGCAGCCAGAGGCCGACCAGGAGGTACGACAGGATGATCGTCACGGCGGCGGCGTCGTGTCCGGCCACGGCGTGCGCCACCAGGGTGCCGGTGAGCGCGCCGACGAAGGCGCCGGCGATGCGCAGGCCGCTGCGGTGCACCACGTCGCCGCGGCCGCGGGCGGCGCTGCACACGACGAACGCGGTGATCACCGGCCAGCTCCAGCGGTGCGGGAACAGCAGGTGGCCGAGGGCGAAGGCGGCGGCCATCGCGGCGGCGAGCTGCGCGGACAGGCGGGTCTGCGGTTGCAGGAACGGGCCGCCGGGGCGGCGCCGGCGCGGGGCGGCCGCCCCCCCCCGGCGGGGGGGCGGCGCCCCCCGCCGCGGCCGCCGGGG
>JAJSZB010000785.1:0-756 GCA_050613715.1 Streptomyces sp. IBSBF 3018
CCGCGGGGGTGCGGCGGGGGTGCGGCGCGTTCGTGAGCGGTTCCGCGGCGGGGTGCGGCCGCGGGGAGGCCGTGTCCGAAATCCGCCAGCAGGGGCGTGCCGAGGCGCGGACACTGGGCGTATGACGAGCGAGGACAGCAGGTACGAGGCGGTGCGGAGCCGGGACGCGCGGTTCGACGGCGTGTTCTTCTTCGCCGTCGCGACGACCGGGATCTACTGCCGTCCGAGCTGCCCGGCGATCGCGCCGAAGCGGGAGAACGTGCGCTTCTTCCCGACCGCGGCCGCGGCGCAGGGCGCGGGGTTCCGCGCGTGCCGCCGCTGCCGGCCGGACGCGGTGCCGGGTTCGGCCGACTGGAACGTACGGGCCGACGTGGTCGGCCGTGCGGTACGCCTGATCGGCGACGGCGTGGTGGACCGCGAGGGCGTGTCCGGGCTGGCCGCGCGCCTCGGGTACAGCGCGCGGCAGGTGCAGCGCCAGCTCACCGCGGAGCTGGGGGCCGGGCCGATCGCGCTGGCCAGGGCGCAGCGCGGGCACACCGCGCGGATGCTGCTGCAGACGACGTCGATGCAGGCGGCGGAGGTGGCGTTCGCGGCGGGCTTCGCGAGCGTACGGCAGTTCAACGAGACGATGCGGGAGATCTACGCGGCGACGCCGACGCAGTTGCGGGCGGCGCGGGGTGGACGCGGGGAGCGCGGCGGGCGCGGCGACCTGGGCGGCGGCGCGGGTGCGGGCCTTGGGGGTCCGGGCCTTGGAGG
>JAJSZB010000786.1:0-755 GCA_050613715.1 Streptomyces sp. IBSBF 3018
GTCCGGGGGCGTCCGGGGCGTCCGGGGGCGTCCGGCGTGGGCGCGGCCGGTGGACCGCACACGCACCGCACCCGTACCGCACCCGTACCGCGGCCCCCGTTGATGCGCGGGTTCACCACATTCCCGGGATGTCACCACGGGCTACGGTCCGGCCCGATACGTTCACTTCCTCACGCGCGCGCCACGCGCTCGCCGCCAGGGAGGGGACCCGGTCCGATGAACACCCGCAGCACGCACAACACCCCACCGGCTGGACCGGGTTCGGGCCCGGGGTCGGGCTGGCGCCCGCAGAACTGGTCGGTCAAGAGGGGCCTGGCGATGGGCATCACGGGCTTCGTGGTGCTGATGACGCTGCTCGTGCTCGTCAGCGGGGGCGGCTCGAAGCACGACAAGACGGCTGCCACGGGGTCGTCGGTCACCGCGACGGCAGCGGCGGTCACGACCTCGCCCACGCCAACGCCCACGCCGACCCCGACGCCCACCGCGACGGTCGCGTCCACGCCGCCGACGACCCCCACGCCGAGCGCGACACCGACCACGCACGCGCCCTCACCGACCGCCACGCCCACGCCGCACCGGACGCACGCGGCGGCGCCCCCGTCCCCCACCCCGGCGCACACCCACGCGGCACCGCCCGCGACCCATGCCCCGACCGCCGCCGCACCGCCCGCGGCCACCTGGACCGGATACGCGCGGGGGGGCGGGGGTCGGCTGCTCCGGCCCCGGGGGCCGGCTGCGGGTGTCCGTGCGGGCGG
>JAJSZB010000787.1:0-755 GCA_050613715.1 Streptomyces sp. IBSBF 3018
CCCCCCCCCCCCCCCCCCCCCCCCCCCCCCCCCCGCCCCCCCCCCCCCCCCCCCCCCCCCCCCGCGCCCGGTGGCCGGTCAGCTCGCCAGGTCGCGGCCGATGATCTCCTTCATGATCTCCGTCGTCCCGGCGTAGACCGTCTGCACCCGTGAGTCGACGAAGGCGCGCCCGACCGGGTGCTCCAGCATGTAGCCCATGCCGCCGTGCAGTTGGACGCAGGCGTCGACGACCCGCTTGTGCAGCTCGGTGGTCCACCACTTGGCCTTGGCGGCGTCGACCGCGGTCAGCGCGCCGTCGTTGAGGGCGAGCACCGCGCCGTCCACGTAGGACCGCGTGACGTCCAGTTCGGTGGCCATTTCGGCGAGCACGAAGCGGGTGTGCTGGAAGTCGCCGATAGGCCGGCCGAAGGCACGGCGGCTGAAGCAGTGGCGGACGGTCGCCCGGTGGACGGCGGTGGCCGAGGCGAGGGCCTGCACCGCGACCGACAGCCGCTCCAGCGGGAGACGCTCCATGAGATGGGCCAGGCCGCGGCCCGGCGCACCGAGCAGCCGGCCGGCCGGCAGCGGCACGTCGTCGAAGAACAGCTCCGCGGTGTCCTGGGCGCGCAGCCCGACCTTGGCCAGCCTGCGGCCGCGCCGGAAGCCCGGATCGCCGCGCTCGACGACGAAGAGGCCGAACCCGCCCGAGCCGTCCGACCCGCCTGCCCCGCCCGCGCCGCCCGCGGCGCGGCCCCCCCCCCCCCCCCCCCCCCCCC
>JAJSZB010000788.1:0-747 GCA_050613715.1 Streptomyces sp. IBSBF 3018
TGGTGGGCAGGGTCTTTTTTTTATAAGATACTGGGGTAGGTCCGCGCCGCGCCGCCCGCCCAGCGGGCCGACGGCGCGGGTTGCGGACCCGCCCCTGGCACTGGGCGGTTGAGCAGCGGAACGGCGGAACGGTGAAGCAGCGTCGGAGCGGCGTACCGCGCTCGTGGTACGCCGCGGGCGTCCACGACGGCCGCGTGCGCCTGTGCACGCGCGGAGACCGGGCTGTCGCCCTGCCGCGCGGCCTCCGCGAAGCCCCGCGCAGCCGCACGCCCGGCGACCGCAAGCCCGTAGCCCCCGCCGCGCCGGCCCGTGAAGCCTCATGAGGCCCCGTGAAGCCCCGCGTCGCCCCCGCGAAGCCGCACGCCGCCGCACCGCACGCGCACCGACCGCGAGCGTCGCACCGCCGCGCGGCCCGGCGACGACGCCCGCCCGCACGGGGACCCGCCCGCACGGGGTCCCGGCCGGGACCCGGCACTGACGTCCTGGCCGGGACCTCGTGCCGCGGACCGGCCGCGGGCCGGGGCGGTCACGGCCGCGGCCGTGATCCCGCGGGACCGGGACCAGGACGCGACCGTGACCTGCCTCGCGGCGGCGGCCCTGCCGACGCCCCCGCGGCCCCACCCGCGGTGTCGTCGGCGGAGCGGACGGTTGCCGCCGCACCTCGACGGGAGAGCGCTCTCCGAACGCCTCACTTTCGGCCCACACCCGATCCCCTGTCAACCCCGCGCCCGCTCCCCCGACACCGCC
>JAJSZB010000789.1:0-736 GCA_050613715.1 Streptomyces sp. IBSBF 3018
CGGCGGGTTCGTGGGCCGGGGCGGCGAGGGGACCCTGCGCTGGCGCCGTGCCGTGGACCGGATCAGGTGCCGGGCCGGATGCCGGATCGGGAACCGGATCAGGAACCGGATCGACTGCCGGATCGGGGACCGGGCCCGGGACCCGGTCAGGGGTCAGGTCGGAGGTCTGCTGCTTCATTGCGTGGGAGCTTCCCGTCTCGTCGGGGGCCGCGGCGGCCGGGGACAGACGCCTCCGGCTCGGGCCGGCGGCGCAGCGGGACCGGCCGGATCGCGGGAGACTCCACGGCGGGGCGACGGGACGCGGCCGCGGGCCGCCGGTCCCCTGTGGGGGACGGGAGGTTCGCGGGCGGGTCGGTGACGGGTCGCGGCGCGCGGGCCCCGGCGGTCAGCGGACCGGCAGGGAACCCGCGGGACACAGCGCGCTGTTCACGCGCAGCAGGTCCACATGGCGTCGAACGACGCGTGAACGCAAGGAGCGACCGGGGTACGCGGCGGAGCGCCTGGCATCGCGCATGTCCGCCCCCTCGGTCGAGTGGGTCCCGCAGCCGGGACCACGATCGCCTCCACGCTAACCCGGGTGTTCACGTGGCGACAAGCCTTGCCCACCACCCGGACGCCGTACGGGCATCCGGGCCCGGGCCCACGCGGCGCGGGACGGCAACGGACGGCTGACTGCCCTCCGGTGGTGCGGACGCACGGAAACCGGCCGGGGGCCCGGGAGGGACGGGCCCCCGGC
>JAJSZB010000078.1:0-21445 GCA_050613715.1 Streptomyces sp. IBSBF 3018
GGGAAACGCCCGGTTACATTCCGAACCCGGAAGCTAAGCCTTTCAGCGCCGATGGTACTGCAGGGGGGACCCTGTGGGAGAGTAGGACACCGCCGAACAATTCTTCACAAAGAGGCCCGGCCTCGGATCGCTGATCCGGGGCCGGGCCCTTTTTGTGCCTGGGGTAGAGTCGGGCGGCGGCGTCCGGATCATGGCGCGTCGGTACCGACTTGACAGCAGCAGGAGGGGCCCCGGTGGAGGTCCAGGAGACACGGGTGCAAACGGATCGGATCTTCACGATCCCCAACATCCTGAGTATGGCGCGCCTGGTCGGCGTCCCCGTGTTCCTCTGGCTGATTCTGTGGCCCGAGTTCGACGGCCCCAAGGCCGACGGCTGGGCGCTGCTGGTGCTGGCCTTCAGCGGCGTCAGTGACTATCTGGACGGGAAGCTGGCCCGGCGCTGGAATCAGATCAGCAGTCTCGGACGGGTGCTGGACCCGGCCGCTGACCGGCTGTTCGTGTTGTCCACCCTGGTGGGCCTCACATGGCGGGACATCCTGCCGCTGTGGCTCACCGTGCTGCTGCTGGCACGGGAGGCGATGATGGCGGTGATGCTGCTGATTCTGCGGAGGCACCGTTACGGCCCACCCCAGGTGAACTTCATCGGGAAAGCGGCTACCTTCAACCTCATGTACGCCTTTCCGCTGCTGCTGCTCAGCGACGGCAGCGGATGGCTTGCGACCCTGGCGTCAATTTTCGGCTGGGCGTTCGCAGGGTGGGGTACAACCCTGTACTGGTGGGCAGGGTTCCTCTATGTGGTGCAGGTCCGGCAACTCGTCAGGGCGGACGCCACGGCTGACTGAGTCACGAGGAGGATGCTTCCGACATGAAGGCGGTTGTCATGGCCGGCGGCGAAGGTACTCGCCTTCGCCCGATGACTTCGAGCATGCCAAAACCTCTGCTGCCGGTGGTGAACCGCCCAATTATGCAGCACGTTCTGACTCTGCTCAAGCGGCACGGCCTCACTGAGACGGTGGTCACAGTCCAGTTCCTCGCGTCCCTCGTGAAGAATTACTTCGGGGACGGCGAGGAATTCGGGATGGAGCTGACCTACGCCAACGAAGAGAAGCCGCTGGGGACGGCCGGAAGCGTGAAGAACGCGGAGGAGGCACTGAAGGACGACTCCTTCCTCGTGATTTCCGGTGACGCCCTCACCGATTTCAACCTGACCGAGCTGATCGAATTCCACAAGGAGAAGGGCGCCCTCGTCACGGTGTGCCTGACGCGGGTGCCGAACCCCCTGGAGTTCGGCATCACCATCGTCGACGACGAGGGCAAGGTCGAACGCTTCCTGGAGAAGCCCACCTGGGGCCAGGTGTTCTCGGACACGGTGAACACCGGCATCTACGTGATGGAGCCGGAGGTCTTCAACTACGTCGACCCCGACGTCCCGGTGGACTGGTCGGGCGACGTCTTCCCGCAGCTGATGAAGGAGGGCAAGCCGATCTACGGCTATGTCGCCGAGGGCTACTGGGAGGACGTCGGCACGCACGAGAGCTATGTGAAGGCCCAGGCGGACGTCCTGGAGGGCAAGGTCGACGTCGACATCGACGGCTTCGAGATCTCGCCGGGCGTGTGGGTCGCGGAAGGCGCGGAGGTGCACCCCGACGCGGTGCTGCGCGGCCCGCTGTTCATCGGCGACTACGCCAAGGTCGAGGCCGGCGCCGAGATCCGCGAGCACAGCGTGGTGGGCTCGAACGTCGTGGTGAAGACCGGCGCCTTCCTGCACAAGGCGGTGATCGCCGACAACGTCTACGTGGGCCAGGGGACCAACCTCCGCGGCTGCGTGATCGGCAAGAACACCGACGTGATGCGGGCCGCGCGGATCGACGAGGGCGCGGTCATCGGCGACGAGTGCCTGATCGGCGAGGAGTCGATCATCTCGGGCAACGTCCGGGTGTACCCGTTCAAGACGGTCGAGGCCGGCGCGTTCGTCAACACCTCGGTCATCTGGGAGTCGCGCGGCCAGGCGCACCTGTTCGGCGCCCGGGGCGTCACCGGCATCCTCAACGTGGAGATCACCCCGGAGCTGGCGGTCCGCCTCGCCGGCGCGTACGCGACCACGCTGAAGAAGGGCGCCACGGTCACCACCGCCCGAGACCACTCCCGCGGCGCGCGCGCCCTGAAGCGTGCGGTGATCTCGGCGCTGCAGACCAGCGCGATCGACGTGCGCGACCTGGAGAACGTGCCGATGCCGGTGGCCCGCCAGCAGACCGCTCGCGGCAGCGCCGGCGGCATCATGATCAGGACCACGCCGGGACGGCCCGACTCGCTCGACATCATGTTCTTCGACGAGCGGGGAGCGGACCTGTCGGCGGCCGGCCAGCGCAAGCTGGACCGGGTCTTCGCGCGTCAGGAGTACCGCAGGGCGTTCCCCGGTGAGATCGGCGACCTGCGGTTCCCGGCGACGGTCTTCGACTCGTACACCGGCGCCCTGCTGCGCGCGGTGGACATCTCCGGGATCGCCGAGTCCGGCCTGAAGGTCGTCGTGGACGCGGCGAACGGCAGCGCCGGCCTGGTGCTGCCCAGCCTGCTGGGCCGGCTCGGCGTGGACGCGCTGACCATCAACCCGGGCCTGGACGAGGCGCGGCCCACCGAGACCGAGGAGAGTCGCAGGGCGGGCCTGGTGCGGCTCGGCGAGATCGTGTCCTCGGCGCGGGCCGCCTTCGGCGTCCGCTTCGACCCGGTCGGCGAGCGCATGTCGCTGGTCGACGAGCGCGGGAAGATCGTCGAGGACGACCGGGCGCTGCTGGTGCTGCTCGACCTGGTCGCCGCGGAGCGCCGCAGCGGGCGGGTGGCGCTTCCGGTCACCACGACCCGCATCGGCGAGCAGGTGGCGGCGTACCACGGCACCCAGGTCACCTGGACGACCACCGCGTCCGACGACCTGACCAGGGTCGGCCGGGACGAGGGCACGATCTTCGGTGGCGACGGCCGCGGCGGCTACATCGTTCCGGAGTTCAGCAGCGTCTTCGACGGCTCCGCGGCGTTCGTGCGGCTGATCGGCCTGGTGGCGCGCACCCAGCTCACGCTGAGCCAGATCGACGCCCGTATCCCGCGCGCCCACGTCCTGAAGCGGGACGTGCCGACCCCCTGGGCGGTCAAGGGCTCGGTGATGCGCCGGGTCGTCGAGGAGGCCGGGGACCGCTCGGTGGACACCACCGACGGCGTGCGGGTGGTGGAGTCCGACGGGCGCTGGGTGATGGTGCTGCCCGACCCCGCCGAGGCCGTCACCCACCTGTGGGCAGAGGGACCGGACGACGCGTCGACGCAGGCGCTGCTGGAGGAGTGGTCGGAGGTCGTGGAGAGCGCCGGCCGCTGATCCGGCCGCGGACGGGCCCCGCGGCGCGCCGCAACGGCGCGCCGCGTGGGGCCCGTTCGAGTCCGGGCTCCCGACGTGGGACGATGTGCGGCATGCCGCAGCAGCGACCCGATCGGAGCAGCCCCTCGCCGGGGGCTGCCCAGCGGCGTCCCGACGCCTCGATGTCGCTGCTGACCAACGTCATGGAGCACAGCCTGGACGACGGGTACGCGCAGGCCGCGGCCCGGCGCGGCGCGGTGGGCAGCTCACGGCTGCCCACGGCGCTCAGCGGCCGGCTGTGGCTCGCGGCGGGCCTGGTGCTGGCCGCGGTCGTGGTGACCCTCGGCGCCGCGCAGGCGCAGGTCTCGGCGCCCACCGCGGCCAAGGAGCGGCAGAAGCTGATCGACCGGGTCCAGACGGAGACCAGGAGCGCGGACGCGTTGCAGAAGGACGTCGACTCGCTGCGCGAAACGGTCTCCGCCGAGCAGCAGAAGGCGCTGCGTGCCACCGGGGGCGGCGGCCAGGCGGCCCTGCTCGGCCTGCTGGCCGGTGCGACGCCCGTGCGCGGCCCCGGCGTGAAACTGGTGGTCGACGACGCCAAGGAGGCGTCCACCGGCAACGGCGGCGGCCCCCGCGAGAGCAACGGCTTCGCCGACACCGGCCGGGTCCGCGACCGTGACATGCAGCACGTCGTCAACGGCCTGTGGGCGTCCGGCGCGGAGGCGGTCACGGTGAACGGGCAGCGGCTGACCGCGTTGTCGGCGATCCGGGCCGCCGGGGACGCCATACTGGTCGACAACAAGCCGCTGGCGCCGCCGTACACGGTGCTGGCGATCGGGGACGGGGAGCGGTTGAGCAAGGCATTCCGGGACAGCGAGGACGGCCAGTACCTCCGGCTGCTCCAGTCGGACTACGGGATCCGTGCGAGCATCTCCGTCCAGAAGGAACTGGAACTGGCCGCCGCGCCCAGCCTGACCTTGCGGTACGCCAAGCCGGTCGCCGGCGCCCCGAAGGCCGACAGCGCCGCGAATGGGAAGGGTTCGAAGTGATCGCCGTACTGGGCCTCGTCGTGGGGGTCGTGGTCGGCCTCGTGGTGCGCCCCGTGGTGCCCTCCGGGGTGGAGCCGTACCTTCCGATCGCGGTGGTGGCCGCCCTCGACGCCGTCTTCGGCGGGCTGCGGGCCATGCTGGACGGGATCTTCGACGACAAGGTGTTCGTCGTGTCGTTCCTGTCCAACGTCGTGGTGGCCGCGCTGATCGTCTTCCTCGGCGACAAGCTGGGCGTCGGCTCGCAGCTGTCCACCGGCGTCGTGGTCGTGCTCGGCATCCGCATCTTCTCCAACGCGGCGGCCATCCGCCGCCACGTCTTCCGGGCGTGACCCGCGGATGACCGACGAGCACGACCCGCGCGAGCGCGAGGAGCGCACCGGGCGCCAGCGGCTGCTGGCCGCCCTGTGGCCGCCGCGCGCCTCGCGGGCACAGCTGATCGTGGCGGTGCTGCTGGCCGTGCTGGGCCTGGGTGTGGCCATCCAGGTCCGCACCACCAGCGACAACGGCGCGCTGCGCGGCGCCCGCCAGGAGGACCTGGTGCGCATCCTGACCGAGCTGGACAACCGCAGCCAGCGGCTCCAGGACGAGAAGCGCGGCCTGGACAGCCAGCGCTCGGAGCTGGAGACCAGCTCCGACCAGGCGGCGGAGGCGCTGAAGCAGACGCAGCAGAAGGAGCGCGAGCTGGGCGTGCTGGCCGGCTCGGTGCCCGCGCAGGGCCCGGGGATCACCCTGACGATCACCGACCCGCACGGCGGCGTGGAGTCCGACTCGCTGCTGGACACGCTCCAGGAGCTGCGGGCGGCCGGCGCTGAGGCGATCCAGATCAACGGGGTCCGCGCGGTCGCGGACACATACTTCACGCAGGGTTCCGACGGCGTGCTCGTCGACGGGCACAAGCTCGCCCAGCCCTACGTCTTCAAGGTCATCGGCAACCCGCAGGACCTTGAGCCGGCGCTGAACATCCCCGGAGGGGTCGTGCAGACGCTGGAGAAGGAGCAGGCCACCGCGGACGTGGTGCGGTCGCAGAAGATCGTCGTGGACGCCTTGCGGTCGCCGAAGCAGCCTGACTACGCTCGGTCATCCCAGTGAGGCCGGGGTCGGGGAGTCGGTGCGGGGGTCGGGGATGTCGGGGAATCGGTACGTGTTGCGTGGTGGAAACTGTGAGTAGCGAGAGTTCGTCCTGCCCCACGGGCGGGTCTGCGTCTTTCAAGGGGAATCGCCCGTGAAGTTGTTCGGGAAGTTGTTCGGCAAGAGCGCGCGGCAGTCGGGTGACCCGGCGACGGCGCGCCATCGCGCCCCGCGGGGCACGGTCGACGAGGGCCAGGGCGGCCAGGGCTCGGGCGACCGCCCGCTGTTCAGGAACGACGGGCAGGGGCGGGGCGGCGGCTATTCCGACGCGCCCGGCGTGGCGTCTGTTGACCAGGGTTCGGCCGCCCGCATAGGTTTCGGGGAAGCGTCAACCTCAACCACGGGTGGAGGGTTCGGCTTGCCGGTATGCAGCAGGTGCGGTCACACCAACGCGGAGGCGAGTCGCTTCTGCTCCAACTGCGGTGCGCCTCTGCGCGGGACCGCCGGCGGTGGCCACGAGCGCCCTTCGGAGACCACCTCCACCATCTCGATCTCGGGCATCGAGGCGTACGAGGCGGAGGCGACCGGCCAGACGCCGTCGCCGTCGCTGTCGCCCGAGGCGCAGGCCGCGGTCGACGCCCTGCCGATCGGCTCGGCGCTGCTGGTAGTGCGCCGGGGTCCCAACTCCGGCAGCCGGTTCCTGCTCGACGGTGAGCTGACCACTGCCGGCCGGCACCCGCAGAGCGACATCTTCCTCGACGACGTGACGGTCTCGCGCCGGCACGTGGAGTTCCGGCGCGGCTCCGACGGCGGCTTCACCGTCTCGGACGTCGGCAGCCTGAACGGCACGTACGTCAACCGCGAGCGGATCGACGCGGTGCCGCTGTCCAACGGCGACGAGGTGCAGATCGGCAAGTACCGGTTGGTCTTCTACGCGAGCCAGCGGGGCATCTGACCCCGGGCACAGGCAGGCGGGCGTCCGGGCCCGCGGGGAAGGTGTTCATGCCGAGAACGTCAGGCGGCGCCGGGAGCAACGGCGCCGCCACGGCCGACGAGGCGCTGCTGAGCATCGGCGCGGTGCTCGGCAGGCTGCAGGACGAGTTCCCCGAGATCACCATCTCCAAGATCCGCTTCCTGGAGGCGGAGGGCCTGGTGGAGCCGCAGCGCACTCCCTCGGGCTACCGGAAGTTCGCTCCCAAGGACGTGGAACGCCTGGCGTACGTCCTGCGGGTGCAGCGCGACCACTATCTGCCGCTGCGGGTGATCCGGGAGCATCTGGACGCCCTGGACCGCGGCGAGCAGGTCGCGCTGCCCGGCCCCGCCGAGTCCCGTGAGTCGCTGGACGCCCCGGCCGCCGCGGCGGTCGCCCTCGATCAGGAGCCACCCGCCGAGCTGCGGATCGGCCGCGAGGAGCTGCTCGCGGCCACCGGGGCCGACGGCGCGGAGCTGGCGGAGTGGGAGTCCTACGGCCTCGTCGAGGCCGGCCGCGACGGCGGCTACGACGCGGACGCGGTGCAGATCGCGCGGCTGATCGCGGACCTGGGCCGGTTCGGTCTTGAGCCGCGGCACCTGCGGGCGGTGAAGGCGGCGGCGGACCGCGAGGCGGGCCTGGTCGAGCAGGTGGTGGCGCCGCTGCGGCGGCACCGCAACCCGCAGACCCGCACCCACGCCGAGGCCACCGCGCGCGAGCTGGCGGAGCTGTCGGTGCGGCTGCACGCCGCGCTGGTGCAGTCGGCGCTGCGGA
Organism: Streptomyces sp. IBSBF 3018; assembly: GCA_050613715.1. Classification (GTDB taxonomy): domain Bacteria; phylum Actinomycetota; class Actinomycetes; order Streptomycetales; family Streptomycetaceae; genus Actinacidiphila. The sequence continues at coordinate 7,202 of JAJSZB010000078.1, forward strand.
TCAGGCTGCGCTGAGGACGCCCGCGAGGCCGCGCCGAACGACTCCGAGGTTGCGCCGAGAGCCGCCCGACCCCCCGGTCGGGGGCCCGGACGGCCCTGCTCCGGCCTGCCCGACTACCCAAACCCGGCAGGCACGGCCTAGGGTTGCTGTGTGAACGAGCTCGACGTTGTGGGTGTCCGGGTCGAAATGCCCTCCAACCAACCGATCGTGCTCCTGCGTGAAGTGGGAGGCGACCGGTACCTGCCCATCTGGATCGGGCCGGGGGAGGCGACGGCCATCGCTTTCGCGCAGCAGGGCATGACACCGGCGCGGCCGCTCACCCATGACCTTTTCAAGGACGTTCTGGAGGCGGTGGGCCAGACCCTCACCGAGGTGCGCATCACGGATCTGCGGGACGGCGTGTTCTACGCGGAGCTGGTGTTCGCCAGCGGGGTCGAGGTCAGCGCCCGCCCGTCCGACGCCATAGCGCTGGCGCTGCGCACCGGCACGCCGATCTACGGCAGTGACGGCGTGCTGGACGACGCGGGCATCGCCATCCCCGACGAGCAGGAGGACGAGGTGGAGAAGTTCCGCGAGTTCCTCGACCAGATCTCGCCCGAGGACTTCGGCACCAGCAACCAGTGAGGCGGCGGACCGGCCCGGACGGCCGGTTCCGGGAGGTCGGTCCCGGCAGTCACCGCGAGGCAAGATTGCCCCCGATGGAGCATTCGGTCAGTCGTTCCCCGAGGTGGGTCGAAACAAACCACTCCTGGGGTGAATTTCACTCGGCGTGCCGAGTGTGGCGATCGTTGACGCACCCCTGACGACTGCCTACCGTCGAGGTGGAAAGTCTCGTGGCACATGCGCGTGGCCGCGGGATGCGAACGGACGGAGGGCGGGCGTGAGAAGCACCGGCGACGGTTTGCCGCCCGGCGGCCCGTTTGCGACCCACGGGGCGCTGGCCCGTACGGCGCCCGGCGGGCCCGTCGACGCCGCGGATGCCGCTGCGGAGCGGATCGGCTACCGCGGCCCCACCGCGTGCGCCGCCACCGGCATCACCTACCGGCAGCTGGACTACTGGGCCCGCACCGGACTCGTCGAGCCCAGCGTGCGGCCCGCCTACGGCTCCGGCACCCAGCGGCTCTACAGCTTCCGCGACGTCGTCGTGCTGAAGATCGTCAAGCGCCTGCTGGACACCGGCGTGGCGCTGCAGAACATCCGCACCGCCGTGCAGCACCTGCGCTCGGTCGGTCCGTCCGAGCTGACCCGTATGACGCTGATGAGCGACGGCGCGACCGTCTACGAGTGCACCTCGCCGGACGAGGTGGTCGACCTGCTCCAGGGCGGCCAGGGCGTCTTCGGCATCGCGGTCGGCGTGGTGTGGCGGGACGTGGAGAGCGCGCTGTCCCAGATGCACGGTGAGCGCGTCGACACCGGGGAGACCCTGATCGGGCACAACCCCGCCGACGAACTGGCCCGCCGCCGCGGCAACCGCGCCGTCTGAGATCGCGCCGTCCGAAATAGGCGCCGCACCGTACACGTGTACGGCCGATGTCGGCGGTGTGCGGCACGATCGAGGTGTGAGAAGTGCGCCGACGATCCTCCACCTGGACATGGACGCGTTCTTCGCCGCGGTCGAGCAGGCGGCCAAGCCGAGCCTGCGGGGCAAGCCGGTGGTGGTCGGCGGCCTGGGGAACCGGGGCGTGGTGTCGACCGCGTCCTACGAGGCACGCGTGCACGGCGTCCACTCCGCCATGGCCACCGCGCACGCCCGCAGGCTCTGCCCGAACGCCGCGTACCTCTACCCGCGCTTCGGCATCTACCGCCAGGTCAGCGAGACGGTGATGGCGCTGCTCGCCGAGGTCTCGCCGCTGATAGAGCCGCTGAGCCTCGACGAGGCCTTCCTGGACCTGGAGGCGGGCGCCGCGGCCACCGGCAGCACCGACCCCCCGCGGGCCGTCGCCGAGCGGCTGCGGGCCCGCATCAGGGCCGCCACGGGCCTGACCGCCTCGGTGGGCCTGGCCGGCTCCAAGCTGCTCGCCAAGATCGCCTCCGAACGGGCCAAGCCCGACGGTCTCGTCGTGGTCGAGCCGGGCACCGAGCGGGCGCTGCTCGACCCGCTGCCGGTGCGCACGCTGTGGGGCGTCGGCCCGGCCACCGCGGAGCACCTGCGCAAGGCCGGGATCACCACCGTCGCCGAGATCACCCACGCCGGCGAGCCGGAACTGGTCCGGCTGCTCGGCAAGGCGCACGGCACCGGCCTCTACGCGATGGCCGCCGGCCTGGACAACCGCCCGGTGGTCGCCGACCGGGACGTGAAGTCCATCTCCGTCGAGGACACCTTCGAGTACGACCTGACCGACCGCGCCCACGTCCGCCACGAGATCGACCGCCTCGCCGAACGCTGCGTGCAGCGGCTGCGCGGCGCCGGCCGCTCCGGGCGCACCGTGGTGATCAAGGTCCGCCGCTACGACTTCTCCACGCTGACCCGCTCCGAGACGCTGCGCGCCCCCACCGACGACCCCGCCGTGGTCAGGGAGACCGCGCGGCGCCTGGTCGAGGCCGTGGACACCACCGGCGGCGTCCGGCTGCTCGGCGTGGGCGTCGCCGGCCTGGCGGACTTCACGCAGGAGGACCTGTTCGCGCAGCACGCGGGGGAGGGCGGGACCGGCGGACCGGGCGACGAGGTGGCCGAGCTGCCGTCGGAGCCCCCGCCGGTCCCCGAGGGGCACGCCAGGCGCTGGCTGCCCGGCCAGGACGTGGTGCACGAGGAGCACGGCAGCGGATGGGTGCAGGGCAGCGGTGTCGGGCGGGTCACCGTCCGTTTCGAGGTGCCCTCCGACACCCGCCCCGGCCGCGTCCGCACCTTCGCCGCCGACGACCCCGCGCTCTCCCACGGCGAGCCGCTGCCGCTCGCCCCGATGGCCCGGGACCGGGCGTCCGCGGCCGGCTAGCCCGGCCGGCGCGGCGGGCCGGTGCGGTCGACCCGCTCGCTTCAGTCCTCCCGGCCGACCCGGCCGAAGTCGTGCTCCGGCGCCGTCGGCTCGGGGTTCGCCCGCGGCACGTCCATCCCGTAGTGGTGGTAGAGCTGGAGCTCCTGCTCGGGGGACAGATGGCGGCCCACGCCGAAGTCCGGCGCGTCCTTGATCAGGGACTTCTCGTACGGCACGCGCAGCTGCCCGTCCTCCAGGGTGCTGGGCTCCAGCGGCACGAAGGCGTCGCGGGTGAACAGGCCGGTGCGGACCGCGGCCCACTCGGGGGTCCCGGTCGCGTCGTCGAGGTACACCTCGTCGACCGTGCCGATCTTCGTACCGTCGCGGTCGAAGGCACGTCGCCCGATCAGGCTCCGCGGATCGATGTCGCTCTGCACGGTCCCTCCAACTCACGGTGAAGCACCCCACGGCGAACTGCTGCTGGACACCAGCCAAAGCCACATTACGGGCGCTGTCGACTCGGAACGGCCGGGCGGGCAGCGCCGCGCGCGGCGGGCGGAGCGGCGCGGTGGCGGCGCGGCGCCGCGGCAGGGCGGCGCCGGGGCACGCGCCGGGCGCGCTGGTAGTCTGGAAACGGCTGCAGACCCCATGCGGGAGAGTCCTCCGCCGGCGCACGCAAGAGCGTCACGGAGGCGCCGAAGGAGCAATCCCTCCCCGGAATCTCTCAGGCATCCGTACCGCACGGGCGAGGTCACTCTGGAAAGCAGGACCTGCCCCGGGAGCGCCGCCGCCTCCGGGACGCGTCCTCACCGACGGTGAAAGCCGCCCGCGCCGGGCGGTGAAGCTCTCAGGTTCTGATGACAGAGGGGGAGGCCGTCCGGGTGCCACGGCACCCCAGCAGGTCGTCGCAGACCAGGAGGCCTCCGCAGATGACTGACCGCCGCACCACCCTCGCCGAGCTGGAAGCCGGCGTGCCGTTCGAGCGCCGCCACATCGGACCCGACGCCGAGGCCGAGGCCAAGATGCTCGCCCAGGTCGGCTACGGCTCGCTGGACGAGCTGACCGCCGCGGCCGTGCCCGACGCGATCAGGAGCGCCGAGGCGCTCGGCCTGCCCGCGGCGCTCACCGAGGCCGAGGCGCTCGCCGAGCTGCGGGCGCTGGCCGACCGCAACGAGGTGCTCGCGCCGATGATCGGCCTCGGCTACTACGGCACCTTCACCCCGCCCGTCATCCTGCGCAACGTCATGGAGAACCCCGCCTGGTACACCGCGTACACCCCGTACCAGCCGGAGATCTCGCAGGGCCGCCTGGAGGCGCTGCTGAACTTCCAGACGGTCGTCGCCGACCTCACCGGGCTGCCCACCTCCGGGGCCTCCCTGCTGGACGAGGGCACCGCGGCCGCCGAGGCCATGGCGCTGTCGCGCCGGGTCGGCAAGGTCAAGCAGGGCGTCTTCCTGGTCGACGCCGACATCTTCCCGCAGACCCTGGCCGTGCTGCGCACCCGCGCCGAGCCCACCGGGGTCGAGGTCGTCGTCGCCGACCTGTCCGGCGGCATCCCCGCCGAGGCCGCCGAGCGCGGTGTGTTCGGCGTGCTGCTGCAGTACCCCGGCGCCTCGGGCGCGGTACGCGACCTGCGGCCGGTCGTCGAGGCCGCGCACGAGCTGGGCGCGGTCGTCACCGTCGCCGCCGACCTGCTCGCGCTGACGCTGCTCACCTCGCCCGGCGCGCTCGGCGCCGACATCGCGGTCGGCACCACCCAGCGCTTCGGCGTCCCCATGGGCTTCGGTGGCCCGCACGCCGGCTACATGGCGGTCCGCGAGGCGTACGCCCGCAACCTGCCGGGGCGCCTGGTCGGCGTCTCCGTCGACGCGGACGGCGCGAAGGCGTACCGGCTGGCGCTGCAGACCCGCGAGCAGCACATCCGGCGCGAGAAGGCCACCAGCAACATCTGCACCGCGCAGGTGCTGCTCGCCGTCATGGCCGGGATGTACGCCGTCTACCACGGCCCCGAGGGCCTGGCCGGCATCGCCCGGCGCACCCACCGCTACGCCGAGCTGCTCGCGGCCGGGCTGCGGGCCGGCGGCGTGGAGATCGAGCACGCGGAGTTCTTCGACACGCTCACCGCGCGGGTGCCCGGCCGGGCCGCCGAGGTCGTGGCCGCCGCCCGCGAGGCCGGCGTCAACCTGCGGCTGACCGACGCCGACCGGGTCGGCATCGCCTGCGACGAGACCACCACCCGGGCCCAGCTGGCCGCGGTGCTCGCCGCCTTCGGGGCGCCCGCAGCCGACCTCGACGCGCTGGACGCGTCGACCGCTGGTGGGGTGGGGGACGCCGGAGGAGCGCTGCCCGCCGCGCTGGCCCGCACCGAGCCGTATCTGACCCACCCGGTCTTTCACCAGCACCGCAGCGAGACCGCGATGCTGCGCTACCTGCGCCGGCTCGCCGACCGGGACTACGCGCTGGACCGCGGCATGATCCCGCTCGGCTCGTGCACCATGAAGCTCAACGCGACCACCGAGATGGAACCGGTCACCTGGCCGGAGTTCGGCGCGCTGCACCCCTTCGCGCCGATCGAGCAGGCGGCCGGCTACCTGGAGCTGATCCGGGGCCTGGAGCGGCAGCTCGCCGAGGTCACCGGCTACGACGCGGTGAGCCTGCAGCCCAACGCCGGCTCCCAGGGCGAGCTGGCCGGGCTGCTCGCGGTGCGCGCCTACCACCGCGCCAACGGCGACACCGCCCGCACCGTCTGCCTGATCCCGTCCTCCGCGCACGGCACCAACGCGGCCAGCGCGGTGATGGCCGGCATGAAGGTGGTCGTCGTCAGGACCGGCGAGAACGGCGACGTGGACGTCGAGGACCTGCACGCCAAGATCGAGCAGCACCGCGACGAACTGGCCGTGCTGATGGTCACCTACCCCTCCACGCACGGCGTCTTCGAGGACAACATCACCGCGGTCTGCGCGGCCGTGCACGACGCGGGCGGCCAGGTCTACGTGGACGGCGCCAACCTCAACGCGCTGGTCGGCCTGGCCCGCCCGGGCCGCTTCGGCGCCGACGTCTCGCACCTGAACCTGCACAAGACCTTCTGCATCCCGCACGGCGGCGGCGGCCCCGGCGTCGGCCCGGTCGCGGTCCGCGCCCACCTGGCGCCGTACCTGCCCAACCACCCGCTGCAGTCGGCCGCGGGGCCGCAGAGCGGCGTCGGGCCCGTCTCGGCGGCCCCCTGGGGCTCCGCGGGCATCCTGCCCATCTCCTGGACGTACGTGCGGCTGATGGGCGGCGAGGGCCTCAAGCGCGCCACCCAGATCGCGGTGCTGAGCGCCAACTACATCGCCAAGCGGCTGGAGCCGCACTTCCCGGTGCTCTACACCGGCCCCGGCGGCCTGGTCGCGCACGAGTGCATCATCGACCTGCGGCCGCTCACCAAGGAGACCGGCGTCACCGTCGACGACATCGCCAAGCGGCTCATCGACTACGGCTTCCACGCGCCGACCATGTCCTTCCCGGTGGCCGGGACGCTGATGATCGAGCCCACCGAGAGCGAGGACCTCGCCGAGCTCGACCGGTTCTGTGAGGCGATGATCGCGATCCGCGGCGAGATCGACCGGGTCGCCGCCGGGCAGTGGCCCGCCGACGACAACCCGCTGCGCGGCGCCCCGCACACCGCGGCCGTGCTGGCCGGCGAGTGGAGCCACCCCTATGGCCGCGAGGAGGCCGTCTTCCCCGCCGGGGTGGACGCCGCCGACAAGTACTGGCCGCCGGTGCGGCGGATCGACGGGGCCTACGGCGACCGCAACCTGGTCTGCTCCTGCCCGCCGCCGGACGCGTACGAGGGCTGAGCCCGCGGGGGCCTGACCGCGCCGCGGTCAGGCCCCCGTCGGCGCCGTCGGTCTGCGGCCGGGCGCCGGGCGCCGGAGGGGTCGCGGTCAGGCCGCGGTCGTGACCTGACCGGAGGCCAGCGGCCGGTGCGGCGCGATGATCTGCCCGTCGGGCAGCAGCTCGCCGGTGTCCTCGAAGAGCAGGACCCCGTTGCACAGCAGGCTCCAGCCCTGGTCCGGGTGGTGGGCCACGATGTGCGCGGCCTCCCGGTCGGAACAGTCGGCGGGCGGGCACTGCGGGTGGTGCTGGCACATGGTCGTTGGCGTCTTTCGCTGCGATGTGTGGATGCTGATGCTGTCTGTGGTCGCTTCCCCTGTCCGCATGTGGTGCGTACCCCCGTTCCTGGTGCGGCCGGTCCCAGTGTTGCTCCGCCGGCGCCGATCCGCAGGGATTTGACGGAGCCGGGGCACACATGAAGAAGACGCCTCACCCGTGCGGGTGGTTGCGGCCGCGCGCGGGCACGACGGCGCCCCCTCGCGGAGCTGCGAGGGGGCGCCGTGGGAGTTGCGGGAAGGCCGCCGGCCGGGCGGAGGCGGGGCTTGCGGCCCTCCGGCGGCCGCCGCGCGGGCCCCTGCTCAGGCCGGTGAGCCCGCCAGCGGCGGCGGCGCGTGCCGCACGCTGATGACCTGCGCCAGCTCCGCCAGCCGGTGGACGCGGTGCGCGGCGATCCCCGGTGGCGCGGGCGCCAGCGGGATCAGCAGGTCCGCCGGGTCGGGCTGCGCGGTGGCCGCATCGGCGCGCGCGTCGTGGTGCAGCCACAGCGCCAGCATGTACAGGCCCGGCACCGACAGCAGATGCGGCTGGTACGTGGCCGGCAGTGCCTCCGCCTGCCGCAGCGCCCGCTCGGTCGAGCCCAGGTACGGCCCCTCGGAGAAGCGCGAGAAGACCCATCCGTCGGGCGTCGCCACCGTCTCGCCCGCGGCCGCCACCACCGCGCCCGCCCTGATATGGAACCGCCAGCCGGTCAGCCGCGCCCGCGGCAGCCCGCCCGGCACCGACGCCGGTTCGAACACGTGGACAGGAAGGGGGCGTTCGGCGTCCAGCGGGCCCTGCGCCCTGCGCAGCGCGGGGGTCCGCGCCTCCAGGACGGCGGTGGGCGAGCTGAGCGCGGCGAGCACGCTCAGCAGGGCGGGCGCGGGTGCAGGGGGGACAAGCAGCGGCATGATGTCGCCTCTCACTTGGAGACACAACGAGACACAGGTGGCGGGGGGCGCGAACGGCGTCGTCGACGAGGGCGCTCCCGCCCCCGGTTCCGGCTCAGCGAGTCCGGCCCGGGGGCAGGTGCACGGCCTTGTGCGCGGAGTTTATACGACGCGTGTTCGCTCCGTGTTTCATCTAGTCGCTGCCAGTATTACGCGCAAGACGATAATTCGCCTTCTTCGGCGGGCTGCTCCCCGACATTCCCGCAGCGTATGGGCGGGGCGGCGCGATTTTTCCGGCGCCGCGGACGGCCGGAACCCGCCGGTCCGAAACTCCCCGCGATTACGCGGCCCGGGTGGCGCGGAATGTGCCGCCGTCACGTGCGCCGGGTGGTGCCTACAGCAAGCCTAGCGTGCGACCCGGTTCCCATGGGGCGTTATGGATCATTTGGGTGGGGCATCCTCAGGTGAGGACCACAGCGAGGAGGACCCGTAGATGGGGGAGAAGGTCGAGGCCGGATCGTTCGACCTGGCCGACCGCCGGATGTACCGCACCAAGCTCCAGCAGTGCCTGCTGGGGCTTGAGCGGCTGCTGGACGAGAAGCGATTCGACCGGCCGCGCAATCTGATGGGCCTGGAGATCGAATTGAATCTCGCGGATTCCGGCGGGCTGCCCCGCATGATGAACGAGGAGGTGCTCGACCGCATCGCGAGCCGCGATTTCCAGACCGAGCTGGCACAGTTCAATATTGAAGTGAACATCGCGCCGCACCGGCTATCGGGACGGGTGCTCGACCGGCTCGCCGAGGAACTGCGCACCGGTCTCGGCTACGCCGACCGCAGGGCGCGGGAAGTCGGCGCTCACATCGTGATGGTCGGAATTCTGCCCACCCTGGAGGCGCAGGACCTGGTGTCCGCGAACCTGTCGAGGGCGGACCGCTACACCCTGCTGAACGAGCGCATCCTCGCCATGCGCGGCGAGGACATCACCCTCGACATCGACGGCGTCGAGCACCTCGTCTACACCTCGTCCTCGATCGCCCCCGAGGCCGCCTGCACCTCCATGCAGATGCACCTCCAGGTCACCCCCGGGCGCTTCGCCGCGGTCTGGAACGCCGCCCAGGCGGTGTCCGGGCCGCAGATCGCGGCCGGCGCCAACTCGCCCTTCCTGTTCGGCCGCGAGCTGTGGCGCGAGACCCGCCCGCTGCTGTTCCAGCAGGCCACCGACACCCGCCCGCAGGAGCTGCGGGCGCAGGGCGTGCGCCCGCTGGCCTGGTTCGGCGAGCGCTGGATCGACTCCGCCGCCGACCTGTTCGCCGAGAACGTCCGCTACTTCCCGTCGCTGCTGCCCATCTGCGACGACGAGGAGCCGCTGCGGGTGCTGGACGAGGGCGGTGTGCCGCAGCTGCGCGAGCTGACCCTGCACAACGGCACGATCTACCGCTGGAACCGCCCGGTCTACGAGGTGGTCGACGGCGTCCCGCACCTGCGGGTGGAGAACCGCGTGATGCCGGCCGGACCGACCGTCGCCGACGTCGTGGCCAACGCCGCGTTCTACTACGGGCTGGTACGGGCGCTGGCCGAGGCGCCGCGCCCGGTGTGGCAGCGGATGCCGTTCGGGGCGGCCGCGGCCAACTTCGACGCGGCCTGCCGTGACGGCATCGACGCGAAGCTGCACTGGCCGCGTGGCCGCGGCGGCTCGCTGACCGAGGTGCCCGCCGCGGACCTGATCCTGGAGGAGCTGCTGCCGCTGGCCGCCGCGGGCCTGGACGCCTGGGGGATCGAGCCGGTCGACCGGGACCGCTACCTCGGCATCGTCGAGGAGCGGTGCAGCCGCCGCACCAACGGAGCGCAGTGGCAGGCCGCGGCCTTCCACCGCCAGCTGGAGCGCGGTCTGGACCGGCGGGCCGCGCTCGCCGCGATGACGCTGCGCTACCGCGCCCACATGGAGAGCGGCGACCCCGTCCACACCTGGCCGGCCGCCTGAGCGCACCTGATCGCACCTGGCCGCGCCTGGCCGCGCCTGACTGGGCGCCTGAGCGCACCCGGCCGCCTGGTCCGTACGCCCGATGCGGGCCTGCGGCCTGCCCGACCGTTCGGCAGGAGGTGCGCGGTGGTCTGCTGGAACAGCAGCGGGCGGGTCAGGGCGCCGCGGCGGCCGCGCTCGTGGCCGCCGCGACCACGGCCTTGAGCAGCACCGCCTGGATCTGCCCGGGGTCGCTGACCGGGTAGGCCGCGCCGCCGGTCGCCCGGGCGATGCGCGAGCACGCGGCCATGTCCGCGTCCGGGCCGACCGCGATGGCGATCAGCGGCACCGGGTGCGCCGGGTCGCCCAGCGCTTTGAGCTTCGCGGTCAGCGCGGCCAGCGTGATGCTGCCCGGGTCCTCGTTGGCGCCGTCGGTGAGCACCACCACCGCGTTGAACTTGTCCGCCACGTACGAGGACACGGCCCGCTGGTAGACCGCGAGCGTGGTGTCGTACAGGCCCGTGGAGCCGTCGGGCACCGGCTTCAGCGCCCGGAAGGCGGCGTCCAGGCGGTCCCTGCGGGTGCCGCCGCCCGCGATCTCGTCGCCGAGCGGCCCGGTCGGCACCAGCTCCTGGTAGTCGCGCGCGCCGTCCAGCCGGGTGGAGAACCGCCACAGGCCGATCTCGTCCTTCGCGGTGAACTGGCCGAGCGCCTGCCGGAGCGACGCCTTGGTGACGTCGAGCCGTGTCCTGCCGCCCGAGCCCGGCACCACGGTGGCCATGGACCCCGACACGTCCACCACCGTGGTGATCCGGGCGCTCTGCACGGTGATCTGCCACATCAGCCGCAGTTTCTGCAGCTCGGGCGCGGACGGCGAGGGTGCGGGCGAGGCGGTCACCGGCTGCGGCGCGCTGCCGCCCGCCTGCCGCAGCGTCGCCGCCGCCGGCGCCTGGTGGCCGACGCGGAAGCCGGCGCCGGCCAGGGTGCGCTGCGCGTCAGGCTGCTGGAGGAGGGTCATGAACCGCTCGTCGGCGCGCGCCACGTCCACCGTGGTGTCGACGCCGTCGACCGTCACGAACGGGTAGTCCAGTGCCGCCATACCATCCTTGGGGTAGAACAGCCGCAGCGGCGGCCCCGAGCCGCCGTTGTGCGTGAACGCCGCCTGCTCGGAGAGCACCAGCGCCTGGTCGCGCGCCGGGTCGGTCAGCTCGCCCTTGCTGGTGTCGTGCGGCAGCGCGGCGACCGCCTGCGCCTCGCTCGGCGCGGTCCGCTGCGCCAGCAGCTTCGCCATCGCGGCCGAGACGGTGTCGGCGTCCGCGCCCCGGCCGCCGCCGGCCGCGCCGACCGAGGTGTTCACCATGGCCAGCGCCAGCAGGCCGGTGGAGGTGCGGGCGGGGTCGGGCGTGCCCAGCCGCAGCCCGGTCTGCCGGGCCGCGCCGGTCAGCTCCGCCCAGGTGTACGTCCTGGACGGCCAGCCCAGCGCCCTGGCCTGCGGCTCCAGCGCACCGACCACCACGGGCGACGCGGCGACCTGCCCCAGCGTCGCCAGCGACGGACCCTTCACCGCCGCCGGCACCTGGTCCACCCACACGCTGTCGTCGGGTATCCAGACCGAGAAACCGGGGTCCTTCGTGCGCGCCGAGGTCAGCTGCGCGGCCACGTCCGAGGCGGCGCGGGGGGCCACCCGCACGTCCAGGCACTTGCCGTCGGTCAGGGTGTGGGAGCGGCGCGCCCGGTCGGCGACATCCGTCAGCGCGGGCGCGATGTCCGGCGAGGCCACCGCGTCGACGCGTACGGTGCCCGCGTGGCACGCACCTCCCGACGGCGACACACCGCCGTGCAGCACCGCGAACGCCCCGCCGCCCACGGCCAGCACCAGGACCACGGCCGCCGCCGTGACCCGGCCCCTGGCCCGGCCCCGCGCGGGCGTCCGGACCGGCTGCCGTCCCTGCGGCGCCTGCGGTGACATGGCGTGACGTCCCATGGCGGCCTCTCGTTGCCGGTGAGGCGTGGTGGAGGGGGGCGGCCCGGAACCCCGGGCCTGATCTTCGTATCTTTTTCCGGAAGACCCTAACCGTGCGCGCACGGCGCTGAAGCGGGATGACGATATTGGAGGGCCGCGTGCACGCAGAGTCATACGAGGTGGAGACCCGGCGGGACGGCGACCGCACGCTGCGCGACGAGACGCTCATCGTCCTCGCCCTCTCGCTGGGCGCCAGCGGGGTCTCCGCGCTCATCAGCTTCATCGGCTCGGTGACCAGACCGGGCGCGCTGAAGAACCAGGCGGCCACCCTCGTCGGCTCGGCCGCCCCCGGCCGGCCCTGGCTCGACCTGGCCTGGCAGGTCTTCGACATCGCCAGCGCGCTGGTGCCGGTGGTGCTGGTCGCGCACCTGCTCGGCCGCGAGGGCGTCGGGCTGCGGGCGATCGGCTTCGACCTGTCCCGGCCGCGCGTGGACCTGGCCAGGGGCGCGGTGGTCGCGGCGGTCATCGGCGGCACCGGGCTCGCCTTCTACCTCGGCGCGCGCGGCGCGGGCTTCAACCTGACCGTCGTCCCCGAGTCGCTGCCCGCCGTGTGGTGGCGCATCCCGGTCCTGATCGCCTCCGCGGTGCAGAACGCCGTGCTCGAAGAGGTCATCGTGGTCGGCTACCTGCTGCGCCGGCTCGACCGGCTGGGGTGGTCGCCGGCCGGCGCGCTGGCCGCGAGCGCGGTGCTGCGCGGCTCGTACCACCTCTACCAGGGCATCGGCGGCTTCGTCGGCAACATGGCGATGGGCGTGGTGTTCGTGCTGCTCTACCGCAGGTGGGGGCGGGTCGGACCGCTCGTCGCCGCCCACTCCCTCATCGACACGGTGGCCTTCGTCGGCTACGCGCTGCTCGCCGGCAAGGTGGGCTGGCTGCCGACCGGCTGAGGCGGAGCGCCGCGGCCCGGCCTACGGCACCGCGTGCAGTTCGCCGTCCACGACGGTGACCGCGGCGCCCGACAGCAGCACGCGGTCGCCGTGCAGCCGGGTGGCGACCAGGCCGCCGCGCGCGGACGCCTGGAAGCCGGTGAGCGCGTCCCGGCCCAGCCGCGCCGACCAGAAGGGCGCGAGCGCGGTGTGCGCGCTGCCGGTCACCGGGTCCTCGTCGATGCCGACCGCGGGGAAGAAGCCGCGGGAGACGAAGTCGTAGCCGAGCCCGGGGCCGGCCGCCGCGGCGGTGGCGATCACCCCGCGCCGCGACAGCCGGGCGAGCGCGGCGAAGTCCGGGCGCAGCGCGCGGACCTGGGCCTCGTCGGCCAGTTCGACCAGCAGATCGCCGCAGTCGGGACCGGTGTCCAGCACGGTCACCGGTTGCGCGCCCAGCGCCCGCGCCAGGTCCGGCGGCGCGGGCTCGGGGGTGAGGGGCGCGGCCGGGAAGTCCAGGGTCACCGTCCCGTCGCCGCCCGCCCGCGCGGACAGCGTGCCCGCCCGGGTGCGGAACCGGATGGTGTCCCGCGCCCGCCCGACGGTGCGCAGCACGTGCGCGGTCGCGAGCGTGGCGTGCCCGCACAACCCGACCTCGGTGACCGGCGTGAACCAGCGCAGCGCCCAGTGCGTACCGTCGCCGGCCGGACCGCGGGCCGGACCGCCGCCTGTCGCATGGCCGCCCGCCGCGCTGCCGCCGTCCGGGCCGTTCCCGTCGGGGCCCGCCGCCAGCGGGTGCGCGAACGCCGTCTCGGAGAGGTTCAGCTCCGCCGCGACCTGCTGCATCCACGCGTCGTCGGGGAACGCGGGGGAGTCCAGCACCAGGACCCCGGCCGGGTTGCCCGAGAACGGCCGGTCGGTGAAGGCGTCGACGATTCGGATGCGCATGCCGCGAGCGTACGGCCTGACACACCGCCGCCGCCCCGCGCGGGAGGGCGCGAAGCGGCGGGGGAGAGCAGAAGCTGCTCGGGTCACGTCAGGCGTGCTGCGGGACGTCGTCCTTCAGCATGGTCCTGATCTGCTCGCGCAGCTCCGGTGTGTCCTCGTGGCCGTGCACGGACGCGGCGTGCTCGCTCGCCGCGCGCACCACCTCGTCCTCCTCGCCGGAGATGGCGAGGGTGCAGTTCGATTCGCTCGGGTAGTCCCGGCAGTCGGCGACTTTGCGCATGATGTGCCTCCTTTGCGCATAGTGTGCCTTCTCGTCACCGAGTCTAGGCCGCCGGCCGGGGTCGGGAGCCGCGCGGTCGTGCCCGGCACATACGGACAAGTCCGTATTGCCCGCGCGGCGCACGGCCTGGTGCAGTGGGAGGAACGGGGAACGGCCGCGGGGCCCGGCAGGCAGGCGGGACGTGGCCGGCGAGACCGGCGAGAACGGGGGCGGGGGACCACGACACGAGAAGGG
>JAJSZB010000790.1:0-732 GCA_050613715.1 Streptomyces sp. IBSBF 3018
GGGGGGGGGGGGGGGGGGGGGGGCGGGGGGCGCCCGCGCCCGCCGCGCCCCCGCAGCCCGCCGCGCCGCTCGGCGACCCCTCCCGGGTCCGCCAGATGTGGCCGAACATCCTGGAGGCGGTCAAGAACCGCCGCCGCCTGACGTGGATGCTGCTGTTCAACAACGCGCAGGTCGCCGGGTTCGACGGCGAGACGCTGCAGATCGGCTTCGACAACCCGGGCGCCCGCAACAGCTTCGCCAACAGCGGCAGCGAGGACGTCCTGAAGCAGGCGATCAGCGACGCGCTCGGCGTGCAGTGGAAGATCGAGGCCATCGTCGACCCCTCGGGCGGAGGCGGGGGCGGCGGCGGTGGCGCGCCCGGCGGCCCCTCCGGCGGTTACGGAGGCGGTGGCAGCGGTGGCTTCGGCGGCGGCCCGTCGTCCCGGCCCTCGCAGGGCTACCCGGGCGCGGGCCAGGCAGGCGCGGGCCCGAGCCAGGGACCCGGGCGCTCCTCGGCCGCGCCGCAAGCCCCGGGCGCGTCGGCCGCCTTCTCCTCCGCGGCGACGGCCGCGGCCTCGGCCACTACGGCGACCGCGGTGGGCGGCTCCGCGGCCGGCGCGGGACCCGGCGGCGGCCCCGACGGCTCCGGTCCCGGCGGTCCTGGCGGTCCCGGCGGCTCCGCCCAGTACGCCGCCGCGGCCGCCGCACGCCCCGCCGGCTCGGCGCCCGGCCCCCGCTCCGGACCTCCCGCCC
>JAJSZB010000791.1:0-731 GCA_050613715.1 Streptomyces sp. IBSBF 3018
CGCTCGGGGCGTGTCAGGGGGCGGGCGAATCGCCCCTCGTGTGGGTGATGGACCCCATTTGCGCACGCCGGAATACTGAAGCGGCAGGTCCAGGCAGCAACCCCGTGGACCCCTGACTCCGGAGACGACATGCGCAACCGTCTTGCCACTGCCGCCGCCCTCAGCACCGCCCTGATCAGCGCCGGCCCGCTCCTCGGCACTCCCGCTGCCGACGCCGCCGGCACGGTCGCCGCCGCACCGGCCGCGTCCACCGCGTCCACCGCGTCCACCGTACCGGCTGCCGGCGCCCTGCCCGCCGCCGACACCACCCACTTCGACGTCACGCTCGGGAACACCTACACCCGGGGCACGCTCACCTGGTCCAACCGGTCCTTCCACCTCGTGGGCGAGCACAAGTCGGTCAGCGCGACGAGCTGCCGCGGGACGACGGCGTTCGCCGTGAAGGCCGACAACCACGACGCGGGCAGCGCGTCCAGCAAGAACAACGTGTGCGGCAAGAGCGACGCGTTCGACTTCTGGCTGACGGTCGACGTGGCGGGGATCGACGTCGTGCGGGTCTGCCTCGACAACGGCGCGACGAACCCGCCGCTCACGTATCTGAAGTGCGTGCGCTACAGCCGCCCTTGAGGGTGCGCGGGGGCGCGTGAGGTGTACGCCGCGGGGGGGGGGGGGGGGGGGGGGGGGGGGGGGGGGGGCGCGGGGGGGGGGGGGGGGGGGGGGGGGGGGGGGGG
>JAJSZB010000792.1:0-731 GCA_050613715.1 Streptomyces sp. IBSBF 3018
GGTTCGGGCGTGGTGCTCATGGGGCGGCTCCCGGACGGTACGCGTCGTTGCGTGGCTGCAGGCCCTTGCGACGATGCCATGTGATCGTCCGGGACGCCAGGGTGATCCTGGCCGGGCGCGCACACGCGCCTCCCCCTCCAGGTGAACGCTGGTTGAACGGGGAGCGCCGCAGGCGGGGAGGGTGGAAAGGTGGGGGCATGGATGTCGGGGACCTGCTGCGGTCGGTGAGGATGGCGGGTTCCGCCCAGGGTCTGCGCTCGGTGCGCTCGGCGTGGCGCAGGCGGCGCCTGGACGCGCGCGACCTTCCGCGGCGCGGTCCGGAGCGGGCCAGGGTGCCGGGCGCGGCGGTGGACGCGGAGCCCGGACCTGGCGGCGGCACGGTCCGCTTCGCGCGGTCGGTGCTGCGGGTGCGGGTCGCGGTGGGCGGCGCGGTCTTCTGCGGCTGGGACGGCGCGGAGCCGGAGCCGTCGTACGCGCTGGCGCCCGGTTCCGCGCGGGCCGGCCTCACCGGGCGGTGTCCGGAGGCGGACCTGCGGGCGGTGCTGGAGCCGGACAAGGACGGCTGGCGGGTGGTGTCCGAGCGGGTGACCGTGCATGTCTCCCGGCACGGCGCGGTGGAGATCCGCACTCCCGGGGGCGTGCTGTTGCGACGGGAGCTGCCGCCGCGCTGGTGGGACGCTCCGGACGGCCCGGCCGGCGGTGGCACGGGGGTGCCGGGGGCGGCGGCAGCT
>JAJSZB010000793.1:0-727 GCA_050613715.1 Streptomyces sp. IBSBF 3018
CCCCTGCCCCGCGTCCGCGTTCCCCGCGTCCGCTGCCGGCTCCCCCGCTGCCGGCCCCTCCTCCGCCGTCCGCCGGCTCGCGGTAGACCGCGTCGATACGGCCGCGGATCAGCCGCCCGGCCAGCACGAGCTGGAAGGTCTGCTCGACGGCGTACGGCGTACGGTCCGCGTACGGGGTGCGCAGGAACGCCTCCTTGAGCGCGGCGAGGTCGCGCTCGTCGGCGATGTCGGGGGTCGCCTCGCCGTCGTCCCCGTAGCCCGCGCCGGTGCCGGTGCCGACCCCCGGCAGGTCCTCGGGCCCGAACAGCGGCCGTACGTCGAAGCGGGACTCCAGCCAGGCGTGGAAGCGGGTGCCGCGGCGCGCGGCCGGGGCCGGCGGGCGGGGCGTCGGCCGGGCCAGCTCACGGGCCAGGCCGTCGGGGTCGGCGGCCAGCCGCAGCAGCTGGGTCGCGGTGAGCGAGGCCGGCAGCGGGACGTCGTGCACGGCGGCTCTGGCCCGCCGCAGCTCGCCGGTCAGGGCGGTCAGATCACGGTCCCAGGACGCGGCGAGCCGCGCGTCCTCGGGCGCGAGTCCCTCCTCCGGCGCGAGCCCGTCCTCCCGCGCGAGCGCAAGCCCGGCGGCCGGCGCGGGCCCGCTCCCCGGCGCGGGCCCGTTCCCCGGCGCGAGCGCACGCTCCTCCCCCGGCGCGAGCCCGCCGCCCGCGCCGGGGGAGGGGGCGGTCGGCGC
>JAJSZB010000794.1:0-711 GCA_050613715.1 Streptomyces sp. IBSBF 3018
GTCAGGGGGGATGGCATCGTTGTCAGAGGGGCGTGCGGGACACGCCGGGCGGGGGGAGCGGGAAGAGAGCGGTCAGCCGCGGCAGGCGCCGCGCGGCCTCGGGTTCGTCGAGCGCGCTCCACCGGTGGCCGCGGGGCGCCGCGGCGGGCGGCGCGGGAGCACGCAGCAGCGCCACGGCGGCGTGGAACGCGTCCTCCGTAAGTCCGGTGAGCCGGGCGTGGACCGCGGGGGCGAGGTCCGGGAGCGCCGCCCACTGCGGCGCGTCCCCGCCCCAGCCGTCCCGGGGCCGCCCGGAGAGCCGGCGGATCTCCGGGACGTAGGCGAGGGCGTCGGGGTCGGCGACGGCCGCTTCGAAGACGGGGCGGCCGAGGCCGACCATCCAGCGCTGGAAGTAGGCGAAGGTGTCGTCCGAGCACCAGCCGCCGAAGACGCGGTCGGCCGCGCCCCACAGGTTCCAGGTGAACGCCTCGGCCATGGCGTCCTCCAACTCCGCCTGGAACCGTACGAGTTCCTGCGGGGTCTGCGCGGCCAGCGTGTCCCGTACCCACTCGTCGCGCTTCTCCGCAGCCAGGCCCAGGCGGCGGAGTTCGGTCATCAGAGTCCAGAGGGGGTCTGTCTCCATGCGCCGACTATGCCAGGGGCTCATCGCATCCAACGTCACTTTCCAGCCACCCGGCTGCGCCGCGCCCCCCTCAACGCCCGACCCTGCCC
>JAJSZB010000795.1:0-704 GCA_050613715.1 Streptomyces sp. IBSBF 3018
GCACCCCGCCCGGCCCCGACTCCGGCGCTGGCCTCGCGCCCGCCGCCACCACCGAGCCCGGCACGGAGCCCGGCTCCGCGCCCGCCACCGCCCCCGGCGTGCTGAGCCACGAGGCCCGCAACCTCCAGTGGCTGCTGCACGACTTCGTCGACGAGGTCCCCGGCGCCCGCTCGGTCGCGGTGGTCTCCTCCGACGGCCTGCTGCTGCTCGCCTCCGACGCCGGCCAGGCAGCGAACCCGCGACCCGGCGACGACGTCCCCGCAGCCGGAGCCGTAGGAGCCGCCGGAGCCCTCGGGACGCCGCCCGGCCCCGCCGCGCCCGGCGGGCCGCCCGCCCAGGTGGGGGAGGCCCGCCTCGACCTCGCCGCGGTCGTCTCCGGGCTCGCCTCCCTCACCGTCGGCGCGGCCAAGCTGATGGACGGCGGCCGGGTGCGGCAGACCACCGTGGCGATGGAGGGCGGCCTGCTCGTCGTGATGTCGATCAGCGACGGCTCGCTGCTCGGCGTGCACGCCGCGGCCGGCAGCGACATCACCGTGATCGCGTACCACATGGCCCTGTTCGTCTCCCGGGCCGGCCATGTGCTCACCCCCGCGCTGCGCGGCGAACTACGGCAGGCCATGGAGACGTCCGGCTGATGACCTCGCTGCGCTACGCCCTCGCGCCGGCCGTCGAACCGCCCCCGGGCCCCCCGCAGGCCCCGGCGG
>JAJSZB010000796.1:0-1135 GCA_050613715.1 Streptomyces sp. IBSBF 3018
TTGCTGTTGGAGACGTCGTGGGAGGCGTTCGAGCACGCGGGGATCGATCCGCTGGGTCTGCGCGGCTCCCGCACCGGCGTCTACGCCGGCCTGACCTCCAGTGACTACGCCCTGCACCTCGCCGCCACCGACGAGGACGTCGAGGCCCACCGGCTGACCGGAGTGGCCGGCAGTGTGGCGTCGGGCCGGATCTCGTACGTGCTGGGTCTCGAAGGGCCCGCGGTGTCGGTGGACACCGCGTGCTCCTCCTCGCTGGTCGCGCTGCACCTGGCCGTCCAGGGCCTGCGCAACGGGGACTGCTCGCTCGCGCTGGCCGGCGGGGTGACCGTCCTCGGCTCGGCCGAGCCCTTCGTGGACTTCAGCCGGCAGCGCGGCCTGGCTCCCGACGCGCGCGTCAAGGCGTTCGCGGGCGCGGCCGACGGCACGGCCTGGGGCGAGGGCGCCGNCTTCGTGGACTTCAGCCGGCAGCGCGGCCTGGCTCCCGACGCGCGCGTCAAGGCGTTCGCGGGCGCGGCCGACGGCACGGCCTGGGGCGAGGGCGCCGGAGTGCTCGTACTGGAGCGGTTGTCGGACGCGCGACGCAACGGTCACCGGGTGCTGGCGGTGGTGCGGGGCACTGCGGTGAACCAGGACGGTGCGAGCAACGGCCTGACGGCGCCGAGCGGTCCCGCGCAGCAGCGGGTGATCCGCCAGGCGCTCACCGCCGCCGGACTCGGCGGCGCCGACGTGGACGTGGTCGAGGCGCACGGCACCGGCACGCGCCTCGGCGACCCCATCGAGGCGCAGGCCCTGCTGGCGACCTACGGCGCCGACCGTCCGCGGGAACGGCCGCTCTGGCTCGGCTCGATCAAGTCCAACATCGGCCACACCGGCCCGGCCGCGGGCGTCGCCGGTGTCATCAAGATGGTGGAGGCGATGCGGCACGAGCGCCTGCCGCGGACGCTGCATGTGGACGAGCCGACGCCGATGGTCGACTGGGAGTCGGGTGCGGTGTCGCTGCTCACCGAGGAGCGTGACTGGATCGCGGAGGAGGGCCGGCCGCGTCGTGCGGGGGTATCGGCCTTCGGTGTCAGCGGCACCAACGCCCACGCGATCATCGAGGAACCGCCCGCCGAGCACGGGACCGCCCCCGCAC
>JAJSZB010000797.1:0-684 GCA_050613715.1 Streptomyces sp. IBSBF 3018
GCCCACCCCCCCCCCCCGAGCGGGGGAGCCACCGCTGAACGTGCGCGTCCGGCGTGGCGTCGCCAGAAAGCGGGCCGCGCGCGACGCCGGGCGGGGTCTTCCCGGGGCCCGGCGGGGGTGCGGGCGGCGGCTCGCGCCATGGGCGGACCGTCCTGTCCCGTGGGGCGCGGACCGGCGCGACGGGCCGGGCACAGCGCCTCGACCGATCCGGCCGCCGACCGTCTGAGCTGGGCTTTCGCCGCCACCGGCCGTAGCGTTGCGAGCCTCGTGACGCGCTTCGTGGGAGGGGGCCGGGATGGACCGGGACATCCGTACGGTCGAGGACGTACTGGACCTGCTGGACGGGCTGTTCCCCGCGCCGGCCGACCGATGGACGGCCGACGCGGCGGACTGGTGGGACGGCTTCTACGACGACCGCGACCGGCCCGTGCCGTTCTTCGCGGACAAGCCGGACGAGAACCTGGCGTCGTACCTCGACCGCGGCCTGATCGCCCCGGCGCGGGCGCTGGACCTGGGCTGCGGACCCGGCCGCAACGCCGTCCACCTGGCCGCGCGCGGCGTGCGGGTGGACGCCGTCGACCTCTCCCCGAAGGCCGTCGCGTGGGGGGGGGGGGGGGGGCCCCCCCCGCCGGCTCCGCGCGCCGCACCACGCACCGCCCACGCACCGCCACACGCACCGTCGGA
>JAJSZB010000798.1:0-674 GCA_050613715.1 Streptomyces sp. IBSBF 3018
TGGGCGCGGGTGCAATGGGGGTCGGTGGTGTGGGGGGAAATAGGTGTGGGGGGCGCCCAAAAACCGCCCCCCCACGACCACCCGCACGCGTAACTCACGGGGAAGGAACGGCACATGAACGCTCACAGGGGCTTCGCGCTCGCCGCGTCGGCGCTCGCGCTCAGCGGCGGCCTCATGGTGGGTGGAGCCACCGACGCAGGCGCCTCCACCGCTCACGGAAACACGCCGGCGGCCGCCCGGGCCGCCTCGTCCGTCACCCACAAGGCCAGGCTGTGGACGCAGGTGTCCGGCGGCCGCAACGGGTACGCCGACATCACCCACACCTACACGGCGCTCGGCCACGGCTACTACCAGGGAGTGATGAAGGGGTCGCTCCACCACTACCACGCGCCGAGCAACCGACAGGTCGTCGTCATGTTCAGGGTGGACGGCACCCTCGGCGGATGGTCCCGCGTGACCACCACCAACACGACGTTCAACAAGCCCTACAACCACAGGAAGAAGGTGTCCGCGCGCATCTGCCTGCACCGGGCGGGCGTGCCCATCCACCTGAACTCCGGGGTCTCCTACTGCAGCGCCTGGTGGGGGTGAACGAAGCCGGGGGCGATCCCCGGGCCAGGCCCGGGCCCTGTCTCTTATAAACATAACCGAGCCCACGAGACACGTTCCTTAAT
>JAJSZB010000799.1:0-670 GCA_050613715.1 Streptomyces sp. IBSBF 3018
GGGGCGGGCGGAGATGCGACCGGGGGGAGACGGTCGCAGAGTTGAAGGGAGGTGCTGACGGCTTTTGTGCCGGGCAGCGGCCCCGCGGCAGCGCGACTCGGGCGGGCCGGACCGCGTTCCCGCGTCCCACCTCCCAGTGAAGGGGAATGCCCCATGGCAGCGACGGACACCGTTTCCTCCAGCAGCGCCACGCGGCGCAAGGACGTCTCCGGCAGGACCGTGATCGCCGACCAGGTGGTCGCGACCATCGCCGGCATCGCGGCGCGCGAGGTCGACGGCGTGCACAACATGGGCGGCGGCGCGAGCCGGGCCGTGGGCGCCGTGCGCGACACCGTGACCCGTTCCAGCGATCCGACGCGCGGCGTGAAGGTCGAGGTCGGCGAGAAGCAGGCGGCGGTCGACCTGGACATCGTGGTCCTGTACGGGACCGAGATCGCCGAGACCGCCCAGGAGATCCGCTCGCACGTGGCGTTCGCGGTCGAGCGCATGACCGGCCTCGAAGTGGTCGAGGTCAACATCAACATCCGTGACGTGCACGTGCCCGGTGACGACAGCGACGAGGAAGAGGAGGAGGCCCGGGTGAGGTGAACCGGGCCGACCCCGGCAAGCGGACCCGCTCGGACTGCCCGGGCGGGTCCGCTGCTGTCCGGGGGCGGGGACCCGCCCGGGC
>JAJSZB010000079.1:0-21399 GCA_050613715.1 Streptomyces sp. IBSBF 3018
GTCGGGCCGGGCTCATCGGGCTCGTCGGGCGCACCGGGCTCGTCGGGCGCGGCAGACGCGCCGGAGTCGTCCGGCTCCGCGGGGTCGGCGGGCGGCCCCGGTTCGTCGGGCGCGGCAGACGCGCTGGACGCTTCCGGCGGTGCGGAGGGTTCGGGCACGCGGGGCGCATCGGGCGGCTCAGGCGCCTCGGGCGGGCCGAACGCCCCGGGCGCCCCCGGCGGACTGGGCGGCGCGGGCGCGTCGGGCGAACCCGCGGTCCCGAAGGCCCCGCCCGGGCCGAAGCCAGAGCCGGTGCCCGGGCCGTACGGGGGCGGCGGCACGTAGGTCCCGAACGTCGGCGGCGGGTAGGGCGCGAAGCCGGGCGAGGCGTAGGGCGGAGCGTAAGGCGGACCGTAGGACGGGCCGTACGGCGGGACGTAAGGCGGACCGTAGGAGGGGACGTACGGCGGGACGTAAGGTGCGAAGGTCGGCGGCGGGGGCGTGAGGGATCGGGCGAACCACCCCTGCGGGCCGGTGCGGTCCAGCTCCGCGCGGCCGGCCGCTGCGAGGCCGCGCACCAGCCGTTCGGGCGCGTCCCACAGGCACGGCACGTACATCCGCCAGCCGAAGACGCTTTCGTAGACGCCGTTGCCGCGGTCGGCGTCCTGGACGGCGCGGTCGTGCAGGTCGGGCCCGGCCACCACGACGAAGTGGGCGCCGCGCGCGGTGAGCACGTTCTTGATCCGGCCGAGCAGGCCCTCGAAGTGGGCGATCGCGTCGTCGCGGTTGTCGGTGAGCTTGTCGACCTCGTCCAGCACCACCACCGGGTGCACCCGCAGCCGCTGCGCGCCGTCGCTCCGGACGCGGCCGGGCGCGGTGCGCATCCGCCGGGCGACACGGGTCCGCAGGCGGAGCCGCTCGGCCCGCTCGGGACGGCCCTCGATGCCGGCCAGCAGGTGCACGATACGGATCAGGTCGTGCTCGACGTCGGTCTCGGAGTACGCGAGGAAGGCCGCCTCGGTGGCCTGCGAACGGGTCTTGCGGCCACTGAAGTTGACCGTGGGCGCGAGCCTGCTCTGCGGGGCGACGCCGAGGGTGGCGCCGCGCTCGCTGCTCTCGGACTGGGTCTGGGTGAAGGACAGCGAGGTGCGCGAGTAGGCCAGCAGCAGCGAGCGCTGCACCTCGCGCGGCAGTCGCCCCAGCAGGTCGCGGTCGTCGAGCGACTCGAAGATCCGCCGGACGACGGCGAACAGCAACTGGTCGGTGGTCATGGACCGGGCGACGTTGAGGTGCACCACGAGCATGGCGTCGCGGTCGCCCCAGCCGGCGCCGGTGGCGGCCAGCGCGCGCAGCACCAGGGTGGACTTGCCGACCCCGCGGAAGCCGCTGACCAGGAACGCGCCGCCGTGGGAGTACGTCAGCCGCTCGCGCAGCGCGTCGACGAGCCGTTCGTGGCCGAGCGGCGGGATCGCGGGGTCCCCGGCCGGCAGCGGCTCGTGGATGTACCGGAACTCCCGGTGCAGCGGCACCCGCAGCACAACGCCCTCCCCCCGGCCCGGCGTTCGGCCCGTGCCCGGGTCCAGCGTAGGACCGCGGACCGGCGCGGGGAGCCGTTTTGCGCGGGTACGCGCCGCCCCCGGGCTCGGGCGCGCGCCGGCCCCGGGCTCGGGCGCGCGCCGGCCCCGGGCTCGGGCGCGCGCCGGCCGCGGGGCGGGCGTGCGCCGTCCCCGGCCGTCCGTGGTGACGGGCGGCCGGGGACGGCAAGTTGACGGAGCGTCAGATCATGTCGGACGCCCGCCGGTTCACTGGGAGAGGAGCTTCGCGGCCAGCGTCGCCGCGTTGTACGAGCCCCAGCCGGTGGTGAAGTCCCAGCCGGTGCCCGCGGAGTAGGCGCCGTTGCTTCCGCTGGTGATGTCGTGGAAGCCGGTGCCGGACGCGGCGTACAGCGCGGGGTCGGCGGCGCCGAGACGGGCGTGCCCGGCCGCGGCGGCCTGCTGGTTGTACACCGCGGCGAAGGCGGCCCACTCGGGTGCGGCGGCGCTGGTGCCGCCGACCTGTCCCCAGCTGCCCTGCGAGTAGATCGACACGCCGGGCGACGGGTTGGCGAGCGCCGCGACGTCCGGGACCTGGCGCTTGCCGCCGCCCTGGCTCTTCTGCACCGGGGTCTGCCAGCTCGGGATGGAGAAGACGCTGGACTTGCCACCGCCGCCGCCGGACCACGCGGTCTCCCTGCTCCACGCGTTGGCGGAGGTGACGGTGAGCGTGGTGCCGCCGACGCCCGTGACGTACGGGTCGCTGGCCGGGTAGTCCACCGAGGTGCTCCCGTTGCCGGCGTCGTCGGAGCCGCTGTCGCCGGAGGCGGCGAAGAAGCTCAGGCCCTCGGCCGCGCCCTGCTTGAAGACCGCGTCCACCGCGTTGATGTTGGCGGAGGTGCGCTCGGTCTCGGCCAGGCCCCAGCTGATGGAGGTCACCGGGATGCCGCTGTCGACGATGGCCTGGTAGGTCTCGACCTCGCCGGCGTCGGAGTTGGGGCCCTCGAAGACGGTGATCGCGGCGCCGGGGGCGACGGCGTTGAGGACCTCGATGTCGAGCTCCACCTCGACCTGGCCGCCGCCGAGCGAGCCGGAGCCGCCGTCCACCTTCTTCACGGTGGGCGCGGCCGAGGACAGGCCGTAGTGGCTGTCGTACGTGGTGATGTTCGACTGCTGGAAGCCGTCGAACTCCAGCAGGGCGACCTTCTGGCCGCTGCCGGTGTACGTGCCGCCGACGTTGTAACCGCCCTTGATCTGCGCCGGGGTGTAGCCGCCGCCGGGGCCGTTGTGCGGGGTGACCGAGGCGGGCGCCTGGTGGTGCAGCTGGGCCCGGTTGTCGAGTCCGGAGACGGCGGTGACCAGGGACGCGATGCCGGTGGGCAGGGTGGGGGCGGCGTCGTTGGCGTAGAAGGAGCGGCCGGTGGAGCTGTCCTTCCACGTCGACAGGTGGGCGCCGAAGGCCCGTTGCACCTGCGCGGCGGTGCCGTGGGCGTCCACCAGCAGGTTGCCGGAGTGCGCGGCCCCGACGCTCAGACCCTGGCCGCGCAGGTAGTCGGTGACCTTCTTGACGTCGGCGTCGCTGCGGCCGTAGCGCGCGGCGAACTGGGCCTTCGTCAGGTAGTGGCCGTAGATCGCCGAGTGCGGGTCGCTGACCTGGGCGACGAAGGCGTCCAGACCCTTGGCGTCGCGGGGCGCCAGGCTGACGGCGACGGATATGCGGTCGCCGGACGCGAGATCGCCGGTGCGGACGGCGTGGGCGCCGAGTCCGGGCAGGACGTTCCCGGCCAGCGTGGTGCGGGCGGCCTGCGGGTGCGCCGTTGCGGCGTAGGCGGCGGGTACCGCCGCGACGAGCAGGGCCGGGGCGGCGGTGACCGCCAGCAGTTTCCTACGGAGTGTCACGAAGCTCCTCCATGTGGGGGTTCGGCGCCCGGGTGGGGCGCCGATACCACGCTAGGGAGGGAGGTGACGGGATGTAAGAGTGAGAGCCTTGCAGTGTTGTTAAAGATGTGTCGCTTGTGACGGGGAGATGTCCGTCGTGACGGTCCCGGTGAGGCCCGCGAGGTAGTCCACCACCCGGGCCGCGGCGGTCGCGGCAGCGGCGGCGTCACCGGTGTCGTCGGCCGTGCCGCTCACGCTCTCCGCGTCCCTCGCGGCGCCTGCGCCGCCCGCGTCCCTCGTGGCGTCCGCGGCACCCCCGCCGCCCGCGTCGAGGGCGAGCCCCACGTACCCGTCGGGCCGCACCAGCAGCAGCACGTCCTGCGCGGCCCGGCCCTCCTGCCCGCCCTGCCCGCTGTCGCCCGCGGCTCCGCTGTCGTCCGCGGCTCCGCCGTCGCCCGCGAGGTCGTCGCCCGCGAGTCCGTAGCCGCGGCGCGCGTGCCCCTCCGCGTCGAGGAAGGCGTACGGCCGCGCGCGGCCTTCGCCGCCGGCTGCGGCGGCGTCCGCCGGCGCCGGGTCCCCCGGGTCGAGCACCGCGACCGCGCGCAGCCCCGGGCGTCCGGCGAGCAGCGCCGCGGCGCGCGCGGCCCGAGGGCCGAACGCGAGCAGCGTGGCGTGCGGCCCGGCGAACAGGTCGAACAGCCGCACCGGCGTGCCGTCCGCGGCCTTGCCGGGCGCGTCGGGCGCCCGGTCGCCGGCCCGCACGGCGCCCGGGCGGGCCCGCTCCTCGGCGCTCAGCGCGCTGTCGCGGTAGCCGAGGCCGAGCTGCTGGAGCACCGGGTCGTCGCGGCGGTGGGCGTCGGCGGCGCCCTGCCAGTTCATGTCGTGCAGCCGGGTGCTGACGCCGAGCACGGTGGCGGCGACCGGCAGCCGCTCGTCCTCGTAGGTGTCGAGCAGCGCGGCCGGGGCGCCGGCGGAGACCGCGGCGAGCTTCCAGCCGAGGTTGTACGCGTCCTGCACGCTGGTGTTGAGGCCCTGGCCGCCGGCCGGGGAGTGGATGTGCGCGGCGTCGCCGACGAGGAAGACCCGCCCCTCGCGGAACCGCTCGGCCATCCGGATGTTGGCGCGGAACAGCGAGTGCCAGACGACCTCGGTCACCCGCACCCTGCCCGCGCCCACGGAGGAGTCCACGATCCGCTGGACCGCTTCCCGCGTGCCCTCGGGGACCTCCTCGCCCGGCCGCAGCACCTTCGTGAGCTGGAAGGTGTCGGTGCCGGCCAGCGGGCACATCGCCAGCGGGGCGCCGGCCTGGCCCGGCCGGTCGCCCGGCCAGTTGTGCCAGTGGTCGCGGTCCAGTCCCTCGGCGCGCACGTCGGCGAGGAACATCCGCTCCTCCTCGCGGGTCTCGCCGGCGAAGCCGATGCCCAGCAGCCGGCGCACCGTGCTGTGCCCGCCGTCCGCGCCCACCAGGTGGTCCGCGGCGATCCGCTCCTCGCGCCCGGCCCGCCGCAGCACCGCGGTCACGCCGTCCCCGTGCTGCTCGAAGGAGACCAGCTCCGTGTCCAGCTCCACTCCCCCGCCGCCCAGTTCGGCCAGCCGCTCGCGCAGCAGCGCGCCGGTGCGCCACTGCGGCAGCATCCACGGTCCGGGGTACGGGACGTCGGGCGTCGGCTCGCGCTCCTCGGCGAGCCTGCCCTCCCAGACCACCTCGCCGTCCCGGTAGGCCCGCAGCGGCGGGTACGGGCCGCCGAGCGCGCTCACCCGCTCGCCGATGCCCAGGTCCTCGAAGACCTCCCGGGTGCGCGGTTGCAGGCCCTTGCCGCGGCCGCCGGCGAAGTACGTCGCGTCCTTCTCCACGATGCGGTGCGCGACGCCGCGCCGGGCCAGCTCGCAGGCGAGCACGAGGCCGGCCGGTCCGGCTCCGGCGATCAGCACGCCGGTGCGCGACGGCTGCCCGGCGCGGTTGTTCTCCCTGGTCATGACGGTCCCCTCCGATGGGTGCGGGATACAGAGAATCCCGATTCACTGAATTGTGCTTCACTGAATCTGAATTCACCATAGCTGCTGCTACCGTCCGGGACAAGGCGGTGCCGCACCGCGGGCCGGACCGCCGACGCGGCGACGGGCCGCGCGGCGACCGGGCAGGACAGCGGCCGGGCAGGGCAGAAACCGGGCGGCGGCCGGGCAGGGCGGCGGAGGCGAGGGAAGGCGAGGGCATGAGCGGCGCGGGGACGACGGCGAGCACGCGCAAGGCGCGGTCCGCGGAGACCGAGGCGGCGCTGAAGGACGCGGCCAAACGGGTCTTCGCCCGCACCGGTTACCTCAAGGCGAAGATCACCGACATCACGGCGGAGGCGGGCCGCGCGGCCGGCTCGTTCTACAGCCACTTCGGCAGCAAGGAGGACCTGCTGGAGGCGCTGCTGGTGGACATGATCGACGCGGGCGACGTACGGGTGGAGGAGCCCGAGCACAGCCCGGACTTCACCGATCCAGCGGCGGTGCGCTGGCACGTCGAGATGTACTGGCGGTTCTTCGGCGCGAACCGCTCGGTGGTGGCGGCGCTGCACCAGGCCGCGCTGGTCGACCCGCGGTTCGCCGACCGGCTGCGGCTGCTGACCGAGCCCAACCTGCGTGATCTGGCGCACCACTTGGAGCACATCCGGGCGGCGGGCGGGCAACTGCCCGGCGATCCGCTGGTGGTGGCGTCCGCGATGATGGCGCTGATGAACCAGTTCGCGGCGGTGTGGCTGACCGGGCGGCCCCCGGAGGACCGCTCGCTCAGCGACGAGGAGGCGGTGGACACCCTCACCGCGTTCATCGTGCACGGCATCTCGGGCCCGCCGCCCGGGAGTTGACCGGCCGGGCGGCCGGAAGCCGGCGCGGGGGCCAGACAGCCCGGGGTCAGGGCTTGCGGGCCACCGCCCCGTACATCGCGATCTGCTCGTCGGTCACCTGCGGGTCGACCCCGCCGTCCGGCCGCCAGCGGTGGACCTGGACGATGCCGGGGTCGACCATCTCCAGGCCCTCGAAGTACGCGGCGGCCTCGTCGCGGGTGCGCAGCCGCATCGGCATGCCGCGTGCGGCGTACTCGCGGCCGACCCGCCCGACCTCCTCGGGCGCGAAGTCGGCGGTGCCGATGGACATCGCCAGGTAGCTGCCGGAGGGCAGCGGGTCCAGCAGCCGGCGGACGATGCCGACCGGGTCGTCCTCGTCCATCACCAGGTGCACCATCGCGATGATGGTCAGCGCGACCGGCCGGTCCAGGTCCACGGTCGCGGCGAACGCGGGCGAGGACAGGATCGCCGCGGGGTCGCGCATGTCGGCCTCGATGTACTCGGTGCGGCCCTCCGGCGTGCTGGAGGACAGCCCCTCGGACAGCGTGAGCACGATCGGGTCGTTGTCCACGTAGACCACCCGCGCGGCCGGGTCGACGTCCTGCGCGACCTCGTGGACGTTGGGCCGGGTGGGGATGCCGGTGCCGATGTCGAGGAACTGGCGGACGCCGGCCTCCTCGGCCAGGAAGCGCGTCACCCGGTGCATGAACTTCCGGTTCTCCCGCATGTGCGGCACGATCGACGGCCACACCTCGACCATCGCCTCGGCCGCTTCCTTGTCGGGCGGGTAGAAGTCCTTGCCGCCCAGGATGTAGTCGTAGACCCGCGCGGGGTGCGGGTTGCGGGTGTCGATGCGGTCGGCCGGCCAGCCGTTCTCGGGCACGGGCTCCTCCGGGGGTGTCGTCACAGCTCCTTGCGCAGGGCGCCGAGCAGCGTCCTGGTGTGCCTCTCCGGCGCGGCCTGCGCGGCCAGCCGGTCCATCGCCTCCCGGTACGCCGAGACCTCGTCCTGCTTGTCCAGGTACGCGGAGCCGACGAGCCCGTCGAGGTACACCACATCGGGCAGCTCGGCCGCCTCGAAGCGGAAGATCTGGTACGAGCCGGCCCGGGTGGCCGGGTGCGGGCCGCGCCCGAACGGCATCAACTGGATGCGTACGTGCCGCTGTTCGCCGATCTGCAGCAGGTGGTCGATCTGCGCCCGCATCACTGCGGGGCCGCCCACCGGCCAGTGCAGCGCGGTCTCGTCCATCACCGTCCACAGCAGCGGCGGGCGGTCCCTGGCGAGGATGTCCTGCCGGGCCAGGCGCAGCGCCACCCGGCGGTCGATCTCCTCGTCGGTGGCCTGCGGGTGGCCGGCGCGCAGCAGCGCGTGCGCGTACTCCTCGGTCTGCAGCAGGCCGGGCACCACCTGGGCCTCGTAGGTGCGGATGTGCAGCGCGGCCTGTTCCAGGCTGAGGTAGGCGCCGAACCAGTCGGGCACCACGTCCCGGTAACTGTGCCACCAGCCCTGCTTGTTGGCCTCACGGGTCAGCGCGAGGAAGGTCTCGATCTCGGCCGGGTCGGCGACGCCGTAGGTGCGCAGCAGCCGTTCGACGTCGGACAGCCGCAGCCGGGCCACCTTGGCCTGCTCCATCCTGCGGATGGTGGAGTGGCTCATGCCGATGGCCTCGCCGGCCTGGCCGAAGGTGACGCCCGCGCGCGTGCGCAGGTCCTCCAGCTGACGGCCCAGGATCATGCGCAGGACCGTCGGCGGCGTGTCGTCCCACCCGGCGCGGGTGCTCGTCACCGGCCACCTCCCACGGACGCCTCGGCCCTGCCACCGCAGGGCGCGGCACGGTCGCACGCAGGGGTCCGCCGGGCGTCGGCACGCCCTCGTGGCCGTATCGCTGTTCAAACTGCGAATTTCACTTTACAGCTTGCGAGTTGAGTGCAGCAGCACGATAGTTGAGGCGGTGGGACGGCCGGGACCACTGAGACGGTGACGACGTTGTCAGGACCCGACTGCGCACGCGCTCGACACATGCGATGAGCCGACTGCGACACTTCCTGCACACTTCTCTCACAGGCACCGCCCACTCAAGCACACCCGTACCGTCCAGCACACCCAGCACACATCCCTCACATCGAGCACGAACCGCCCCGCGGCGCCATGACCGACCGCCGCGGAGAGAGGCGACTTCCATGACCCCGCTATCACTGACCGGACGCGGGGCGCCGGCTGAGCCGTCCAGGGGACAAGGGACGCACGGCCGCTCGGCGCGCCGGAGGATGATCCGTGTCCCGGTACCACCGGGATTCCCCGCCGGAGCCGCGTGCGATGTGGTGGAGACCTCCGCCGAGCACGGGATGCGCGTCCTGGGCTGCCTGGCGGCCTCCGGCAGCGTGCTGGTGCACGGCGACCGCTGGTCGTGGATCGTCCCCTCCGGCTCGGACATCGGCGTGGCGTGGCCGCCGCAGGTGCGCTACCGGGCGAATGCCGCGGTGCTGGCGCCCGCGGATTCCGTGGAGCCTGACGGGGCGTACGGGCCGGACGGGGCGTGCGGACCGGACGGCACGACCGCGCCGGGAGTGCGTCGTGAACCGCCGGTGCCGTACACGCACCCGATCCTGCTGTACTTCGCGGTGTGCTGCGTGACGGGCGTGCGGCCCACGCTCACCGAGCACTGATCCCCCGCGCCCCGGCCCGTACGCCCGCCCGCCCGTACGCGCGCGGCCCGGACGTGCGGTCCGGTACGACAGACAGGCCCGGTGCGCGGGGGCACCGGGCCTGTCTGCCATGGGGGCGCGGGGGCCGGCCGGACCTGCCCGTGAACGGGTCAGCTCAGGGAGCGGCCCGGGGCGTGCACGGGTCGGGTCGTGATCAGCTCGTGGTCCACTTCTGGTTGGCGGCGCCCGTGCAGTCCCAGATCTGCACCTGCGTGCCGGGGGTCGTCGACGAGCCGGTGTCGTCGAGGCACCTCCCGGAGTTGGGGTTGAACAGCGAT
The DNA here is from genome assembly GCA_050613715.1 of Streptomyces sp. IBSBF 3018. Taxonomy (GTDB): domain Bacteria; phylum Actinomycetota; class Actinomycetes; order Streptomycetales; family Streptomycetaceae; genus Actinacidiphila. The sequence continues at coordinate 9,204 of JAJSZB010000079.1, forward strand.
CCGTCGCTGCGGTGCTGCCAGACCTGCGCGCCGGTGCCGTTGCAGGTGTAGAGCTGCACCAGGGTCCCGTTCGCGGTGCCCGCGCCGTTCACGTCCAGGCACTTGCCGAGCGCGCGCAGCGTCTGGTCGGCGCCGAGCGTCCACTGCTGGGCCGAGGTGCCGTTGCAGGTGTAGACGTCGACCTTGGTGCGGTCCGCGCTGTTCGCGCCGGCCACGTCCAGGCAGAGCCCCTGGTAGCCGACCACCGGCCCGGCGAGCTGCGCGTCCGCGGGCACCACCGTCCAGACGAAGGACACCGTGGACTGCGCGCCCGCGCCGTCGTGCGCGGTGACGTCGACGGTGGTGGTGCCTGCCTGCGTCGGGGTGCCGGTGATCTGCCCGGCGGCGGAGATGGTGAGGCCGGCCGGCAGTCCGGTCGCGCTGAAGACCGGCGTCTGGCCCGCGGTGGTGTCCTGCGCGGCGATCTTCAGCGAGACCGCGGCGCCGGTCAGGCCCTCCTGCGGGCCGGGCGCGGTGACGGTGAGCGGCGTGCCGAGCTGCGCGGCGGTGACCGTGAGGGTCCCGGTCAGCGGCAGGTGGCCGTCGCTGTCGCCGACCGCTATGCCGTAGTCGCCGGTGCTGGTGGCCCAGCCGCCGGCCGAGGTGTTCCAGTACGACAGCCGGTCCTGGGTGAGCGGGAAGGAGACCGTGGTGTGCGCGCCCGGCTGGAGGTCGACGCGGGCGAACCCCTCCAGCTGGCGCGGCGGTTCACCGGACGCGGCGGGCTGGGTGACGTACAGCTGCGCGACGTCCGCGCCGGCCCGGGTGCCGGTGTTGGTGACGGTGGCGGTCACGGTGGCCGCGCCGCCCGCCGACAGGGCGCCGATGTGCAGGTCGCTGAAGCCGAACGAGGTGTAGGACAGCCCGTGGCCGAACGGGAAGAGCGGGGTGAGCCCGGAGGCGTCGTAGCCGCGGTAGCCGACGCCGACGCCCTCGCTGTACTGGACGGTGCCGCCGGTGCCGGGCCACTGCTGCGCGGTGTGCGCGGGGACCTGCGACAGCGAGGCGGGGAAGGTCACCGGGAGGTGGCCGGAGGGGTTGGTGTCGCCGAACAGCAGCGAGGCGATCGCGGTGCCGTCGCCCTGGCCCGGGTACCACGCCTCCAGCACGCCCTTGACCGAGTTCAGCCACGGCATGGTCACCGCGGAGCCGGTGTTGAGCACCACCACCGTGTTCGGGTTGGCGGCGGCGACCGCGGAGACGAGGCTGTTCGCGGACGAGGACAGGTCGATGCCGCCGAGGTCGCTGCCCTCGCTCTCGAAGTCGCTGACGAAGACCACCGCGACCGAGGAGGACGCGGCCAGCGAGGCGGCCGACGAGGTGCTGGAGCCGCTGTCGTAGCGGACCGTGGTGCCGCTGCCGGCGCGGGCGGTGATGCCCTGCAGCGGGGTGACGGTGCCGCTGGAGTTGACGGCCGCGCTGCCGCCGCCTGCGGTCTGCGGGCTGGTCGAGGCGTCCGCGCCGATGACCGCGACGGAGGTGTCGGCGGAGCCCAGCGGCAGCACGCCGCCGCTGTTCTTCAGCAGGACGGTGCCCTCGGCGGCGAGCTTCGTCGCGGTGGCCTGGTGCTCGGCGGTGGTGGCGCTCTGTCCCGGCGAGCCGCTCGGCGCCTTGTCGAAGAGGCCGAAGGCGAACATCTCGGTGAGGATGCGGCCGGTCATCGTGTCCAGCGTGGCCTGGGTGACCTGGCCGGAGTTCACCGCGTTGGTGAGCGCCGTGCCGTAGTAGCCGTCGTTGCCCGGCATGTCCTGGTCCAGGCCCGCATTGGCGGAGGCCGCGGTCGCGTGGGTGGCGCCCCAGTCGGAGGTGACGAAGCCCTGGAAGCCGAACCGGCCGCGCAGCGCGGTGGTCAGCAGCGCCGGGTTCTGGCAGGCGTAGGTGCCGTTGACCGTGCTGTAGGAGCACATCACCGAGGAGGCGGCGCCCTGTTGCACCGAGGCGCGGAAGGCCGGGAGGTAGATCTCCTGGAGGGCCTTGTCGCCGATCACCGCGTTGTCCGAGGGGGTGTTGCGGTTGGTCTCCTGGTTGTACACCGCCAGGTGCTTGACCTGGGCCATCACACCGGTGGACTGGACGCCGCGGATGTTCGCCGCGCCCAGCTGCCCGTTGAGGTACGGGTCCTCGCCGACGGACTCGAAGGCGCGGCCCCAGCGCGGGTCGCGGTCGATGTTGATGGTCGGGCCGAGGTCGACGACGGTCCCCTTGGCGGCCTGCTCCTCGCCGATGATCCTGCCGTAGCTCTGCTCGGCGGCGGTGTCCCAGGTGGCGGCGAGGCTGACGGGGGCGGGCAGTTGGGTGACGCCGGTCATGCCGTCGGCGACGCCGGCCGGGCCGTCCTCCAGCGTCATCGCGGGGATGCACAGCGAGGGGATCGCCGGGGTGAAGCCGACGTAGCTCGATCCGCCGGAGCCGGTGGCGAGCGACACCTTCTGGGCGGTGGTCATCTGGCCGAGCACCTGCGCGACGCGCTGGGCGACCGGCGCGGTCGAGTGCACCCAGGGGCAGGAGGCGGCGGCGTCGGTGCGGGCCTGCGCGTCGGCGGCGGGCGCTCCCGCGGCGGCCAGGTACGCACCGGAGGCGACCAGCGCGGACACGGCGAGATACGCCGTGCGCCGCCGCCGGCCGCCGCCCCGGCCTCGTGGGGCGGCCGGGAGATGGGGACTTCGCGAGTTCGGGCTTCGGAACATGGACGCACGTCCTTCCGTGGGGGGAGTACCGGAACCGGCCTCGACGGAGTCCGCGAGCGCTCCAGCGGGCCGTGGACCCGTGGTGCGGGTGTGATTGAACTCGCCTTCAGGGGCGCGGTCAAGGTCTGTACCACCATGCGCGGCACCGGACGGCGCTCCGTTTGCGCGGCGCGGTCCGACGCCGCCACGCCTTCACTTCTTGAACGCAGTTGTGGGCGCACCGCAGCACAACCGGAATGCCGTCTCCAACCTTTGACGGAGGGTCAGAAAGCGCGGGGGCTCAGACGGATGCGAGCAGGCCGCGGCCCAGGTAGTCGCGGTCGTCGCGCACGCCGGGCAGGACGAAGAAGTAGCCGCCGCCGGTCGGCGAGATGTAGTCGACCAGCGGCTCGTCGATCAGCCGGGTCTGCACCGCCTCGAACTGCCGCAGCACGTCCTGCTGGTAGCAGCAGAAGACCAGGCCCATGTCGAGGTTGCCGACCGCGTCCACGCCGCGGTCGTAGTTGTAGCCGCGGCGCAGCAGCCGCGAGTCGTCGGTCTTCGCGGTGCGCGGGTTGGCCAGTCGGATGTGCGCGTCCAGCGGGATCGCGTCGCCGTGCGGGTCCTTGGCGTACTGCGGCGCGTCGGTCTCCAGGGCGCCGTCCAGCGGCGCGCCGGTGTCCTTGCGGCGGCCGAACATCTTCTCCTGCTCGGTCAGCGACACCCGGTCCCAGAACTCCACCAGCATGCGGATGATCCTGATGACCTGGTAGCTGCCGCCGGTGGCCCAGGCCGGCTCGCCCCGGCCGTCGGTCACCCAGATCAGCCGGTCGGTCTCGCGGGCCGAGGTGACGTCGGGGTTGGCGATGCCGTCCTTGAAGCCGAGCAGGTTGCGCTGCGCGCCGGCCGGGCGCGGGGCGTTCTGGAAGCCGTCGATCCGCCACTTGATCTGCATGCCGCCGCGGGTGTGCCGGGTGATGTCGCGCAGCGCGTGCAGCACGGTGTCGGTGCTGCCGGCGCAGATCTGCAGGCTCAGGTCGCCGTGGCACTCGGCGGCGCGCAGGTCGTCGTTGGGGAAGGTGCGCATCGGGGCGAGCCGGCGCGGGCGGGCGGCGGCCAGCCCGTAGCGGTCGTCGAACAGGGAGGCGCCGACGCCGACGGTCACGGTCAGCGCGTCGGCGGGCACCACCGGGCCGAGGATGCCGTTGTCGGAGGGCGGCGCGCCGACGCCGAGGTCGGCGGGGGCGCCGCCCGCGGTGAGGAAGCGGGCCCGCTCGGTCAGCGTGCGCAGCAGGTCGGCCAGTTCCGCCCTGTTGTCCGCGATGACCTCGAACGAGACGAAGGTCGCGGCGGCGGGAGCCGGGGTGATCACGCCGGCCTGGTGCGCGCCGTGGAACGCGACCGCCGAGGCCTGCCCGCGCCCGGCGTCGTCGGAGGCCTGCGCGGTGGAGCCGCCGGCGGTCTCGGCGAGCGCGAAGCCGCCGCCGGCCAGCGCGGTGGCCGCGGCGCCCGCGCCGAGCGCCGTCCGCACGAAGGAGCGGCGGCCCGCGCCGACCGGGCAGGTGCCCTGCGACGTCTGCTGCCCCTGCGGCCCCTGCTGCCCCTGCGCGGCCGGTCGGCCGTGGCCCTCGGTACGGGGGAGGTCGGCGGACATCAGCGGTTTCCCTTCGGTGCGGGGCGGTCGGTGCGCGGGGCGGCGGGCGCGGGCTCGGGGACGCCGGGCCTGAGGCGGCTGAGGCGGCTGAGGCGGCTGAGGCGGCTGAGGCGAGTCATCAGGCGGACTTCCGGATCTCCAGCAGGTCCGGGATCGGCGCGAGGTCCTCAAGCAGCTGGCCGGTGGCGCCGTTGATCCTCGCGCGGGCGATCGGGTCCAGCCTGTCGACGGGCGTCCAGGCCGCGCCCTTGTGCGCGGCGTCCAGCAGCGCCTGGAGCCGGGCGATGTCCGCGTCGACGGCGGGGAGCCGGCCCGGGGCGCGCGCGGTGATCAACGGGCGCAGCACGGTGAGGAGTTCACGCGTGCCGGCCAGGTTGGCGTCGGCCGTGGCGAGATTGCTGCCGCTTCCCTCGTCGGTGTCGCCGGTCAGCTCGAACTGCAGGGTGTTCTCCAGGATCTCGTGGCTGCGCAGCGGCAGGTCCGAGGGGTCGAAGTCCTGCGTGGGGAACGCCTTGCGCAGCCCGGTCACGTCGCTCGCCAGCCGGTCGGCGTACGGCAGCAGCGCGGCGGCGGGCGCGCCGTGCCACAGCCCGTGCTCGATCCGGTGGAAGCCGGTGAACGCCGGGTCGTCGGCGCCGCCGGGCAGTCCGTCCTTGCGGCCGTCGATCCGGCTGTCGTAGTCGGCGAAGGTGCCGTAGGCCGCGCCGAGCGAGGAGTACGTGAGGTGCGCGGTGAGCCAGTCCGCGCGGGCCGCGCGGGTGTTCCCCGCCGCGAGGTCGGCCCGCAGCCGCGCGGTCTGCCCCTGGAGCGCGGCCAGCCCGTGGTCCACGTACCGCCGGTAGGCCGCGAGCGGCGGCCGCAGTTCGGACTCGGCCAGCGGCAGCACCGGCTTGGTGGAGCTGGTGCCGCTGACCCGTACGGACGCGGAGGTGACGGCCCTGCCGCCGGTGGGCACGCAGCGCCAGGCGTACGTGCCGCTGCCGACGCTGGCGACCAGGTCGCGGGTGGTGCCGGGGGCGAGGCCCTCGATCTCGCCGTAGACCGCGTTGCTCGCCGGGTCGATCAGATAGACCTCGGACGCCTTGTTGCCGGTGTTGTGCATGCGGAAGGTCTGCCGGCCGGGCGCGGGGGCGCTGAAGCCCTTGCCGCAGTCGGTCTCGGAGACCGCCACGGTCTGGTCGGCGGCCGGCTTTCCGTTGCTGAACGCGACGACCAGGCCGGCGATCAGCGCGGGCACGGCGACGACGGCGGCCGGCACCGCCCACACCGGACGCAGCCGCCGCGGCCGCGGCCCGGGCTCGGGCTCGGGCTTCGGCGTGGGCTCGGGCTTCAGCTGGGACTCGGGCTGCGGCTCGGATGCGGGCTGCGGTTCCGGCTCTGCCTGCGCCTGCGGCTGCGGGGACTCCGCCCCGGACGTCGGCTCCGGCTGCCGCTGCGGCTGCGCCTTCGGCTGCGGGGACCTGACGCCGCGGACGAACAGCGTCATCACCACGGCGAGGTAGACCGCGTACGCGCAGACCTGGAGCCAGGTCATCGTCGGCGTGAGGTTGAGCACGCCCTGGACCAGCGCGGCGTACCAGGAGCCGGCGTCGATGCTGGAGCCGAGGTCGAAGGCGTACGCCGTCCGGCCCGGCAGTGCGCCGCCCTCCTGGAGGTCGCGCAGGCCGTAGCCGAGGACGCCCGCGGCGATGACGATCAGGACCACGCCCGTGACGGTGAAGAAACGGGTCAGGTTGATCTTCAGCACCCTGCGGTACAGGCCCCAGCACAGGCCCGCGGACAGCACCAGGCCGATCGCCGCGCCGAGCAGCGGCCCCGAGGACTCCCCCGCGGCCCGCCCGGTGGTCCACAGGAACAGCGCGGTCTCCAGGCCCTCGCGGCCGACCGCGAGGAAGGAGGTGAGCACCAGCATGCCGCCGCCCATGGCCAGCGCCGCGGTGACCCTCTGCCGGATCTCCCCCGACAGGTTGCGGGCCGAGCGCCGCATCCAGAAGACCATCGCGGTCACGAAAGCGACCGCGACGACGCCGAGCGCGCCGCTGAACGACTCCTGGGCGGTGGTGGAGAGGTTCGCCGCCGTGAAGGTGAGCACGGCGCCGAAGCTCATCGACAGCGCGACGGCCGCCAGCACGCCCGTCCACACCTGCGGCAGCCGCGACCTGGCGTCGGCCCGTACCAGGGTCGCGACCAGGATGGAGACGACGAGCCCGGCCTCGAGCCCTTCCCTGAGCCCGATCAGGAAGCTCGGGAACGCGTCGTCCCACATGCGGTGCTGCTCCTCGCGGTGTTCGTGCGGGTTCGGTGTGCCTTGCCTTGGTTAGCGAAGGCACACCTTAATCACACCGGAACACCGCTGTCTACACGAGTGTAGTCAGGTGAGGCTTACCTCTCTTTCGCGGAAGCCGCGGGCGCGTGGCCGCCCGCCGGGGTCGCGGGCGGCGCGGCCCGCGGGATCACAGACGCGCGGCCTCCGGGACGATCCGCTCGGCGAAGACGTCGAACCTGCCGGGCCGGGCGGCGTCGGGGACGCGGCCCTGGACGTGGGTGATGCCGAGCGCCGCCAGCGCGCCGAGCTGCTCCAGCAGCGCGTCGGCGTTCTCGCCGTTCTCACCCGGGTCGAGGGTCGTCATGACCGTCTTCTCGATCTCGTCGTAGTCCCGGCCCAGCGTGGCGCAGTGCTCGCGCAACACGTCCAGCTTGTGCGGCAGTTCGGGGCCGGCGAACAGGTTGCACGCCTGCGCGTACTGGGCGACCATCCGCAGCGTCTTCTTCTCGCCGCCGCCCCCGATGAGGATCGGCGGGTGCGGACGGCGCAGCGACTGCGGGGAGTTGAGGGTGCGTCCGAGCCGGTAGTGGGCGCCCTCGTAGGGGCCCTCGTTCTTCTCGTCCCACATCTGCAGGCAGATCTGCAGTGTCTCCTCCAGCCGTTCGAACCGCTCGGCGACCGGCGGGAAGGGGATGCCGAGGCCGTTGGCCTCCGCCTCGAACCACGCGGCGCCGATGCCGAGCATGGCGCGGCCGCCGGAGAGCACGTCGAGCGTGGTGACGGTCTTGGCCAGCACGCCCGGGTAGCGGTAGACCGGCGCGGTGACCCACGCCAGGAGTTCCACCCGTTCGGTGACGGCGGCCAGGTAGGCGAGGGTGGTGTACGCCTCCAGCATCTCGTGCTCGGGCGGACCCACCACCTCGATCTGCCACAGGTGGTCCATGACGGAGACGCGGGTGAAGCCGGCTTCCTCCGCGGAGGTGGCGGCGGCCGCGAGATCGCGCCCGAGCGTGGCCGCGCCGCCGGGGAAGGTCATGTCTGCCAGGTGAAGGCCCAGTTCCATGGCGCCATCAGATGCCTGCATCGTCCACCTGTCAAGGAGCCCCCACCGGCGCCGGCCGCGGACCCCTCACACGGCGTCAGGCGGTCCCCGCATCCCACCGCGATGATCTTGAAAAGCTTCTGGCTCTGCGTCAACTCCTGGAAATATCCTTCCCCTGCCCAGTGGTGGCCGGAAGAAGCTGCCACGATCTCAGCGGAGTACGCATGGCCATCCATGAGCACGAGGTCGACCGCCGCACCCTGTTCAAAGCCGGCCTGGGCGGGGCGGTCGCCGCGGTCGTCGGCGCCGAACTCGCCTTCCCCGGCGCCGCGGACGCCGCGCCCTCGCCGGAGTTCCCCTGGATCATCGACTGCGACGCCTGGGGCGCCAGACCCCCGTCCAGCCCGATCCAGATCACCGGCAACACCACCAACAAGATCATCCTGCACCACATGGCGTTCCCGAACGTCACCGACTACTCGCGCGAGCACGCGCTGCAACTGGCCAGGGACTGCCAGGACCTGCACATGGACACCAACGGCTGGGCGGACACCGGCCAGCACTTCACGGTCAGCCGCGGCGGCTACGTGCTGGAGGGCCGGCACCGCAGCCTGGAGACGCTGGACGCGGGCGGACACCAGGTCGTCGCCGCCCACTGTCCGGGCGAGAACGGCAACGCCATCGGCATCGAGAACGAGGGCACGTACATCACCGAGACCCCGCCGGCGGCCCTGCTGGACTCGCTGGTCGAGCTGTGCGTGGCGGTTTGCCGGCAGTTCCGCCTCAACGCCTGGGACATCTTCGGGCACTGGGACTTCCGGCTGGGCACCGACTGCCCCGGCATCGCCTTCTACGCGCTGTTCCCGCAGGTGCGCTCACGGGTGCTGCGGGCCATGGGCGTGGACGCGTCGGCCGCGCCGGCCCGCCGCTGGCCGGACATCTGGCGGTTCGTGGACAGCCAGGTGGTGCAGGTCGCGCAGTACCTGCTGGTGGACGCCGGCTACACCGAACTGGCGGTCGACGGCGTGTTCGGCACCGACATGAACGGCATCGTCGCCGACTTCCAGACCGCGCACGGCATCCCGGTCACCGCGGACGCGACCTTCGACACCGCGACCTGGGAGGCGCTCGCCCCCTCGCTGGACAAGCACGCCACCGGGCTGCCCGTCGAGGCCGTGCAGTACATCCTGCGCATCAAGGGCTACGCCGACACCGTCTCGGTCACCGGCGAGTACGACCACGGCACCATGAAGGCGGTGCAGGACATGCAGCGCCTGCACGGTCTGACCCCGCACGGCAAGGTCGACGCGAGCACGTGGTGCGCCGTCGTCGGCGGCACGGTCCGCGAGTCGCTCTGCCGCTGAGGCAGGACGGCGCGGCGCGCGGGTCGCCGCGCCGCCGAGGTCCGTCCGGTGGGCCGGGGAGTCCTCGGCCCACCTGGGCCCGCCGGGCCCTGCCGGGGGCCCGCCGGCGGTCACTCGCGGGCGAGGTCGCGCAGGTTCGTCCGGGCCAGCTCCACGATCTCGTCGGCGCCGCCGGACAGGATGGTGCGGGTGGCGTAGAGGGTGAAGCCCTTGAGCTGCTCGTACGTGATCTTCGGCGGCATGGACAGCTCGTGCCGCGCGGTGCGGACCACGACCACCGCGGGGCCGTCGTGCGCGAAGGCCCCGGCGAGCGCGTCGTCCAGCTGCTCGGCGCGCTCGACGCGGGCGCCGAAGAGCCCGGCCGCGCGGGCCACCGCGGCCAGGTCGGGGTTGTCGAGACCGGTGCCGTAGTTGACGAAGCCCGCGGCCTTCATCTCCAGCTCGACGAACGACAGCGAGCCGTTGTCGAAGACCACGGCCTTGACCGGCAGGTCGAGCTGGCGCAGCGTCAGCAGCTCGCCGAGCAGCATGGCGAGCCCGCCGTCCCCGCACAGCGCGACCACCTGGCGGCCCGGGTGCGCGGCCTGGACGCCGATCGCCTGCGGCAGCGCGTTGGCCATCGTCCCGTGGTTGAACGATCCGGTGAGCCGGCGCCGGCCGTTCATGGTCAGGTAGCGGGCCGCCCACACCGTCGGGGTGCCCACGTCCGCGGTGAACGCCGTGTCCTGGGCGGCCAGCCGGTCGACGGCGGCGGCCACGTACTGCGGGTGCACCGGGGAGCCGGACGGCTTCTGCTCGGCCAGCCGGTCCAGCCGTGCCCGCACCCGGCCGTAGTGCGCGGTCATCCGGTCCAGGTGCGCGGTGTCGGTGCGCGGCCGCAGCCTCGGCAGCAGCGCCGCGGCGGTGTCCTTGACCGTGCCGACCAGCGGCACCTCCACCGCGACCCGCCGCCCGATCTGCTCGCCGCGCACGTCGACCTGCACCACCGGCGCGCTCTCCGGGTAGAACTGCCGGTACGGGAAGTCGGTGCCGAGCATCAGCAGCGCGTCGCAGTGCTCCATCGCGCGGTAGCCGGAGCTGTAGCCGATCAGCCCGGTCAGCCCGACGTCGTACGGGTTGTCGTAGCCGAGGAACTCCTTGCCGCGCAGCGAGTGCACGATCGGCGCCTTCAGCGCGTCGGCGAGCGCCATCGTCTCCGCGTGCGCGCCCTCGCAGCCGGCGCCGGCCAGGACGGTGACGCGCTCGGCGCGGTCCAGCACCGCGGCCGCGCGGTCCAGTTCCGCGTCGGCGGGGCGGACGTGGGAGGCGGCCCTGACCACGCGGTGCGGCTTCGCGCCGGCGGGCGCGGGCGCCAGGAACAGTTCGCCGGGCACCACGAGGACCGCGACGCCGCTGCGCTCCAGCGCGGCGCGCATGGCGATCTCCAGCAGCCTGGGCACCTGTTCCGGCACCGAGGCCATCTCGCTGTAGACGCTGCACTCGCGGAACAGCTCCTGCGGGTGCGTCTCCTGGAAGTAGCCGCCGCCGATCTCGACCCGCGGGATGTGCGCGGCGATCGCCAGCACCGGGACGCGGCTGCGCTGCGCGTCGAACAGGCCGTTGATCAGGTGCAGGTTGCCGGGGCCGCAGCTTCCGGCGGCGACGGCCAGGGCGCCGGTGGTGCCGGCCTCGCCCGCGGCGGCGAACGCGGCGGCCTCCTCGTGCCGCACGTGCGCCCAGGTCACCTCGCCGTCGCGGCGCATGGCGTCGGTGAAGCCGTTGAGCGAGTCGCCGGGCAGTCCGTAGACGCGGCGCACCCCCGACGCCTTCAGGGTGGCGATCATGACGTCCGCGACCGTCGTGGCCATGGCTCTCCCTCACGTCCCTCACGTCCGGCGCCCCGGCACGTCCGCGGCCGTGGGGCGCGGCGCGCTCGGGGCGGGTTCACTCGGTGGGGTAGATGTCCCCGGCGGCCATCATGCTCTCCTGCTCGCACTCGGACTCCAGCCGCCCCGCCTCCTGCCGCAGGCGCCTGCGCTCGCCCGGGTCGGCGGCGCGCTCGGCGTCCGCCTCCAGCCGCCGGGTCCGCTCGCGCAGCTCCCTGACCCGGCGGTGCGCCTCCCCGTTCCCGTACATCGCGTTCCTGCCGTCCGTGCGGTCCGTCGCGTCCATGGCCGAGCCTCGATCCCTGCGGCGTCGTACTGCGTCCCCTCCAGCGAAGCAGCCCGCGCCGGACGCTGCCACCGCTGCGGGCCCCGGCGGCCGGCCCGGCACGCCCGCCGCGCCGTGGGACGCGCGGTGTGCCGCGTGCGGGAAAACGGCTCGCGGGGCGTGCGTCCACGGCGCTAGCGTCGGCCGGCATGACCGCCGAGGACAGCCGGGAGGGCCGGGCCGGCCGAAGCAGCCGGGAGACCGGGGGCAGCGGTGGCTCCGCCGAGGACCGCCGGGATGTCGTCCGGCGCGGGTACGACGCGGTGTCGGCGCGCTACGACGCCGCGTACGACGGGGACGACAAGTACGGCGCCTGGCTGGACGAGCTGATCGCGGAGGTGCCGCCGGGCGGCCGGGTGCTCGACCTGGGCTGCGGCAGCGGCATCCCCGTCGCGCGCCGGCTGACCGCGGCGGGGATGCGGGTCACCGGCGTGGACATCAGCGGGGTGCAGGTCCGGCGGGCGAGGCGGCACGTGCCCGAGGCCGAGTTCCTGCACCTGGACGCGGTGGAGGCGGTCTTCGCGCACGCGTCGTTCGACGCGGTCGTCTCCTTCTACGCGCTGATCCACGTCCCGCTGGCGGAGCAGCCGCCGCTGCTGCGCCGGATCGCCGGCTGGCTGCGCCCGGGCGGCCTGTTCGCCGCCACCATGGGCCACCGCGCGTGGACCGGCGTCGAGGAGGACTGGCTCGGCGGCGGCGCGCCCATGTGGTGGAGCCACGCCGACGCCGCGACCAACCGCCGCTGGATCACGGAGGCCGGCCTCACCGTCGAACGCGAGGAGTTCGTCCCCGAGGGCGCCGGCGGCCACACCTTCTTCCGCGCCCACCGCCCATGACGCCCCCGCGCGGCCCCACCACGGTCTGCGCCGGCGCACGACTCCGCGCCCGCGACGCCCTGCGGCGCGCTCGGGCGGACCAGGGCCGGGTCGCCATGCCGGGACGCCATGCCGGGACGCCGGGGGTGGAGCCGCGAAC